>NZ_JBHSPB010000017.1:0-156339 GCF_042656465.1 Streptomyces gamaensis
GCTAAGCCTTTCAGCGCCGATGGTACTGCATGGGGGACCGTGTGGGAGAGTAGGACGCCGCCGAGCTATTGTTGGGGAAAGCCCCGTTGGGAGCCGTGAGGTTCCTGGCGGGGCTTTCTCGCATTTCTTGGACCCCTCTGCATGCCCGGGCGATGACTGCGGGTAGGGTCGGAGGGCATCGACAAGTACGTTCCCCACAGGAGGCCCCCGGGTGGAGGTCCAGGAGACGCGCGTCCAGACCAACCGCGTGCTCACCATCCCGAACATCCTCAGCATGGCCCGCCTCGCCGGTGTGCCCCTCTTCCTGTGGCTGATTCTCCGGCCGGAGTTCGGCGGGCCGAAGAGTGACGGATGGGCCCTGCTGGTACTGGCGTTGAGCGGGGTCAGCGACTACCTCGACGGAAAGCTCGCCCGACGCTGGAATCAGATCAGCAGCCTCGGCCGGCTCCTCGACCCCGCCGCCGACCGGCTTTACATCCTCTCCACGCTCGTCGGGCTGACATGGCGTGACATCCTGCCGCTCTGGCTGACCGTCACCTTGCTGGCGCGTGAGGCGATGCTGCTGGTCATGGTGTGGATTCTGCGCCGCCATGGCTATCCGCCGCCGCAGGTCAACTTCCTCGGCAAGGCAGCGACGTTCAATCTCATGTACGCGTTCCCGTTGCTGCTTCTCAGCGACGGGAACGGATGGTGGTGCGAACTTGCCCGCGTTTTCGGATGGGCGTTCGCCGGATGGGGTACAACGCTGTATTGGTGGGCAGGGATCCTCTACGTGGTTCAGGTTCGCCGACTCGTGAAGGCGGATCGCCACTCCGACTGACGTCGCCGTAGTTGCAGAGCCTTACCGGGGCCGGGCGCCGTATCCGGGATACGGCGCCCGGGCGCGTGCAGTCGGACATGACCGTCGTCTCGCAAGGAGGACGTTTCCGACATGAAGGCCGTCGTGATGGCCGGCGGCGAAGGCACACGCCTTCGCCCCATGACCTCAAGCATGCCCAAGCCACTCCTGCCCGTGGCCAATCGGCCGATCATGGAGCATGTGCTGCGGCTGCTCAAGCGGCACGGGCTCACCGAGACCGTGGTGACCGTGCAGTTCCTCGCCTCACTCGTCAAGAACTACTTCGGGGACGGCGAGGAGCTCGGCATGGAGCTCACCTACGCCAACGAGGAAAAGCCGCTCGGCACGGCGGGCAGTGTCAAGAACGCTGAGGAAGCACTCAGGGACGACGCCTTCCTGGTGATCTCCGGAGACGCCCTCACCGATTTCGACCTGACCGAGCTGATCCGCTTTCACAAGGAGAAGGGCGCACTTGTCACTGTCTGTCTGACACGGGTGCCCAATCCCCTCGAATTCGGGATCACCATTGTCGACGACCACGGCAAGGTCGAGCGCTTCCTGGAGAAGCCCACCTGGGGGCAGGTTTTCTCCGACACCGTCAATACGGGCATCTACGTCATGGAGCCCGAAATCTTCGACTATGTCGAGGCGGACGTTCCGGTCGACTGGTCCGGTGATGTCTTCCCGCAGCTGATGAAGGAAGGCAAGCCGATCTACGGCTATGTCGCCGAGGGCTACTGGGAGGACGTCGGTACGCACGAGAGCTATGTGAAGGCCCAGGCCGATGTCCTCGAAGGCAGAGTCGATGTGGACCTGGACGGCTTCGAGCTCTCGCCCGGTGTCTGGGTCGCCGAGGGGGCGGAGGTCCATCCCGAGGCCGTGCTGCGCGGCCCGCTCTACATCGGCGACTACGCGAAGGTCGAGGCCGGCGCCGAAATCCGGGAGCACACCGTCGTGGGCTCCAACGTCGTCGTCAAGAGCGGCGCCTTCCTGCACCGTGCCGTCGTCCACGACAACGTCTACGTGGGCCAGCAGAGCAATCTGCGCGGCTGCGTCATCGGCAAGAACACCGACATCATGCGTGCCGCCCGTATCGAGGACGGAGCCGTCATCGGTGACGAGTGCCTCGTGGGTGAGGAATCGATTATCCAGGGCAACGTCCGGGTCTATCCCTTCAAGACCATCGAGGCCGGCGCCTTCGTCAACACCTCGGTCATCTGGGAGTCCCGCGGCCAGGCGCACCTGTTCGGCGCCCGAGGGGTGTCCGGCATCCTCAATGTGGAGATCACGCCCGAGCTCGCGGTACGGCTGGCCGGTGCCTACGCCACCACGCTCAAGAAGGGGTCGACCGTCACCACGGCGCGTGACCACTCCCGGGGCGCGCGCGCTCTCAAGCGCGCGGTGATCTCGGCACTCCAGGCCAGCGCCATAGACGTACGCGACCTGGAGAACGTGCCGCTGCCGGTGGCACGGCAGCAGACCGCGCGCGGCAGCGCGGGCGGCATCATGATCCGCACCACGCCGGGCGTCCCGGACTCGGTGGACATCATGTTCTTCGACGAACGCGGCGCCGACCTCTCGCAGGCCGGGCAGCGCAAACTCGACCGCGTCTACGCCCGTCAGGAATACCGCCGCGCTTTCCCCGGAGAAATCGGGGACCTCACCTTCCCCTCCAGCGTCTACGACTCCTACACCAGCTCCCTGCTGCGCTCCATGGACACCACCGGTGTGGCCGAGGCGGGGCTGAAGGTCGTCGTCGACGCCTCGCACGGCAGCGCCGGTCTCCTGCTGCCCAGCCTCCTCGGCCGGCTCGGCGTCGACGCCTTCACCATCAACCCCGGGCTCGACGAGTCCCGGCCGACCGAGACCGCCGAGACCCGCCGCTCCGGACTCGTACGGCTCGGAGAGATCGTGGCCTCGGCCCGTGCCGCGTTCGGTGTGCGGTTCGACCCGGTCGGCGAGCGGATCTCGCTGGTGGACGAGCGCGGCCGCATCGTGGAGGACGACCGGGCCCTGCTCGTCCTGCTCGACCTGGTCGCCGCCGAGCGGCGCAGCGGCCGGGTGGCGCTGCCGGTGACCACGACCCGCATCGCCGAGCAGGTGGCCGCCTACCACGGTACGCAGGTGGAGTGGACGACGACCTCGCCGGACGATCTGACCAGGGTCGGGCGGGCCGAGACGACCATTTTCGGCGGGGACGGACGCGGTGGCTTTATCGTCCCGGAGTTCAGCAGCGTCTTCGACGGCACGGCCGCGTTCGTGCGTCTCATCGGTCTGGTGGCGCGTACCCAGCTCACGCTCAGCCAGATAGACGCCCGTATCCCGCGGGCCCATGTGCTGCGCCGCGACCTGGCGACCCCGTGGGCGGTCAAGGGACTCGTCATGAGGCACGTCGTCGAGGCCGCCGGGGACCGCTCGGTGGACACCACCGACGGCGTGCGGGTGGTCGAGGCCGACGGGCGCTGGGTGATGGTGCTGCCCGACCCGGCGGAGGCCGTGACGCATCTGTGGGCGGAAGGCCCTGACGACGCCTCGGCACAGGCACTGCTCGACGAGTGGTCCGCGGTCGTGGACGGCGCCGGGCGCTGACGCCCGTACCCCTGCCGTCCGTACGCGGCGGGCGTCGTCTCCCGGCACCGGGATCCGGCACGCCGGTGGGGCCATTGGGAGACGACGCCTGCGACGTGCGACGATGTGCGGCATGTCGCAGCAGCCCCCCGTTCGGAGCACCGCATCGCCCCGGCCGCGCCCCGATGCCTCCATGTCGCTGCTGACCAATGTGATGGACCACAGCCTCGACGACGGCTATGCGCAGGCCGCCGCCCGGCGGGGCGAGGGCGGCAAGGGGCTGCCGACCACGCTGCGGGCCAAGTTGGGGCTCGCGGCCGCGCTGCTGCTCGCCGCGGTGGTGGTGACGCTCGGCGCGGCGCAGGCGCGGATATCGGCACCGACGCTGGCCAAGGAGCGCGAGCAGCTCATCAACCGCATCCAGAACGAGACCGCGGCCGCGGACACGCTGCAGAAGAACGTCGACGCCCTGCGGGACGCCGTCAGCACCAAGCAGCGTGACGTCCTGGAGAAACACGGCGGGGACAAGGCAGAGTTGGTGGCGCTGCTCGCCGGGGCGACCGCCGTGCACGGGCCCGGGATCAAGCTTGTCGTCGACGACGCCCGGCAGACCAAGCAGAGCGGTGGCAACGGCCCGCGGGAGAGCAACGGTTTCTCCGACACCGGCCGGGTGCGCGACCGTGACATGCAACGCATCGTCAACGGCCTGTGGCAGTCCGGCGCGGAGGCGATCGCGATCAACGGTCAGCGACTGACCGCGCTGTCCGCGATCAGAGCCGCCGGTGACGCCATACTGGTCGACAACAAGCCGCTGGTGCCCCCCTACACGGTGCTGGCGATCGGGGACGGGGAGCGGCTCGGCAAGGCTTTCGAGAGCAGCGCCGACGGACAGTATCTGCACGTCCTGCAGCAGAACTACGGGGTCCGCGCGAGCATTTCGGCTCAGGGCGACGTCCGGCTGCCGGCCGCGCCGAGCCTGCTCGTACGGACCGCACAGCCGCAAGAGGGTGGCGCGGCAGAACGCGGCACCGGAACAGGGAAGGGCACATCGTGATCGCCGTATTGGGCCTCATCGTGGGAGTCGTGGTCGGGCTGGTGCTCCGTCCCGTGGTGCCGACGGCGGTCGAGCCCTACCTGCCGATCGCCGTGGTGGCCGCGCTCGACGCGGTGTTCGGCGGGCTCCGGGCGATGCTGGACGGGATCTTCGACGACAAGGTCTTCGTGGTCTCGTTCCTGTCCAATGTGGTGGTGGCCGCCCTGATCGTCTTCCTCGGTGACAAGCTCGGGGTCGGGGCCCAGCTGTCCACCGGTGTCGTGGTCGTCCTCGGCATCCGTATCTTCTCGAACGCGGCCGCCATCAGGCGGCATGTCTTCCGGGCGTGAGGCCGATGAGCACCGACGACATGCCGGACGGGCCCGGGGGACCGGAGAAACCGGAGCAGGACCAGAAGTCCTCGTCGGCCGGCACACCGCGGCAGCCGGAGGAGAAGGGCACGCAGGGGCAGCAGCCGTCACCTCCCGGACGACCGGAACCCGCTGCTGGAAAGGGGCCCGAACAGGACCGTCCGTCCGACGAGCCCGCGCCCGGGCCCACGCAGTCCGGCTCCGGTTCCGCCGCGGAGCCCGAGCCGTCCCCCGAGCCGCCTCCCGGGGCCGCGGAGCCGTCGGACCGGGAGGGCAGGGCAGAGGGCGCCGAGCCGTTGACGGGCCGTCAGCGGCTGGTCCAGGGACTCTGGCCGCCCCGGCTGACCCGGGCCCAGCTCACTGTGGCGCTGCTGCTCTTCGTCCTCGGGCTGGGCCTGGCCATCCAGGTCCGGCAGACCAACGACACCAGCGCGCTGCGCGGCGCCCGCCAGGAGGACCTCGTGCGCATCCTGGACGAGCTGGACAACCGCACCACGCGGCTGGAGGACGAGAAGCGCCGTCTGGAGAGCCAGCGCAGCGAGTTGGAGAGCAGCTCCAACCAGGCCGCTGAGGCCCGTAAGCAGACCGCGCAGAAGGAGCAGCAACTCGGGGTGCTCGCGGGTACGGTGGCCGCCCAGGGGCCCGGCATCGAGCTCACGGTGAGCGACCCCAAGGGCTCCGTGGAGCCCGACAAGCTGCTGGACGCCATCCAGGAGCTGCGGGCCGCGGGCGCGGAGGCCATCCAGATCAATGACATCCGGGTGGTCGCCGGCACCTACTTCTCGGGCGCCGCGGGAAAGGTGGAGATCGACGGCAAGAAGGTCGCGCAGCCCTACCGGTTCAAGGTGATCGGCAGGCCGCAGGACCTGGAGCCGGCGCTGAACATCCCGGGCGGGGTGGTGCAGACGCTGGAGAAGGAGCAGGCGGGCGTGACGGTCACCCGGTCTGAGAAGATCGTTGTGGATGCCTTGCGCCCGGCGAAGCGGCCTGACTACGCTCGGTCGTCATCGCAGTGAGGCGGGTGGGCACGGTGGCCTCGCGTGGAGAGCACGAGCTTGCGGGGGGTCGGCGCACCAAGTCGAGGGTGCGTGGTGGAAACTGTCTGTTGACCGCGGACGTTATCAGGACGTCCAGGTCGGACGGTGTGTGCATCGAGGGTTTGTCCTGCCCCACGGGCGGGTCTGTTTCGGTCAAGGGGAATCGCCCGTGAAGTTGTTTGCGAAGTTGTTCGGTAGGAGCGCACGCCAGGAGGGCACGGCCCGTCACCGGGCGTCGCGGCAGGCGGAGGACCGGGAGGCGCAGGAGAGCCGTCCGATGTTCCGCGAGCAGGGAGCGCAGGGCCCGGGCCCTGTTGACCCTGCCGAGGCCGGGCGCATAGGTTTCGGGGCACCAGCAACCCCGAGTGCGGGTGGAGGATCTGCCTTGCCGGTGTGTTCGAGGTGTGGCCATCGCAATGCCGAGGCCAGCCGGTTCTGCTCCAACTGCGGTGCGCCGCTGCGGCCGGGAGCCGTCGCGGAGCGTGCGTCGGAGACGACCTCGACCATCTCCATCTCGGGCCTGGAGGCGTACGACTCGGAGACCACCGGCCAGACGGCGCTTCCCGCGCTGTCCCCGGAGGCGCAGGCGGCCGTCGACGCGCTGCCGCTGGGATCGGCGCTGCTGGTGGTGCGACGCGGCCCGAACTCGGGCAGCCGGTTCCTGCTCGACGGTGAGCTGACCACCGCGGGCCGGCACCCGCAGAGCGACATCTTCCTCGACGACGTCACCGTCTCCCGGCGCCACGTGGAGTTCCGCCGCGTCCAGGGCGGGTTCACCGTCACCGACGTCGGCAGCCTCAACGGCACGTACGTCAACCGTGAGCGGATCGACTCGGCCGCCCTGTCCAACGGCGACGAGGTGCAGATCGGCAAGTACCGGCTGGTCTTCTACGGCAGCCAGCACGGCATGTGACCCGCGGGGCAGGGGTCATGCCTGGGATGCCTTCCGGCGGCGCCGGTCCCTCCGGTGCCGCCGGTGCGGGAGGACGGCTGGTCAGCATCGGGACGGTGCTCAATCTGCTGCGGGAGGAGTTTCCCGAGGTCACGATCTCCAAGATCCGTTTCCTGGAGGCGGAGGGCCTCGTCGAGCCGCAGCGCACGCCCTCGGGCTACCGCAAGTTCAGCGAGCGGGACGTGGAGCGGCTCGGCCAGGTCCTGCGCCTGCAGCGTGACCACTATCTTCCGCTGAAGGTCATCAAGGAGCACCTGGACGCCCTGGCCCGGGGGGAACGGGTCCGGCTGCCCGCCCCCGCGCGTCCGCTCGACGGGGGCGAGGCCGGTCCCCGGACCGCCGTCGACGCCGCCGCGGAGGTGCCCTCCGCGCCCCGTACGGCCGCGCGGATCGGCCGGGCCGAGCTGCTGGGCGCCGCCGGAGTCACCGAGGCCGAGCTCGCCGAGTGGGAGTCGTACGGCCTGATCGCCGCCCACCCGGACGGCGGATTCGACGCCGACTGCGTGGCGCTCGCCCGCCTCGTCGCCGATCTGGGCCGGTTCGGACTGGAACCACGACATCTTCGCGCCATGAAAGCCGCCGCCGACCGCCAGGCCGGACTGGTCGAACAAGTGGTCGCACCGCTGCGGCGGCACCGTAACCCGCAGACCAGAGCCCATGCCGAGGCCACCGCGCGGGAGCTGGCCGCGCTGTCCGTGCGGCTGCACGCGGCCCTGCTGCGGTCCGCGCTGCAGGCGCGCGGACGCTGAGCGGCGAGTGCCCGACTACCCAAACCCGCCGGGCACGTCCTAGGGTTGCTGTGTGAACGAGCTCGATGTCGTGGGCGTCCGGGTGGAAATGCCCTCCAACCAGCCGATCGTGCTCCTGCGTGAAGTGGGAGGCGACCGTTACCTCCCGATCTGGATCGGACCGGGAGAGGCGACGGCCATCGCCTTCGCCCAGCAGGGCATGGCTCCGGCCCGCCCGCTGACCCATGACCTGTTCAAGGACGTGCTGGAGGCGGTCGGGCAGCAGCTCACCGAGGTCCGTATCACGGACCTGCGCGAGGGTGTCTTCTACGCGGAGCTCGTCTTCGCCAGCGGGGTGGAGGTCAGTGCCCGGCCGTCCGACGCCATAGCGCTGGCTCTGCGCACGGGCACGCCGATCTACGGCAGCGACGGGGTGCTGGACGACGCCGGAATCGCCATCCCGGACGAGCAGGAGGACGAGGTCGAGAAGTTCCGCGAGTTCCTCGACCAGATCTCGCCCGAGGACTTCGGCACCAACAGCCAGTGAGCCGCGCCGACGGCGGCCGCGAGCGGCGTCCGTCCCTGCCCCATGCCCCGCAGCGCATCCAGAACGCTTTTCCCGCCCCGGGGACACGGAAAACCACTCTCTGGGTGATTATCACTCGGCGTGCCGAGTGTGGCGATCGTTGACGCACCCCGGGTGACTGCCTACCGTCGGGAAGGCAGGTCAAGGACGGAGGTCGGCGTGAGAAGCATGGGCGACGGGACGGCGGTCGGCAGTCCGTATCCGCTGTACGGGGGAGCGGTCGAACAGGCTCCCCGTCATGCTGTCCCGGCGGTCACCGCACCGCGGGTGCCGGGGGACGACCGCATCGGTTACCGGGGGCCGACCGCGTGCGCGGCGGCGGGCATCACCTACCGCCAGCTCGACTACTGGGCGCGTACGGGCCTGGTGGAGCCGAGCGTGCGGCCCGCGCACGGCTCGGGCACCCAGCGGCTCTACAGCTTCCGGGACGTCGTCGTCCTCAAGATCGTCAAACGGCTGCTGGACACCGGGGTGTCCCTGCAGAACATCCGCACCGCCGTGCAGCACCTGCGCTCGCGCGGCATGGCCGACCTGCCGCAGATGACGCTGATGAGCGACGGCGCGACGGTCTACGAGTGCACCTCGCCCGACGAGGTCGTCGACCTCCTCCAGGGCGGCCAGGGCGTCTTCGGCATCGCCGTGGGCGTCGTCTGGCGCGACGTCGAGCACGTACTGTCCCAGCTGCACGGCGAACGGCTGGACACGGGGGAGACGCTCATCGGGCACAACCCCGCCGACGAACTGGCCCGCCGCCGCAACCGCGTCGGCTAGTCCCGTCCGGCCGCCGGGCCGGGAAGCGCAGGTCAGCGCCATTGTCAGTGGTGTGAGGCAGCATCGGTGGTGTGAGAGGTGCGCCGACGATCCTGCATCTGGACATGGACGCTTTCTACGCCTCGGCGGAGCAGGCGGCCAAGCCCAGCCTGCGGGGAAAGCCCGTGGTGGTCGGGGGGATCGGCCCCCGCGGTGTGGTGGCGACCGCTTCCTACGAGGCACGGGTCTTCGGCGTGCGCTCGGCCATGGCGACGGCCCAGGCCCGCCGGCTGTGCCCCAACGCCGCTTATCTGACACCCCGGTTCACCCTCTACCGGCAGATCAGCGACGTGGTCATGGAACAGCTCGCCCGGCTGTCGCCGCTCGTCGAACCCCTCAGCCTCGACGAGGCGTTCGTCGACCTCGAAGCGGGCGGCGTCGAGCCCTCCGCCGCTGCGGTGCGGGCCGTGGGGGAGCGGCTGAGACGGGACATCCGGGCGGCCACGGGACTGAGCGGCTCGGTGGGGCTCGCCGGCTCCAAGATGCTCGCCAAGATCGCCTCCGAGCAGGCCAAGCCCGACGGCCTCGTCCTCATCGAACCCGGCACCGAGCGTGAGCTGTTGGGCCCGATGCCGGTGCGTGTCGTCCCCGGGGTCGGCCCCGCGACCGCCGAGACGCTGCGCCGCGCCGGGATCACGACCGTGGCGGAGACGGCCGAGGCGGGGGAGGCGGAGCTCGTCCGGCTCCTGGGCAAGGCGCACGGCGCGGGCCTGTACGCGCTGGCGACGGGCCACGACGACCGGCCCGTGGTCGCCGAGCGGGACGCCAAGTCCGTCTCCGTCGAGGACACCTTCGAGGAGGACCTCACCGACCGCACCCGGGTCCAGCTGGAGGTCGCGCGGCTCGCCGACCGGTGCGTGCAGCGGCTGCGCGCGGCCGGCCGCTCCGGGCGTACCGTCGTCGTCAAGGTGCGCCGCTACGACTTCTCGACGCTCACCCGCTCGGAGACCCTGCGCGGTCCGACCGACGACCCGGCGGTGGTGCGCGAGGCCGCCGCGCGGCTGATCGAGACGGTGGAGACCACCGCCGGGGTCCGGCTGCTGGGCGTCGGGGTCAGCGGGCTCGCCGACTACACCCAGGAGGACCTCTTCGCGCAGGCCGCGAGCGAGCAGGAGGGCGAGGACGGGGCGCGCGCCGCCGAGGAGGAGCCGCTGGAGGAGGCCGCGGCGCCGCGGCCGCGCCGCTGGCTGCCGGGTCTGGACGTGGTGCACGCCGAGTACGGGGCCGGCTGGGTCCAGGGCAGCGGGCTCGGCAGGGTCACGGTCCGCTTCGAGCAGCCCTGGTCGGAGCCCGGCAGAGTACGGACCTTCGCCGTCGACGACCCCGCGCTCGCTCCGGGCGAGCCGCTGCCGCTCGTACCGCCCGGGACTCAGGTGCTGCCTGAGGCGTCCGCCCCGTCCGCCCCGTCCTCGCCGGGCGGTGAGGACGGTGCGCCGTTCGCGGGCGGCGCGGGGAGAGGCAGCCCGTAGTGGTGGTAGAGCGCGAGCTCCTGTCCCGGGGACAGATGCCGGCCCACCCCGAAGTCGGGAGCCTCCTTGATCAGCGCGTGTTCGTAGGGAACGTACAGCCCGCCCTCGGCCACGCGGCTCGGAGCCAGCGGCACGAAGGTGTCGCGGCCGAACAGGCCGGTGCGTACCACCGCCCACTCCGGCGCCCCTGTCGCGTCGTCCAGATACACCTCGTCCACGGTGCCGATCCGGGTGCCGTTCCGGTCGAAGGCCCGGCGGCCGATCAGGCTCCGCGGATCGATGTCGCTCTGCACTGCTCCTCCCGTGGATCGCACCCGCCTCCCCGCCCCCCTGCGGCGCTCCAAGAGCCCGCTCACACCCACGAAAAGCCACAAAGTGGTAACCGGCCACTCGACGGTTTCGGCCACGGACTCGCTGGTAGTCTGGCCAGTGGCCGCAGACCCCGTGCGGGAGAGTCCTCCAAGAGCCCTCACCGGCTCGGACGGGGCGCCGAAGGAGCAAATCCTCCCCGGAATCTCTCAGGCACACGTACCGCACGGGTGAGGTCACTCTGGAAAGCAGGGCGGGCCCGGCCCGGCACCACGCCGAAGCCCTTCCTCACCGACGGTGAAAGCCGGCCGAGTTCCCAGCGGTCCGGTGAAGCTCTCAGGTCGAGATGACAGAGGGGGAGGCCGTCCGGGTACCCGCGCCGTGGTACCCCTCGCAGGTCGCAACGACCCAGGAGGCCCCCGCAGATGACAGCCCACCGCATCTCCCTCACGGACCTGGAGCGCGGCACTCCGTTCGAGCGGCGCCACATAGGCCCCGACAGCGCCGCCCAGGCCAAGATGCTCGCCGCCGTCGGATTCGGCTCGCTCGACGAACTCACCGCCGCCGCCGTGCCGGACGCCATCAAGAGCACCGAGGCGCTGCGGCTGCCCGCCGCCCGCACCGAGCCCGAGGTCCTCGCCGAGCTGCGCGCGCTCGCCGACCGCAACCAGGTGCTCACCCCGATGATCGGCCTCGGCTACTACGGCACCTTCACCCCGCCGGTCATCCTGCGCAACGTCATGGAGAACCCCGCCTGGTACACGGCCTACACGCCCTACCAGCCGGAGATCTCCCAGGGCCGGCTGGAGGCCCTGCTCAACTTCCAGACCGTCGTCGCCGACCTGACCGGCCTGCCCACCGCCGGGGCCTCCCTGCTCGACGAGGCCACCGCGGCCGCCGAGGCCATGGCCCTGTCCCGGCGCATGGGCAAGGTCAAGGACGGCGTCTTCCTCATCGACGCCGACACCCTGCCGCAGACCGTCGCCGTGATCCGCACCCGTGCCGAACCCGCCGGCGTCGAGGTCGTCGTCGCCGACCTCTCCGCGGGCATCCCCGAGGAGCTCGCCGGCCGCGGGATCTCCGGCGTCCTGCTGCAGTACCCCGGCGCCTCCGGAGCCGTGCGCGACCCGCGCCCCGTCATCGAGCGGGCCCACGAGCTCGGCGCGGTCGTCACCGTCTCCGCCGACCTGCTCGCCCTCACCCTGCTGACCCCGCCCGGGGAACTGGGCGCGGACATCGCGGTGGGCACCACCCAGCGCTTCGGCGTGCCGATGGGCTTCGGCGGCCCGCACGCCGGCTACATGGCCGTCCGCGAGAAGTTCGCGCGCAGCCTGCCCGGCCGCCTCGTCGGCGTCTCCGTCGACGCCGACGGCGCCAAGGCGTACCGCCTGGCCCTCCAGACCCGCGAGCAGCACATCCGCCGCGAGAAGGCCACCAGCAACATCTGCACCGCCCAGGTGCTGCTCGCCGTGATGGCGGGCATGTACGCGGTCTACCACGGCCCGGAGGGACTCGCCGGCATCGCCCGGCGCACCCACCGCTACGCCACGCTGCTCGCCGAGGGCCTGCGCGGCGCCGGCGCCGAGATCGTGCACGACGCCTTCTTCGACACCCTGACCGTGCGCGTGCCCGGCCGGGCCGGCGAGGTCGTGGCCGCCGCCCGCGAACGCGGTGTCAACCTGCGCCAGGTGGACGCCGACCAGGTCGGTATCGCCTGCGACGAGACCACCACCCGCGAGCAACTCGCCGCTGTGTGGGCCGCGTTCGGGGCGAGCACGGGCCCGGACGACATCGAGGCGCTCGACGCGGCGGTCGCCGACGCGCTCCCCGACGGGCTGCTGCGCACCGGCGACTACCTCACCCACCCGGTCTTCCACCAGCACCGCTCCGAGACCGCGATGCTGCGCTACCTGCGCCGCCTCGCCGACCGCGACTACGCGCTGGACCGCGGCATGATCCCGCTCGGTTCCTGCACCATGAAGCTCAACGCCACGACCGAGATGGAGCCCATCACCTGGCCCGGGTTCGGCGCGCTGCACCCCTTCGCGCCCGTCGAGCAGGCGCAGGGCTACGTCACGCTTATCCGTGAGCTGGAGGAGCGGCTGGCCGCGGTCACCGGCTACGACAAGGTCTCGATCCAGCCGAACGCCGGCTCCCAGGGCGAGCTCGCGGGCCTGCTGGCCGTACGGGCCTACCACCGCGCCAACGGCGACGAGCAGCGCACCGTCTGTCTCATCCCCTCCTCCGCGCACGGCACCAACGCCGCCAGCGCCGTGATGGCCGGCATGAGAGTCGTCGTCGTCAGGACCGGCGAGGACGGCGAGGTCGACGCCGCCGACCTGCGCGCGAAGATCGAGCAGCACCGCGAGGAACTGGCCGTGCTGATGGTCACCTACCCGTCCACGCACGGTGTCTTCGAGGAGCACATCGCCGGCATCTGCGAGCAGGTGCACGAGGCGGGCGGCCAGGTCTACGTCGACGGCGCCAACCTCAACGCGCTGGTCGGGCTCGCCGGGCCGGGCCGGTTCGGGGGCGACGTCTCGCACCTGAACCTGCACAAGACCTTCTGCATCCCGCACGGCGGCGGCGGCCCGGGCGTCGGTCCCGTCGCGGTCCGCGCCCACCTGGCGCCCTACCTGCCCAACCACCCGCTTCAGCCCACCGCGGGCCCCGAGACCGGAGTCGGGCCCGTCTCGGCGGCTCCCTGGGGCTCCGCCGGCATCCTGCCGATCTCCTGGGCGTACGTGCGGCTCATGGGCGGCGAGGGCCTCAAGCGCGCCACGCAGGCCGCGGTGCTCGGCGCCAACTACGTCGCCAAGCGGCTGGAGCCGCACTACCCCGTGCTCTACACCGGCCCGGGCGGGCTCGTCGCGCACGAGTGCATCGTGGACCTGCGGCCGCTGACCAAGGCGACCGGGGTGAGCGTCGACGACGTCGCCAAGCGGCTGATCGACTACGGCTTCCACGCCCCGACCATGTCCTTCCCGGTGGCCGGGACCTTGATGATCGAGCCCACGGAGAGCGAGGACCTCGCCGAGCTGGATCGATTCTGCGACGCGATGACCGCGATCCGCGCGGAGATCGACAAGGTCGGCTCGGGCGAGTGGGACAAGGACGACAACCCGCTGCGCAACGCCCCCCACACCGCCGCCTCGGTGGCCGGTGCCTGGGACCACCCCTACAGCCGTGAGGAAGCGGCCTTCCCGGGCGGGGTGTCCGCCGCCGACAAGTACTGGCCGCCGGTGCGCCGCGTCGACGGCGCGTACGGCGACCGCAACCTGGTGTGCTCCTGCCCGCCGCTGGACGAGTACGAGGGCTGAGGCCCTTCAAGCAGAGTGCGGGGCCGGTCCGGCGGATGCGCCGGACCGGCCCCGGGCGTACGTCACGCGCGCGTGCGCTCAGGCGGCCTTCACCACGTCCAGCGGCCGGTGCGGAGCGATGATCTGCCCGTCCGGCAGCAGCTCGCCGGTGTCCTCGAAGACGAGGACGCCGTTGCAGAGCAGACTCCAGCCCTGTTCCGGGAAGTGCGCCACGAGGTGGGCGGCCTCCCGGTCGGCGGAGTCGGCGGAGGGGCAGGGTGGCTGGTGCTGGCACATGGGAGGGTTCTTTCGCTGGGACTTTCGCGGTGATGTGGTGGCCTTGCTGCGGCTCGATGCGTCGGTCATGCCGCCCCCCGTTGGCGAATAGTTTGGTCGATACCAGTGTTCCCCCACGGACGCGATTCCGCAGGGATTTCCCGGCAGAGCTCCTCACCTCGACAGGACGCATCACCCGTGCGGGCGGTTGCCGTCAACAGGGCTGACACCGGGGGCTGTTCGCCGCGACCGGCGCACGACGGCGCCCGGGCGTGAGCGCAGGCGTACGCCCCGTGCACGCGATCGGCACACGGCGTGGACGTCCTGTCGCGCTCCGGAACCGCTCAGGCCGGTGTTTTGAGCAGCGGAGGAGGCGTGAGCCTCAGGGTGAGCACGGGCAGCAGTTCGCTGAAGCGGTGCGGGCGGTGCGCGGCGATGCCGGGCGGGGCGGGCGCGAGCGGCACCAGCAGGTCCCCGGGGCCCGGCAGGGTGGAGGCGGCGTCGGCGGTGGGGTCACCGTGCAGCCAGAGGGTGAGCATGTAGAGCTCCGGTACGGACAGCAGGCGTACCTGGTACGAGGTCGTGAGCGCTTCCGCCTGCCGCAGGGCCCGCTCGGTGGAGGCGAGGTACGGGCCCCCGAAGAAGTGCGAGAATTCCCAGCCGTCCGGGGTGAGCACCGTCTCGGCCGCCACCGCGCGACCGTAGCCCCGGATCGTGAAGCGCCAGCCGGTGAGCCGGGTGCGCGGAGTGCCGCCCCGCCGGGTGACCTGCTCCAACGCGTGGACGGGCAGCGGGAGTTCGGGGGTGAGCGGGCCCTGCGCGCCGGTGCCGGCGGCCCGTGCGGCGGAGGGGGAGCCGAGGGCGGCGAGGACGGTGCGCAGGGCGGGCTCGGGGGCAGCGGGGACATGCAGCGGCATGGTGGGTCGCCTCTCACTTCACTTCACACGTGGTGCCGGGCAGGTGCGTACGGCGCGAGCGGGGCGGGGTCAGAGGGGGCCGGAGCAGTGGAAGCACTGCCGGGGACCAGGACGACTGTCTCTCTGCCCTCGTACCCGGAGTTTATACGACACGTGTTCACGGGATGTTTCGGCTAGCTGTCGCGGGCATTTCCGGCAAGGGGATATTCCGGCCCGATTCGGCGGGTGATTTCGGCGATTTCGTTCCCTGTGCAGGCCCGCTGCCCCGGCTCTTTTCGCAGGCGCGGTAGGCCGGATCATTTCGGCGTTTATCACCAGCGCATTGCGGGGACCGCGGGCCTGTGGCATGCCGTCGGAATGTGCCGGAGTGCGCGACGGGTGAAGCCTACCGGGTGCGCGGCGCCGGCGGCGTTATGGATCGCCCCGCCCGGGCATCATCGACCGTGGACACGGGCGGCCGGTGCCGTCGGGCGACCCGGGCGAGGAGGGGCTTCGATGGGGGAGAAGGTCGTGTCCCAGGGGTTCGGCCTCACCGACCGGCAGCACCACCGCGACAAGCTCCGGCAGTGTCTCGACGTGCTGGGGGTGCTGCTGGAGGAGAAGCGTTTCGACCGGCCCAGGAATCTCATGGGCCTGGAGATCGAGCTGAATCTGGCGGGTTCCGACGGGACGCCGAGCATGGTGAACGCCGAAGTGCTGAAGCGCATAGCCAGCGGGGATTTCCAGACCGAACTGGGCCGCTTCAACCTTGAGGTGAACATTGTCCCGCACCGGCTTGAGGGGAGCGTGCTGGACCAGCTCGCCGAGGAGTTGCGCACGGCCCTCGCCTATGCCGACCGCAAAGCCAGGGAGGTCGATTCCGGGATCGTGATGATCGGCATTCTGCCGACCCTGCAGGACCGGCACCTGGTCCTCGCCAACCTCTCCGAGGCCGACCGTTACACGCTCCTCAACGACCAGGTCATGGCCGCGCGCGGCGAGCAGATCGCCATCGACATCGAGGGCGTCGAGCGGCTGACCCGCACCGCCGCGTCGATCATCCTCGAAGCCGCCTGCACGTCCGTGCAACTGCATTTGCAGGTGACCCCCGGCCGCTTCGCCGCCGTGTGGAACGCCGCGCAGGCCGTCGCGGCCGCGCAGATCGCGATCGGCGCCAACTCCCCGTTCGTCTTCGGCCGGGAGGTGTGGCGCGAGTCCCGGCCGCCGCTGTTCGTCCAGTCCACCGACACCCGCCCGCCCGAGCTCATGGCCCAGGGCGTACGGCCGCGCACCTGGTTCGGCGAGCGCTGGATCGACTCCGCCTACGACCTCTTCGAGGAGAACCTGCGCTTCTTCCCGCCACTGCTGCCCATCTCCGACGACGAGGACCCGCTGCGCGTGCTCGCCGGGGGCGCAGCGCCCCGGCTGCCCGAACTCACGCTGCACAACGGCACGGTCTACCGCTGGAACCGGCCCGTCTACGCGGTCGCCGACGGGGTCGCGCACCTGCGCGTGGAGAACCGCGTCCTGCCCGCCGGACCCACCGTGCCCGACGTCCTCGCCAACACCGCCTTCTACTACGGCCTGGTCAGGGCGCTCGCGGAGGAGCCCAGGCCGGTGTGGACACGGCTGCCGTTCGCCGTCGCCGCGGACAACTTCGACACCGCCTGCCGGCACGGCATCGACGCCTGGCTGCGCTGGCCGAAGGCCGGCCGCAACGGGGCCCTGGCCCGGGTACCGGCCGTACGGCTCGTCCAGGAGGAACTGCTGCCGCTCGCGGCGGCCGGACTCGACGCCTGGGGGGTCGAACCAGCCGACCGCGACCGCTACCTGGGCATCGTCGAAGGACGCTGCCGGCACCGGGTCAACGGCGCCTCCTGGCAGGCCGCGGCCTACCACCGGGCCCTGGAGCGGGGCCTGGACCGGGACAAGGCGCTCGCCGTCACCACCCGCCGCTACTGCGAGCTGATGCGCACCGGACTGCCGGTGCACACCTGGCCGGAGGGCCCCGGCGACTGACACGGCCCCTCCCGCCACCCCCTGCCGCACCCCGCCGCGGCCGTCGGGCAAGCTGTGACGACGGCCGGCGGCCTGATCCGGCCCGAGGCACGGCACGCCGCTCCGCACCTGCGGTGCGGACGGCGAGGGAGGCGGACAGGTGCGGCGGAACGCGCGGGAAGCAGGCGGCACACCGGCGGGCACGTGGGCGGGACCGGTGGCCGGGGAGTCCCGGCGGCGCGTGACGCGCGACGAGACGCTGCTCGTGCTCGCGCTCTCGCTCGGGGCCAGCGCGGTGTCGGCCCTGATCAGCTTCGTCGGCGCGCTCACCCGGCCCGGCGGGCTGGCGGGCCAGGCGGCGCGGATGAACTCCTCGCACGCTCCCGGGCGGCCGTGGCTGGACCTCGCCTGGCAGGTCTTCGGCATCACCACCGCCCTCGTGCCGGTCCTGCTCGTCGCGCATCTGCTGCGGCGGGAGGGCGCCGGCCTGCGGGCCATCGGCTTCGACCGCACCCGGCCGGCCGCCGACCTGGCCAGGGGCACGGCCCTGGCGGCCGTGATGGGGGGCTGCGGACTGCTGCTCTATCTGGCGGCGCGGGCGAGCGGGGCGAACCTCACCGTGGTGCCCGAGTCGCTGCCGGAGGTGTGGTGGAAGTTCCCTGTGCTGATCGCCTCCGCCGTGCAGAACGCCGTGCTGGAGGAAGTGATCGTCGTCGGCTATCTGCTGCGCAGGCTCGGGCAGTTGGGCTGGACCCCGGCGGCGGCGCTGGCGGGCAGCGCCGTGCTGCGCGGCTCGTACCACCTGTACCAGGGGGTCGGCGGGTTCGTCGGCAACATGGCCATGGGGGTGATCTTCGTGCTGCTGTACCGCCGGTGGGGCCGGGTCGGTCCGCTGGTCGCGGCGCACGCGCTCATCGACATCGTCGCCTTCGTCGGGTACGCGCTGCTCGCGGGCAGGGTGGACTGGCTGCCCACGGCCTGACCCGGCCCCGTCCGGGGCTCAGGCCAGCAGCTCGCCGTCGATCACGGTGCAGGCGGTGCCGGTGAGCAGGGTGCGCTCGCCGCGCAGGGACGTACGGACGACACCGCCGCGGGCGGACGCCTGGAGACCGGTGAGGTCGTCACGGCCCAGCCGCCCGGACCACAGGGGGGCCAGCGCGGTGTGCGCGCTGCCGGTCACCGGGTCCTCGTCGACGCCCACATTGGGGAAGAAGCAGCGCGAGACGTAGTCGTAGCCGCGTCCGGGGTGTTCCGCGGGCCCGGTGGCGATGACGCCGCGCCGGGAGAGCCCGGCCAGTGCCCGGATGTCGGGGGCCAGGGCCCGTACGGTCTTCTCGTCCGCGAGCTCGACCAGCAGATCGCCGACGTGCGGGCCGGTGTCGTGGGCGCCGAGCGGCTCGGCGCCGAGGGCGGCGGCCACCCCCTCGGGGACGGCGACCGGGGTGAGCGGGGCGGTCGGGAAGTCCAGGGTGATCGACCCGTCCTCGCGCGCGGTCGCGCGCAGGACACCGCAGCGGGCGGCGAAGCGCACGGTGCCGGTCGCCCGGCCCGTGGTGTGCAGGACGTGCGCGGTGGCCAGGGTCGCGTGGCCGCACATGTCGACCTCGGCGGCGGGGGTGAACCAGCGCAGCGCCCAGTCGGCGGCCGGGCCGCCGGTGCCGGCCGGCAGGGGGTGGGCGAAGGCCGTCTCGGAGAGGTTGACCTCGGCGGCGATCTGCTGCAGCCGCCGGTCGTCCGGGAAGGCGTCCGAGTCCAGCAGGAGCACCCCGGCCGGGTTGCCGGCGAAGGGGCGGTCGGTGAAGGCGTCGACGATACGAATCCGCATGGGCCGCACCGTAGAGGGACCGGGGAGTGCCGGGACATGGCCAATGCCCGGGAACTGGCCCGATTTCCGGGGGGCGGTCGGGGCTCGGCCGGGGGTGGCCGGGGGTTCGGCCGGGGCTTGTCGGGCGATCGGTTCCGATATATCGTTGAGGTATCGCGAATGGTCGTCGATCGTTTCGAAGCGGCTGTCGCGGTCCGCGCGGAACGGTTCCGTGCGGGATCCCACGAGGGGAGGGACGCCATGCGGCGTTCTCATGGACAGGGACACCGCGCGCCCGGTCGTCACGGGGTGCGTGAATTCGAGGAGCGGCGGGCCGCGTTCGGTCCGTTCGGTCCGGGTTTCGGCGGGCCGCCGTTCGGCGGGCCCCGGGGCCGGGGGCGTGGCGGGCCCGGCGGCCGGGCCCGCCGCGGCGACGTCCGCGCGTCGATCCTGGCGCTGCTGGGGGACCGGCCGATGCACGGCTACGAGATGATCCAGGAGATCGCCGAACGCAGCGGCGGCACCTGGAAGCCGAGCCCAGGGTCGGTCTATCCGACCCTGCAGATGCTGGAGGACGAGGGCCTCATCACGAGCGAGAGCGAGGGCGGCAAGAAGCTGTTCACGCTCACCGATGCCGGGCGCGAGGAGGCCGGTGCCGGCTCGCGGACACCCTGGCTGGAGGTGGGCCGCGGAGTCGACTGGGAGGCGATGCAGGAGATCCGGCAGGCGGGCTTCGGCTTCATGGAAGCGTTCGGGCAGGTCTGGCGGACCGGCAGCAAGGAGCAGCGGCAGAAGGCCCTGGAGGTCGTCAACGAGGCCCGCAAGAAGCTGTACTTGATCCTCGCCGACTGATCCTCGCCGGTTGATCCTCGCCGATCGGTCCTGGTCGGCCGGCCCGCGCCGGCTGATCCGCGCATCCCGCGGACGCCGTCCGCGCGGGGTCCTCGCGCGGTACGCGGGTGTGCCGCGCGAGGCTCCGGCGCTCGGAGCGCCACGCGCGCCCCTGAGAAAACGGAGACGCACGTCCTCCTCAAGGAGGAGGCCCCTGCCGTCCGACCCGACTGGCGTGGGACGCGCACATGCTCCCTGCCGGGGATGCCTCGGAGGCGTGTGACTGATGGGGTGGGAGGGTGCAACGCCGTACACGTGACACCGGACCGGTCGGTACCGACCACGAGGGCCGCCACAGCGCAGAACAGGGCCACAGCGCCGAGCTGGCCTCGGCGCTCGCGGGGGCGCGCAGGCGTGCACTGCGGGACGGTGACCGGCAGATCGACACCGCCCATCTGCTGCACGCCCTGCTGGAGGCGGACCCCGAGACCTGCCGGGCCGTGGCCGGCGACGACCCGGCCGTGGTGGTGCGCCTGCTCGGCTATCTCGTCCAGCGCACCATCGGCTACGGGCTGCGCTGGAGCGGCACGGTCGAGGACTCCGGCGCGCTGCCGGTGCTGCGCGGCGGCCGCGCGCCGGGTTTCTCCCCCGCCGCTGCCGCCGCCCTGGAGGGGGCGTGCCTCCGGGCCCGGTCCGGCGGGCCCGTGCGGGGGACGGATCTGCTCGCCGCGCTGGTCGGGGACCGCCGCTGCCGGGCCGTGGAGGTGCTCGGCCGGGCCGGTGTCGATGCCGGGGAACTGCTCGCGCGTCTGGACGGCCGGCCCGCGTCCGGTGCCGACGGCCGGTGGCGCGCGTGAAGTGAGGTGCGTCACGGGGGAGTTGCCGGGTGCCGGCGACGAGCTGCCCGGTGCCGGTGGGCGCTTGTCGCGCCGGCGCCGTCCCGCCTAAGGTGACGATCATGCCGATGACCGTGCTGCCGCCTCCCGCTGTCTGAGGCGGGCGGCGCTTCCAGCAGAACAGGGCCCGGGGCGTGTCCCCGGGCGGATTGCCGCTGCCCGCGAACGGGACCACGCGATCTCACCTCATGTCTTCTGCGGGAGCACCGTCATGTCTTCTTCCCTGCCCTCGTCCGGGCTGCCTTCCTCCGGGCCCTCGTCCGGCGGCTTCCCCCACGCCTCGTCCTCAGCGCCGCTCTCCGCCTCCGGCGGTCCGTCCGTCGGGCGGGGACTGTGCTACGTGGCCTTCGCGGCCGTCTCCTGGGGGACCGCGGGCGCGACCGCCGACCTCGTCGTCGGCAGCAGCGGGCTCGGCCCCGTCGCACTGACCTTCTGGCGTACGGCCGGAGGGTTCGTCCTGCTGCTGGCGGTCCAGGCACCGCGCTTGCTGCGTGCGCGCCGTACGGGCCCGGGGGCCGGAACCGGCCGCGCGGACGGGACCGGCGCGGTGCCGCACGGGCCGGGACGGCGCCGGGTGCTGCGGATCCTGGTCACCGGCCTGGGGCTGACCGTCTTCCAGGTCTGCTACTTCGGGGCGGTGGTCGCGACCGGGCTCGCGGTCGGCACTGTCGTCACCCTGGGCGCGGCACCGGTGCTGGTGGCACTGGGCGCGCGGGTGTCCCTGGGGGAACGGCTGGGCCTCGGAGGCGGCCTGTCCGTGTGCGGCGCGTGCGCGGGGCTGGCCGTGCTGACGCTCGGCGGCGGTCCGGGTGCGGTGCGGCCGACGGGGGTGGCACTGGCGCTGCTGTCGGCGGCCGGATACGCGGTCGTCACCGTCTACGAGCGGTACCTGGGCCGCGCGGGCCGCGCGGCGGACCCGTTCACCACGGCGGTGACGTCCTTCGCGGTGGGCACGGTGTGCCTGCTGCCGTTCGCCGTGGCCGAGGGGCTGTGGCCGTCCGCGCACGGACTGGCCCGCACCCTGGGGCTGATGGCCTACCTGGTGACGGTGCCGACCGCGCTCGGATACGGACTGTTCTTCACGGGGCTCCTCGTCGTGCGGCCCACCACCGTGGCCGTGATCACGCTCGTGGAGCCGGTCACGGCCGCGGTCATCGCGGTGGCCCTGCTCGGCGAACGGCTCACCGCCGCGACCGTCGTCGGCACGGCGGTGCTGCTGTGCGCGGTGGCGGCGCTGGCCGTCGCCGAGGCACGCGTCCAGACCGCCCCGGCGACGGCCGGTCCCCTCACAGAGCGCTGAGGTAGGCAGGCACGGGGATGCCGGGAGCCAGGTCGTCGGCGGGCACCGGCTCCCCGTACGCGCGGGTCACGGGGACGACGCCGCTCCAGTGGGGGAGGGCGAGGTCCTCCGGCTCGTCACCGGGGCCCGCGCAGCGCACCTTGGCGGAGACCTCGGCGAGGTCGATCCGCAGTACGGCTGTCGCCGCGAGCTCCTTGCCCGTCGGCGGCCGGCAGTCCGCCGAGCGGCCCGGCACGGCCTGGTCGACCAGGGCGTCCAGGGCGGCGGACCGCTCGGCGGTGTCCGTCACGTCGAGGGCCCTGCCGTGCACCACGACGGAGCGGTAGTTGAGGGAGTGGTGGAAGGCCGAGCGGGCCAGCACCAGGCCGTCGAGATGCGTGACCGTCACGCAGACGGGCATGCCCTCCTCGCCGGCCCGCCCCGCGGCGCGCAGCGGACGGGAACCGGTCGAGCCGTGCACGTAGAGACGGTCGCCGACGCGTCCGTAGAGCGTGGGGAGGACGACGGGGGCGCCGTCGCGGACGAAGCCGAGGTGGCACACGCAGCCCGCGTCGAGTATCGCGTGGACCAGGGCACGGTCGTAGGAGGTGCGGTCGCGGTAGCGGGAGGGGGTGGTGCGCTCCGTCTGCTCGTACACGGTGGGAACACCCATTGCGATCTCCATTGCACTAGTGCATAATGTTTTTTGTGCTAGGAGAGTATCGGATCGAAGGTCGTCGCGCAGCGGACATTTCCGCGAGCGTGGAGCGGGCTGTCGGGTCGGGCAGGCTCGCTCCTGGTGAACTGCTGCCTCCCATGCGGGAGTTGGCGGTCGAGCTGGGAGTCAATCCCAACACGGTCGCGGCCGCGTACCGCACGCTGCGCGACCGCGGTGTGATCGAGACGGCGGGCCGCCGCGGCAGTCGCGTGCGCTCCCGCCCTGCCAGCACGTCACGGGAGCTGATCCGTGTGGAGGCGCCCGAGGGGGTGTGCGACGTCTCCACCGGGAATCCCGACCCCGCGCTGCTGCCGCCGCTCGGCCCCGCGCTCGCCGCGGCCGCCGAGCGCGCCGCCGCCGGGCCCGTGCTGTACGGGACGCCCGCGGTGGACACCGGGCTGGAGCGGATGGCGCGGGCCGCCTTCACGCAGGAGGGGGTCCCCGAGGGGCCGGTGGCCGTCACCTCGGGCGCGTTGGACGCCATCGAGCGGGTGCTCGCCGCGCACCTGCGCATGGGCGACGCCGTGGCCGTCGAGGATCCGGGCTGGGGCAGCCTCCTCGACCTCGTCCCTGCCCTCGGGCTGCGCCCCGTCCCCGTGGCCCTCGACGACGAGGGCCCGCTGCCCGAGGCCGTGGGGCAGGCGCTGCGGCAGGGGGTGCGGGCGCTGGTGGTGACGGGCCGCGCGCAGAACCCCACCGGGGCGGTCGTCAGCGAGGAGCGGGCCCGGGAGCTGCGTGCCGTGCTCCAGGAGCGCCCGCAGGTGCTCCTGGTGGAGGACGACCACGGGCACGGCATCGTGGATCTGCCGCTGCGACCGCTCGCCGGGGCCACCGACCGCTGGGTCGTGGTGCGTTCGGTCGCCAAGGCGTACGGGCCCGATCTGCGGCTCGCGGTGATCACCGGTGACCCCGTCACCGTGGACCGGGTGCGCGGGCGGCAGCGGCTGGGGCCGGGCTGGGTCAGTCATGTGCTCCAGGACGCGGTGCTGCACCTGTGGCGCGGCGGCGCCGTGGATCCGGCGGCCGTGGCCGGCTCCTACGGGCGGCGGCGGGACGCGCTCGTGGCGGCGCTGCGCGAGCGCGGGGTCACCGCCCACGGGCGCAGCGGAATGAACGTGTGGCTGCCGGTGCCGGACGAAACGGGAGTGGTGGCACGGATGTTGCAGGCGGGGTGGGCGGTGGCTCCGGGGGCCCGCTTCCGGCTCGCCTCGCCGCCCGGTGTCCGGGTGACCGTCTCGCCGCTGTCCATGGAGGAGATAGAGCCGGTCGCGGACGCGCTGGCGTCCGCGACCGACCCGATATCCGCGGGGCGTTACTACGCCTGAGGGCATGGGGGCGTAGGCCGTGGATCCGGGGCGGGTCCGCGCGCGGGCACGGTTCCGCGGCGCACGGTGTGGCGGCGCGCCGTGCGCCGGGGGTCAGGCCGTGCGGTGGACGGGCACGGCCGCAGGCCGGCGTGTGCGAGAAGGGCGGGCCGGGGCAGGGCCGCCCGGGCGTGCTCGGTGCCGCCGGTGCGCCGTGCGGCGGCACCGAGCACGCCCAGGGGCGGGGCGCGGGGGCCGGGAAGTCCGCCGTCGTCGGACGTGCGCTCAGTGGGGTCCGCGCTGCGGGCGGGCGTCGTCCCGGCCGGCGGTCGGGGGGCGGGAGTCCGGTCGGCGTCCGCGGGCCGGGCCGGGGCGGGTGAGGGCGGCGCCGGCCAGCACGATCAGGGCTCCCACGGGGGTGTTCCAGGTCAGTTCCTCGCCGAGCACGGTGACGCCCGCGGCCGTCGCCACGATCGGCAGGAAGTAGGTGATCAGGGTCGCTGTCGTCGGCCCGACGTCGGCGACCAGCCCGTACTGGACGAGCATGGCGAAGCCCGTGCCCAGCGCGCCCAGGGCGAGGATCGCGAGCAGCGGCACGGCCGGGAAGGAGGTCGGCAGGGGGGCCGACAGCGGGGCGGCCATGGCGAGCTGGACGGTGCCCAGGAGCAACTGCGCGCCGGTCATGGACAGATGGGAGTCCCCGGTCGTCGACAGATTGCGGCGCACGTAGATCCAGCCGACCGCGTAGCTCGCGGAGGCGGCCAGGGCCATGAGGGTGCCGGCCGGGTCCTGCCCGGAGAAGCCCTGCCAGGCGCCCAGGACGACGAGGACGCCCGCGAAGCCGAGGGCGAGCCCGGCGAAGCGGCGCCGCGTGGGCCGGTCCTCGGAGAGGGCCACGAGCGAGAGCAGCATGCCCCACAGCGGGGTGGTGGCGTTGCAGATCCCGGCGAGCGTGGAGGGGATGCGCAGCTCCGCGTAGGCGAACAGCGAGAAGGGGAGGGAGTTGAGCAGCACGGCGGCGACGCACAGATGGGCCCAGGTGCGGGCGGCGCGCGGCAGCCGCTCCCGTCTGACGGCCAGCGCGGCGACGAGCACGGCCGTGCCGCACGCCATCCGCCCCAGGGAGACGTACAGCGGCGTGAAGCCCTCGGTGCCGACCTTGATGAACAGGAAGCTGCACCCCCAGATCAGGGAGAGCGCGGCGAAGCGGATGCGCCAGTCGACGGCCCGGGACGGCGCGGCCGGAGCGGGCAGGACCGAAGGGGGCGGGGTGATCGGTGCGGGCGGGGCGGACGAGAGGGACGAGGGTGACGAGGGGGCGGAGCCGGAGGAGGGGGACGGCCGCTGCGGGTCGGACGAGGTCGTGCGCATGGGCACAACCATGGGGGAGCCATACGCGTTAGCACAATTAAATAGGGCTCAAGGGTTCGCGTAGTATCTCTTACATGTTGAACCTGGATCGTCTGCGGACCCTGCACGCCGTGGCCCGGCACGGCTCCGTCAGCGGCGCGGCGGACGGGCTGCACGTGACGACCTCGGCCGTCTCGCAGCAGCTCGCCAAGCTGGAGCGGGAGACCGGCCAGCAGCTCCTCGCGAAGAACGGGCGCGGGGTGCGCCTGACCGACGCGGGCCGGCTGCTGGCCGAACACGCCGCGCGCATCCTCTCCCAGGTGGAGCTGGCCCAGGCCGACCTGGAGGCACAGCGGGGGCGGGCCGTCGGCGAGCTGCTGCTGGGGGCCTTCCCTACTGCGGCCCGCGGCCTGTTCCCCGACGCGCTGGCCGCGCTGCGCGCGGAGCATCCGCAACTGCGGGCCCGGCTGCGGGAGATGGAGCCGGACGAGGCCGTGCCCCGGGTGGTGCGCGGCGACCTCGACGTCGCGGTCGTCCTCGACTGGTACAACAAGCCGCTCGCGCTGCCGGACGGGCTGGTCAAGGCCGAGCTCCTCGACGACCCGGCCGACGTGGCGATGCCCGCCGGGCATCCGCTCGCCGGGCGTGAGGTCGTGGAGCTGGAGGAGTTCGCGGACGACGAGTGGGTCTCCTGGCCCAAGGGCGAGTTCTGTCACGACTGGCTGATGCTCACGCTCCGCGGCAAGGGCATCGAGCCGCGCGTCGGGCACATGGCCGAGGAACACCCCACCCAGCTCGCCCTGATCGCCGCCGGGCTGGGCGTCGCCGTCGCCCCGAGGCTGGGACGCGGGCCGGTGCCGGACGGGGTGCGCGTGGTGCCCGTACGGCACACGATGTGCCGCCACGTCTACGCGATCTGGCGGGCGGACGCGGACCGCAGGCCGTCGATCCGCGCGGCGGTCCAGGCGCTGCGGAGCGCCGCGGAGCGGGTCACCGGCTGAGCCGCCGCCCCGCCCTCACAGTTTGCGGAAGTCCCAGGAGCGCACCGTGTCCGGGGCCAGCCGCAGCCAGGCGTGGCGGGCGTCGTGAGGCATGGCCGGGGCCGCGAAGTACTTCGCGGCGAACATCGCCTCCACGGCGGCGAGTTCGGGACGCGGCGCGCCGGTGCGAGGGACCTCGCCGACGGACGCCACCGTGCCCGAGAGCTCGGCACCCCGCAGTTCCCCGTACTCCCGGCCGCCGTCCACCAGCGCCGCCGCCCGCGCGTCGGAGCGCAGCTGTGCCCATCGCCTGCTGCGGACCAGGGAGTACAGCCACAGCGCCCGCCCGTCCCAGGCGAACCACAACGCGCTCACGTGCGGGGACCCGTCCCGGCCCACCGTGGCCAGCCGGCAGACGCGCTGTCCGGCGAGGAACGCGTCCAGCTCCGCGCGCGTCATCATGATCCGGCGGCCCCGCCGCTGGGTGTCGGCCATGCCGTCGTCCTCCCGCCCCGGCCCATACCTGACGTCCCGTCAGGATCGTGCGGGCTCTTCCCCGCCCGCGCAAGGCCCGTTACTCTCACGCGGTCGATCCGCTCCCGGGCCGCCCGGCCCGGCCGCCCCAGGAGCGCGCCATGGCACCGCCGCCCGACCCCGCGACGACCGTGCTGCTCACCGTCGAGTGCCAGCGCGGTGTCCTCGGCACCGACAGCGCCCTGCCCGAACTCGCCGAAGCCGCGCGCACCTCCGGCGCCCTCGTCCGCATCGCGCGCCTGGTCACCGCCGCGCACACCGCCGGCGTGCAGGTCGTGCACGCCATCGCCGAACGGCGCCCCGACGGCCGGGGCGCCGCCCGCAACGCCCCGCTGCTGCGGGCCGTCGAGCGGCTGCCCGTACAGCAGTTGACCGGCAGCACGGCCGTGCGCGTGGTCGACCCCGTCCCCGTCGGCGAGGAGGACCTCGTCGTCCGGCGCCTGCACGGGCTCTCCCCGCTGGCCGGTACGGGCATGGACGCCCTGCTGCGCAACCTCGGCTGCCGGACCCTCGTCGTCACCGGGGTCTCCGCCAACGTCGCGATCCCCAACACCGTCTTCGACGCCGTCAACCTCGGCTACACGGCCGTGGTCCCCACCGACGCCATCGCCGGGGTGCCCGCCGACTACACCGCCGCCGTGGTCCGGCACACGCTCGCCCATGTGGCCACCCTCACCACCACCGAGGCGCTCCTCGACGGCTGGCGGCGCACGCCCGCGCGCCGCCCGCGCTGAGGCGGCGCGCGGCCCGGCCCGTCAGGCCAGGTGAAGCGTTCCGTCGCGTACGACGACGCGCCGCGAGGGCAGCGGAGCGGTCGCCGGGCCGTGCCGGACACTGCCGTCCGTGACGGCGTACTTGCTGCCGTGGCACGGGCAGTTGACGGTGCCGCCCGAGACGTCCCGGACCACGCACTGCTGATGCGTACACACCGCCGAGAACGCCCTGAACTCACCCCGGACCGGCTGCGTCACCACCACCTGCCGGTCCGGGAAGACCTTGCCGCCGCCTTCCGGGATGTCCGAGACAGGGGCCAGCGCCTGCCCCTCGCCGCCCGGCCGGCCACTGCCCGCACTGCCGGCGGGGCCGGGTGTCGTACGGCCCGTCGGCCCGCTGCCGGGTTCCCGCCGGCCGTCGGTGGTTTCCCCACCCGGCTGCTGGTCCCCGCCCGAGCCGCCGCACGCCGCGAGTACGGCGGCCAGTCCCGCGGCCCCCGCCGCCGCGACGACCGTGCGACGGTTCGAGCCCCGTGGGGCCGATGAAGCGTTCGTCATGTCCGCTCACCTCTTCGCACCGGCCTCCTGGGCCGGTCCCGTGTCCGTGGCGGGCGCCGGGCGGCGGCCGCTTCCGCCGTCATACGGCCCCGGCGGCGCCCGTGTTCACGGTTTGAGGGTTTCTCTCAGGAAGTCCGTCTCGAACCGCAGCAGACTCCCGGCGTCGCCCACCGGCGAGTGCGTCGCGCCCGACACCGGCAGCACCCTGTGCGGCCGTCCCGCCGCCAGCAGTGCCGCCGACAGCCGCAGCGTGTGCGCCACCAGGACGTTGTCGTCCGCCATCCCGTGCACGAGCAGCAGCGGACGGCGCAGCAGATGGGCGTCGCGCAGGGTCGACGAGCGGGCGTAGTTCTCCGGCTCCTCCTCCGGGTGCCCCAGGAACCTCTCCCTCCAGTACGCGTCGTACAGCGGCATGTCGGTGACAGCGGCGCCGGAGACCGCCGCGTGGAAGACCTCCGGGTGCCGCAGCACCGCGGCGGCCGCGACCGTCCCGCCGAACGACCAGCCCGAGATGCCCACCCGGTCCGTGTCCAGGTCCGGACAGTGCGCGGCGGCCGCGCGCAGCGCGTCGATCTGGTCCCGCAGTACGGGCGTCAACGGGTCGCCGCGCACGGCCTTCTCCCACCGCGGCCCCATCCCCGGGGTGCCCCGCCCGTCCGCCACCAGCACCGCGAAGCCCTGCTCGGCACACCACTGCGCCACGCACGCCGGCCAGCCCCGCCCCCGTACCGCCACCCGCAGGCCGGGGCCGGCGTACGGGCGCAGCAGCACCGGCAGCTTCCGTGAGCCCGGCGTGTGCCAGGACGGCAGGAACAGCATCGCGGGCAGCCCCCTCTCTCCCAGCGTCAGGAACTCCGGCCGGGGGACGACCACGGGCTCGGCCGCCAACGACCGGATCACACCGGCCTGTTGGCCGTCCGTGACGACCGTCACCGACCAGCCGTCCGGTGTCTGCCCGGACAGCACCACCGTGTCCCCGCCCGCCACCGCCGTGTGCACCCCCGGCCCACCGCTCAGCCGACGCGCGCCACGCCCCGGCTCGTACTGCCACACATGCCGCTCGAAGGTGTTCTCCCACACCGAGAACAGCACCCGCTCGCCCGTCACCCCGAGCACCTCGTGCACCTGGAGTCCCGGTGGGCTCACGACCTCACCGCCGACGGTCAACTGCCGGACGTCGCCGTCGTCCAGTGGTTCGACGAGCGCGCCACAGGCGGTACGGGCCGGGGTGCCCGGGACGAGCTCCACCCACGCGCTGTCGCGCCGCTCGCGCAGCAGCCGCGTCCGCCCGGTCGCCGGGTCCGCCGCCAGGACGCGCAGCCGCCGCTGGTCGCGGCTCTGCACGGCGAGCAGCGGGCCGTGCGCGTCCCAGTCCGCCGCCGTCAGGTACTCGAAGCCGGCCCGGTCCCAGGCCACTTCGGTGCGCGAGCCGTCCAGCCCCACGAGAAACAGCCGCACCTCGGCGTTGGCGGTGCCCGCCGTCGGACAGCGCACGGACCGTGGCGGCCGCTGCGGGTGCGCCGGGTCGCTGACGTACCACAGGGGCACGCGCGTGGGGTCGACGCGGGCGACCAGCAGCGCGCTGCCGTCCGGCGCCCACCAGTGACCGCGGTCCCGCCCCATCGACTCCGCCGCCGTGTGCTCCGGCAGCCCGTACGTCACTTCGGGCCCCTCCGGCACGACGCTCACCCGTTCCTCGCCCGTCAGGGACACCACGCGCAGGGTGCCGCCGGTGACGTACGCGACGTACCGGCCGTCGGGGGAGGGGCGCGGGTCCACGGCCCGCTCCGTGCCCGGTACGGCGAACGGGGTGCCGCCGTCGGTCCGTACCGCCCACACCCTGCCGCCCACGGCGTACACCGCAAGGCGGACGTCGCGGTCGGTGGCGGACGCGACGATCCCCTCCGCGCGTTCGCGCGCCCGCTCCCGGCGGTCCCGTTCCGCCTGCGGTAGAGCCGCGTCGTCCGACGCCGGTTCCGCAAGGACGCGCTCGCGTCCGTCCTCGTACAGCCACAGCGCGCTGCGCGCGTCCAGGCCGCCGCGCGTACGCGTGAACAGCACCCTGCGGCCGTCCGGCGAGACGGTGAAGCGGCGCGGCACGCCCAGCTCGAAGCGGCGGCTGGCGGCGTACTGGTGGGGGAAGGCGGCCACGGCACGGGAAGACACGGCACAGGAAGAGTGGTCCATGCCGGGGAGCCTCGCAGACCGCTACCGTCCGCCGGTAGCGCTCCGCCGTCCGCGAGAGGGAGCACTCCGGCGGCTCTACGGGCCTGTGGCGCGCGGCCGTTGACAGCCGCAGAAGCGGCTTCTAGCGTCTGATCAGCCAAGCTACTGAGCGGTTGCTCACCCCTCGACGGGGCCGCGAGCCGCCGACGAGGGTGAGGAGAGAGCGCAATGTCCACCACCGAACAACGGGTGGCCGTCGTCACGGGCGCGGCCCGGGGCATCGGCGCCGCGACCGCCGTACGGCTGGCGGAGGAGGGCCGCGCGGTCGCCGTCCTCGACCTCGACGAGGCCGCGTGCGCCGACACCGTCGCCAAGGTGGAGCGGGCGGGCGGCCGGGCCCTCGCCGTCGGCTGCGACGTCTCCGACGCGGCGCAGGTGGACTCCGCCGTCGCCCGCGTCGCCGCCGAGCTCGGCCCCCCGCTCATCCTCGTGAACAACGCGGGCGTGCTCCGCGACAACCTGCTGTTCAAGATGAGCGAGGACGACTGGGACACCGTCCTGAACGTCCATCTGCGCGGCGCCTTCCTGATGTCGCGTGCCTGCCAGAAGCACATGGTCGACGCCGGCTTCGGCCGGATCGTCAACCTCTCCAGCAGCTCCGCCCTCGGCAACCGGGGCCAGGCCAACTACTCGGCCGCCAAGGCCGGTATGCAGGGCCTGACCAAGACGCTCGCCAAGGAACTCGGCAAGTTCGGCATCACCGCCAACTCCGTCGCCCCCGGCTTCATCGCCACCGACATGACCGCCGCCACGGCGGCCCGCGTCGGCATGGGCTTCGAGGAGTTCAAGGCCGCCGCCGCGAGCCAGATCCCCGTGCAGCGCGTCGGCGAGCCCGACGACATCGCCAACGCCGTGGCCTTCTTCACCGGCGAACAGGCCGGGTTCGTCTCCGGCCAGGTGCTGTACGTGGCCGGCGGGCCGCTCAACTGACGGCAGGAGGGACGGAGATGAGCAGCACAGCAGAGCCCGGCACGGACAGCGGCCGCGTCGCCCTGGTCACCGGCGCGAGCCGCGGCATCGGCTACGGCATCGCCGAGGCCCTCGTCGCCCGCGGCGACCGCGTCGTGATCACCGGGCGCAACGAGGACTCCCTCAAGGACGCCGTGGCACGGCTCGGCGAGGGCCGGGCGATCGGCGTGGCCGGCAAGGCCCACGACGAGAGCCACCAGGCCACCGCCGTCGAGCGCGCCATGGACGCCTTCGGCCGCATCGACTACCTGGTCAACAACGCCGGGACGAACCCCGTGTTCGGCCCGCTGGCCGACGCCGACCTCGCCGTCGTCCGCAAGGTCTTCGAGACCAACGTCGTCTCCGCGCTCGGCTTCGCCCAGCGCACCTGGCACGCCTGGCAGAAGGACAACGGCGGCGCGATCGTCAACATCGCGTCCGTCGCCGGGCTCTCCGCGTCCCCCTTCGTCGGCGCCTACGGGATGAGCAAGGCCGCCATGGTCAACCTCACCCTGCAGCTCGCCCACGAGTTCGCGCCGGGGGGGCGCGTCAACGCGATCGCCCCCGCCGTGGTGAAGACCCGGTTCGCCGCCGCCCTCTACGAGGGGCGCGAGGAGGAGGTCGTCGCCCGCTACCCGCTCGGGCGGCTGGGCGTGCCCGAGGACATCGGGGGCGCGGCCGCGTTCCTGCTCTCCGACGCCGCGGGATGGATCACCGGGCAGACCCTCGTCGTGGACGGCGGGGCCTTCCTCAACGTCGGGTTCTGACGGCCCCGGGCCCGGGTGCGCGTCCGCCGGCGGTCGGCGTTGTCAGTGGCCGCCGGTAAGTTTCTCGCCGTGCCCTGTCTCACCGGGCACGGCGAGATGCGGATCGAACCCCGGAGGTTGTGGACGTGACCGACAGCGGCATGCTGCCCGAGTCCTGGCGCGGAGTCCTCGGCGAGGAGCTGGAGAAGCCCTATTTCAAGGAGCTCGTGGACTTCGTCGAGGAAGAGCGCGCCAGGGGGCCGGTCTACCCGCCGCGCGAGGAGGTGTTCGCCGCCCTGGAGGCGACCCCCTACGAGCAGGTCAAGGTGCTCGTCCTCGGCCAGGACCCCTACCACGGCCCGGGGCAGGGGCACGGGCTGTGCTTCTCCGTGCGCCCCGGGGTGCGGGTGCCGCCGTCCCTGCGCAACATCTACAAGGAGATGCACGAGGACCTCGGTCTGCCGGTCCCGGACAACGGCTATCTCATGCCGTGGGCGCGGCAGGGCGTGCTGCTGCTCAACGCGGTGCTGACGGTCCGCGCCGGCGAGGCCAACTCCCACAAGGGCAAGGGCTGGGAGAAGTTCACCGACGCGGTCATCCGCGCGGTCGCGCAGCGGCCCGACCCGGCGGTGTTCGTCCTGTGGGGCAACTACGCGCAGAAGAAGCTCCCGCTGATCGACGAGGAGCGCCACGCCGTCGTCAAGGGCGCCCACCCGTCACCGCTGTCCGCGAAGCGGTTCTTCGGCAGCCGGCCCTTCACGAAGATCAACGAGGCGGTCGCGGCGCAGGGGCACGAGCCGATCGACTGGCGCATCCCGGACCTCGGGGTCTGAACGGCTCCGGGCCCGGGGCGCGGCGCGGGGCCGCGCGCCACAAGAGGGTGACGGTCCGTCAGTGCCCGTACACCTGGTGGCAGATACGGGACGCGTCGCTGCCCTGAGCCCAGTGCCCGTAGGTGCGGCCGAGCGCGCAGACACCGCTGCCGCCGCCGTTGCCGCGGGCGGGCGGCGGGGCCGCCGGGGGCGGGGCGCTGTGCCCGCCCCCGGGCGCGGACTGCGGTTCGCTGCGGCGGGCCGGGGGAGGGGCCGGGGCCTGCTGGGGCGGTGGCTGCGGCGCCGGCACCTCGTGGGGCGGCGGGGGCGCGGGGTCCCGCCGCTCCGGGGCGGGGCCGCGCGAGGAGGCCGCCGGATCGCTCGCCGGGCCGCCGGCCGGGCTGCCCGGCGGGCCCGCGGGCGGACGCTCCGGGGCGGGGCGCTCGGGAACGGCGCTCCCCGGCACGCCGGGGGCGGGCGGCTCCGGGTGCGCCGGAGAGCCGGACGCCGGGATGCCCTGCGGGCCGCCCGGGGGCGCGCCCGGTGACGGACCCTGCCCTGCCGGGTCGGCCGAAGCACCGCCGGACGAGGCGCCCGGGCCCGTGGTGACCAGGCCCTCGCGGGCCTTCCCGGGGCCGATGAGCGGTTCGGCGGCGCGCGAGGCACCGGGCGGCGCGGGGGAGTCCGGACCGGAGGGAACGGACATGCAGCCGGTGGCCGCCACCGCCACCACCGCTGCCAGGGTCACCATTGCGGGCACACGAAGCATTCGCTCAACTCTGCTGCCCCGCAAGAGGATTTGGGAATTCCCCGCACGGGTGATGTGCGCGCGGAACCGTGCGGAACCGCACGGACCCGTCGCGGGCGGCTCAGCCCGTCGCCCCGTCGACGCGCTCGCGGATGAGGTCCGCGTGGCCGTTGTGCCGCGCGTACTCCTCGATCATGTGGAGGTAGATCCAGCGCAGATCGAGCTCCTCGCCGTTGCGGTGCACGCCGGTGTCCGTCAGCGAGCGGCCCCGCGCGATCCCGCGGGCGGCGGCGATCTCCGCCTGCCACGTGGCGTACGCCTCCTGCCAGGTGTCCCCCTCGCCGACCTCGAAGTCCCCGTCGAGATTGTCCTCGGTGTAGTACAGGGGCCCGGCCTCCTTCTCCCCGGCCAGCACCCGCCGGAACCAGCCGCGCTCCACCTCGGCCATGTGCCGCACCAGCCCGAGGAGGGTCAGCGGGGACGGCGGGGCGGTCGCCAGCCGCAGCTGCTCGTCGTCCAGACCGGCGCACTTCGCGGCCAGCGTGGCGCGGTGGAAGTCCAACCAGGCTTCGAGGCCGGTGCGTTCATCGGCTATACCGGGCATTTCGGGACGCTCAGGAGTGCTCATGCCGCCATCCTGGCGGGCTCCTCGACGGGCCGCCAGGGAATTTCGTGGTGCGGCTCCCCGCGCGAGCGCCGCCCCCCTCACCCGTCCAGCATCCCCCGCAGCAACTCCTCCGCTCCCGCGCGCAGTTGCTCCCGGGTCGGGACCTCCGTGTGGAACGAGCCCGCCGCGCACGAGAACATCAGGCCCTCGCACCACGCGACCAGCGACAGCGCGTGACGGTGGGGGTCGGACGAGCCGACGGCGGTCAGCATCGCGATCAGGGGCGCGCGGAAGCCCTGCCCCTCCGCGTCGTAGATCTCGCGCAGCTCCGGCCTCCGGGACGCCTCCAGGGCCAGCTCGTAGCGGGCGACCAGCAGCTCCCGGCGCCGCAGTCCGCGGTGCAGGGCGAGGGCGACGGCCGCGGCGATCTCCTCGCGGCCGACGGGCGGCGGAGCGGAGCCCGGTACCGGGCGGGCGGCGCCGGGGAGTTCGTCCACCGCGAGCACCTCCGCGTCCCGTACGGCCAGCCGCCGCACCGCCGCCTCCAGCAGGGCGAGGCGGGTCCGGGCGTGGTTGGACGTCGAGCCGGGCGGCAGGCCGGCCGCCGCGTCCACCGCCCGGTGCGTGAGCCCGCGCATCCCGCGCTCGGCGAGCAGGGCGAGAGCGGTGTCGGCGATGAGCCGGGCGCGGTCGGGGCCGGTGGCGGTACGGACTGGCATGCCCCCAACCTACCCGGCGCACTACAGGCGTAGTAGCGTGGGCCGTGCACTACACCTGTAGTGACACATCCGCGTCGACCTGGGAGGAAGCCGTGCGCCCACCGCACGCCGTCGTCATCGGAGCCGGGATCGGCGGACTGACCGCCGGGGCCGCCCTGCACCACCGGGGCTGGCGCGTCACTGTCCTGGAACGGTCCGCCGCCCCCGGCCGGACCGGCGCGGGCATCGCCCTCGCCCCCAACGCCCAGCGCGCCCTCGACACCTTCGGCGCCGGCGACGCCGTACGGGCCCTGGCCGGCTGGCAGTCCGACGGCGGGCTGCGACTGCCCGGCGGCCGCTGGGTCTCCCGCACCAGCAGCGAGGCCGCCGCCCGCCGCTTCGGCGGCCCGGTCGTCGTCGCCCACCGCGGCGACGTCACCGCCCTGCTCACCGCCCGGCTCCCCGACGGGGCACTGCGCACCGGGGTCCGGGCCGAACTCGCCGACGAGGGCGGCCCGGAGCGGCCCGCCCTCGTCCGCACCCCCGACGGTGCCTTCGAGGCCGACCTCGTCGTCGCCGCCGACGGCATCCGCTCCGCGACCCGCGCCGCGCTCTTCCCCGGCCACCCGGAACCCGCCTACTTCGGCTGCACCACCTGGCGGCTCGTCGTCCCGCGCCCGGACCGCCCGTTCCCCGCGCACGAGACCTGGGGGCGCGGGCGGCTCTGGGGAACCGTGCCGCTGCACGACGGCCGGGTCTACGCCTACGCCCAGGCCAACGCGCCCGCCGACGGCCGCTCCGAGGACGGCGAACTCGCCGAGCTGCGACGGCTGTTCGGCACCTGGCACCACCCCGTCCCCGCGATCCTCGCCGCCGCCGACCCCACCGCGATCCTGCGCACCGACCTGCGCACCACGACCGTCCCCCTGCCCACGTTCCACCGCGGCCGGGTCGCCCTCCTCGGTGACGCCGCGCACGCCATGACCCCGCACCTCGGCCAGGGCGGCTGCCAGGCCGTCGAGGACGCCGTCGTCCTCGCGGGCCTCCTCGCCGAGGCCGGGGGCGATCCCGCCGCCGCCCTGCCCGCCTACACGCGCGCCCGGCTGCCGCGCACGATGGACGTCGTACGCCGCGCCGCGCGCATCGGGCGGCTGACCACGGTGTCCTCGCCGCTCGCCTGCGCTGTGCGGACTGCCGCGCTCGTCGCCGCGGACAAACTGGGTCCGCGGGTCGCTCTGCGCAGCCTGGACGGGGTGGCCGACTGGCGGCCTGCCGCGGTCGGCTAGGCGGTGCCCGTTCGCTGCCCGGCGGCGGCCGTACGGCGGCGGAGCCACCGGCGTACGGCCGTCGCCGCACCGCAGCAGACCAGCACCGCCAAGGCCCCCCACGGCACCCAGTCCCCGTACCGCACGTACGGGCTCGTGCCGCGCGCCAGCAGCACCTCGTACACCGCGACCGTCGGCCGGTCGGTGTCCAGCCAGGCGCCGATCCGCCGCCCCCGCGCGTCCGCCACCGCACTGACGCCGGTCAACGTCGCGTGCACCATCGGCCGCCAGGTCTCCGCCGCGCGCAGCGCCACCAGTGAGGCGTGCTGACGCGGGGCCCAACTGCGCTGGAACGTGGACGTCGAGGACTGCGCGACGAGCAACTGCGCGCCCTCCCGGGCCAGATGGCGGCTCATGTCGGGGAACGCCGACTCGAAGCACACCAGCGGTCCGATCCGCGCCCCGTCCGGCAGGCGCATCACCACCTGCCGGTCCCCGCGCCTGCGGTCCTCCCGCGCGGCCTTGCCGACCGACGTGGCCCAGCCCAGGACCGAGCGCGCGGGAACGTACTCCCCGAACGGCACCAGGCGCATCTTGTCGTAGCGGTCCCCCGTCGGGCCGTCCGGGCCGACCAGCACCGAGCTCTTGAAGATGCCGGGCCGGTCCGCCCGCCGGGCGTCCACGTTCACCAGCACGTCCGCGCCGACGGTGCGCGAGAGGGCAGCCAGCCGGCCCCGCAGATCGGGGCGTCGGGACAGGTCGTGGTCGACGCTGCTCTCGCCCCACACCACCAGGGCGACGCCCCGGCCCGCGAGCCCGCGCGTCAGCCGCTCCTCCACGTCGAAACGGTGCCGCCCGCCCTCGTCACCCTCGTACGGGCCCGGCTGGACGACCGCGACCCGCAGGGTGCCCGCCGCCTCCGGCTCCGGCGCCCCCCACCACACCCCGGCCGTCACCGCCACACAGCCGAGCACCCCGGCCGCACCGGCGATTCTCGCCCGGGGAGCCCGAAACAGCGCGGAGAGTCCGGTGTTGAGGGCCACCAGGAGGAAACTAACCAGCCAGATCCCGCCCACCGAAGCGAGCCGCAGGGCGGGTGTCACCTGCCACTGACTCGCCCCGAACAAACCCCACGGGCCGCCCAAATACTCCCAGGAACGGACAAGTTCGACCATCAACCAGCCCGAGGGGACGGCGAGCAGCGCCACGAGCACCCGTCCGGGCCCGGGGTCCCCGCCCAGCAGTCGGTGCACCAGCAGACCCCACGGTGCCCACAACACCCCAAGCAGCGCGGCCAGTACGAGGATGAAGACATGCAGACTCGGCAGCAGCCAATGATGCACGGCGAGCAGCAGACCCGCTCCGCCGAGCCAGCCGTCCAGCGCCGCCCGGTACCCCGTGGGGGAGGAGCGCAACAGGAGCAGCCAGGGCACGAGGGCGACATACGCGAGCCACCAGAGCGCCGGCGCGGGGAACGCCAGTGCCGGCAGCGCGCCCGCGAGGACCGCCGCGGCGGCCCGCCCCCAGGGCGCCGTGAGCAGCGCGCCGCATCGCCCGACCGACACCGTTCCCGCCATGCCGTGCCTCCCTGGTGCTCAACGAGCGTCACCCCGGGGAGTGTCGATCGTCTTTCCGTGCTGCGTATGAACGAAATCCGGCCATCCCTTATGTTTTCGAACAACACCGGATCTTGGGGAAAAAACCCCGACAACGGCGCGCAATATTCAACCGTTCCTACCCGTGTGGAAAATGCCTTTGACTTGATTCGGTCGAGAACGATCCGAAGTGAACCTTGCGTCCCGCGCTGGAAAGGTGTGACCAGGTATGGGCGCCGGGTTATCCACGGTCCACCCTGGGCAGGTACCGCACAAAAGTGGACAGGAACGCTGCGAGTCGGCCCGGGGAGGCGGCGTGACTAGCGTGCGAGATCGGATATCAGTCCAGCCCTTGGAAATCGAGCCGTTCTACTGCCCCATACCGCCGGCCGCGCATCCCCGGATCCGGGAGATCGACCATGCCTCGGTGGACTGGATGCTGGGACGGGACCTCGATGCCTCGCCCCACCAGCGACAGCGCCTGGTCCGGTGCGACTTCGGCGGGCTCACCGCCAAGACCATGCCCTACGGCCAGGCCGGGCCGCTCACCGTCGTGGCCAAGCTGCACTCGGTGCTGTTCTCGCTCGACGACGCGCTGTGCGACGAGTCGGGTGCCACGGCCCATGGGCTCGCCCGCGCGACCTCGCGCATCATGCGGGTCCTGGAGGCCCCGTTGCCGGTGTGGCCGGATGACTCGCCCCACGAGGCGGCCCTGCGCGCCATCCGGCTGGAGCTCGTCGAGCACGCGACCCCACGGCAGCTGAGGCGCTGGACCGAGGGGATGCGCGTCTACATGTCGGGCCTGGTGTGGGAAGCGGCCTGCCGCCGGGACCGGGCACTGCCTTCGCTCAACGACTACGCGGCCATGTGGATGCGGGCCATCGGCATGGCCCCCTCCACGGCGCTGATGGACATAGCGGGAGGTTACGAACTCCACGACCGCGACCTCGACCGACCCGAGGTCCGCGCCCTGACCGAGATGACCTGGACCCTGGTGGCCTGGGACAACGACTTCTACTCCCGCAACAAGGAGATCCAGCGCGCCGGTGACAACCTCAACCTCATCGACGTCCTCGCGCAGGAGCGCGACTGCCCGCCGGCCCGGGCGCAGGAAGAGGCCATCGCGATGCGGGACCGCGTCATGACCCTCTTCCTGCGCCTGCGGGAACAGCTGTGGCCGCGCGCCGGGGTCGAGCTGCGCTGCTATCTCGTCGCCCTCGGCCACTTCGTCCGCGGCCACCTCGACTGGGCCTCCGCCTGCGCCCGGTACGCGGATCCGTACGGGACGCAGGTCACCCGGTGGTGGAAGCCCGAGCCCGCGGACGACAGCCTGGCCCCGCTGCCCGTGCCGGCCATCGCTTGGTGGTGGGACCAGCTCGACATCACGCCCTATCCGCGCCGCAGCAGGCCGATCAGCGAGCGCCACCAGGACCTGCGGGCGGTGGGCACCTTGCCGGGGGCCGGGATGGCGGGCTGCTCGGGCCGCTCCGGGTGAGCGTCCGGCAGCGCGGCCTCCGCGTCCACGGAGTCCTCGGGGGGGAGGGGAGAACGGGGGGTGAACTTCACCGGCAGCGCGGTCAGATGACGCGACATCAGTGACGAGTGGTACTTGAGCTCGGACTCGTCGATCGCGAGGGCGAGGTCGGGCAGTCGCAGCAGCAGGGCGTCGATGCCCGTGTCCGCGATCGCCCGGCCCACGTCCGCCCCCGGGCACTCGTGCTGGCCACCGCTGAACGCCAGGTGCGAGCGGTTGCCGTGGATGGGGGCGTCCGGGTCGGGGCGGATGACCGTGTCCATGTTGGCGGCGGCGAGCCCGAGGACCAGCGCGTCGCCCGACTTGATCCGCTGCCCCGCCAGTTCGGTGTCCTGGGTGGCCCAGCGGCCCAGGATCGTGATGAAGGGAGGCTCGTCCCACAGCACTTGCTCGACCGCGTCCGGCAGCGTCATGTGGCCGCCCGCCAGGGAGGCCCGGAACCGCACGTCGGTGAACACCATCTTCAGAGTGTTCGCGATGAGGTTCGCGGTCGTCTCGAACGCGGCGATCAGCACCAGCCGCAGGTGCTGCTGCACCTCGTCGTCCGTCAGTCCGGCGGGGTGCTCGATCAGCCAGCTCGTGAAGTCGGCGGTCGGCTCGGCGCGCTTGCGGGTGACGAGCTTGCGCAGGGTCTCCTGGACGAACTCGTTGCTCGCGACCGCCGTCGCCGTGCCCTTGATCATGTCCCGGGCGGCGTTGACCAGTTGGGGGCTGTACGCCTCGGGCATGCCCAGCAGCTGCGTCATCGCCATCATCGGCAGGTGCTCCGCGAACTGGTGCACCAGATCGGCCTGGCCCTTGGCGCAGAACCGGTCGACGAGCTGATTGGCATAGACCGTGACGTTGCGGCGGATGCCGCGCTTGTCGATCCGGGCGATCGAGTCGTTGATCGCGCCGCGCCAGCGCTCGTGCTGCTGCCCGTCGGCGAAGACGCAGATCGGCTGCCAGGTGGTGATCGGGGCCAGCGGATGGGTCGGGGGCACACGGCCGTCCTTCGACTCGCGCCACAGCCGGGAGTCGCGGGAGAAGCGCGAGGGGGTACGGGCCACGTCGAGGTTCTCGCGGTAGCCGAGGACCAGCCAGGCGGGCAGATCACCGGTCAGCAGCACGGGTGCCACCTGGCCGTGCTGCTCACGCAGTCGCTCGTACAGGCCCATGGGATCCTTCTCGGCCTCGGGCCCGTACAGCCGGGTCAGCCCGCCCGGGCCCAGCGGGGCGAGGGCGGAGGCCGGGCACTGCGGGGGAGGCGCGAGGGTGGCGTCGGCGCGGGAGTGTTCGTTGGGCAGGGTCACTGGTGCTCCGGTGCTGCGGTTGTGAGGGTGTACAGATAGCGCATGAGGGTCATCAGGGTGTCCCGGCAGGAGGCGCGGTCGCGGGCGTCGCACCGGACCATGGGCACGGAGTCGTGCAGGTCCATCGCCTTGCGGAGCTCCTCCATGGGGTAGACCGGCGCCTCCGGGAAGCAGTTGACGCCGACGACGAACGGCACCCCCCGTTCCTCCAGACGGCCCACCACGTCGTAACTGACCTCCAGACGGCGGGTGTCGAGCAGGACCACCGCCCCCAGGGCGCCCTCGAAGAGGCCGTTCCACAGGAACCAGAAGCGCTCCTGGCCGGGGGTGCCGAACAGATACAGCACCAGCTGTTCGTTGATGCTGATCCGCCCGAAGTCCATCGCGACGGTGGTCTCGGTCTTGTGCTCGATGCCGGCGAGGTCGTCCACCCCCACGCCGGCCTGGGTCATCGTCTCCTCGGTGGTGAGCGGCCTGATCTCGCTGACCGCGCCCACCAGGGTCGTCTTGCCGACGCCGAAGCCGCCCACGATGACGACCTTGACGGCGGCGGTGGCCGACGCGGGGAGTACGTCCTCGCTGCGTGGCCCCGCGCAGTATTCGGGGCCGTGGCCGTCAGAGCTTTTGCAGTCCATTCATCACCGCCTCCAGAAGTCGGACGTCGGGCAGCGCCGCTGCCGGCACGGGGGGCCGGGCCTCCACCTGGCCGCCCGAGAGCAGCTCCGTGAGCAGCAGGGTCAGCGTGCTGACGGGCAGCTCCAGATACGCGGATATCTCCGCGACGGACAGCGGATAGGCGCACATCCTGGCGATGGCGGCGTGCTCGGGCTGCAGTCCGGGGTCGGTCTCGGTCCGGGACACGATCAGCGTGACCAGGTCGAGCTCCGTCTTCTTCTCCGCGCGGGCCGCTCCGCCGGTGAGGATGTACAGCCGGTCCGGACTGCCCGGCGCCGTCGCGGGTTCGGGTCCGGCTTCGCTCATGTCACCGACCCGCTGACCCGGGGCGGGCTGGTCAGGTGCGAGCCGATCCGGGCCACCAGGTCCCGCATCCGCATGCCCATCAGCTCCGCGTCGACGTCGTCGTCGGCGAGCACCGCGAGGAACGCGCCCGCGCCGGCCGCCATCAGATAGAAGAACCCGCCGTCGACCTCGATCACCACCAGGCGCATCTCCCCGTCCCCGTGCGGGAATTCACCGGCGATCGCCGTCGACAGGCTTTGCAGTCCGGCACAGGCGGCGGCGAGCCGGTCGGCGGCGTCCGGATCGGCACCGTACTGGGCCATGCGCAGGCCGTCAGAGGACAGCACGATCACGTGGCGGGTCTGAGGGACGCTGGTTGCCAGGTCCTTGAGCATCCAGTCCATGTTGAACCGCGGCTGCTGCGTCACTTGGCTACTCTTCCTTGTCTGACGAAACATCACTGTTCGGCCGTCGGCCGGGATCCGGCTGCACGGGCTCCCCGTTGAGGCCTCTCGTGAAGGCGCCCAGCCACAGTCCCGGCTGCTTCGGCTCCTGCGCGTCCTGTCCGGCCCGGCCGTCGGGTCCTGTGGGAGCCGGCGGCCGGGCCGCCTGCGCGGCGGCGCGTTCGCGCTCGCGCTGGGCGGCCGCGCCCCGGCCGAAGGGGAGCGGGGCGGGGCCGTGGCGCCGTCGGCGCTGCGGCAGTCCGCTGTCCCCGACCGGGGTGGGAATCGGGTGCTCCATCATCGGCGGGACCGACGAGGGCATGGGGGCGGGGGGCTTGGAGCCGGGCCGCCGCTTGGACTTGATAGGGGGAAGCTTCGGCGCGCGGGCGATGTCGCCTCCGGGGTGCTTGCTGGCCGTGATCAGGTCCATGGGGATGACCAGGACCGCGCGGACCCCTCCGTAGGCCGAAGGCCGCAGGGACACCAGGAAGTTGTAGGTGCGGGCGAGCCGGCTCACCACGGGGAGGCCCAGCCGGGGCGCCTCGCCCAGGTCGTCCAGGTCGAGCGCGCCCTCCTTGGAGAGCACCCGCTCGGCGCGCCTGCGGGCCTCGTCGGTGAGGCCGACGCCGGCGTCCTCGATCTCGACCGCGATGCCGGACTGGATGTCCACGGCGGTCAGATGCACCCGGGTCTGCGGCGGGGAGTAGCGCGTGGCGTTGTCCAGCAGCTCGGCCAGCGCGTGGATGACGGGCTCGACGCCGGGGCCGACCACGGCCACGTCCGCGACGGAGTGCAGGTCCACGCGCTTGTACTCAAGGATCCGGGACATCGCGCCGCGCAGTACGTTGTACAGCGGGATCTCGCTGCGCCACTGGCGGCCGGGGCGTGAGCCGCCGAGCACCGCGATGCTGTCGGCGAGGCGGCCGGTCAGGGCGTTGCCGTGGTCCAGGTGGAGCAGGTCGCCGAAGACATCGGGGTCGTTGCCGTGCTTGTGCTCCATCTCCCGGATGTCGTAGGCCTGCTGGTGGACGATGGCCTGGATCCGGCGGGCGATGTTGACGAACGCGCGGTGCGCGGAGTCACGCAGGCCCTCCTCGGCCTGCACCGCCTCGATGACGGCCCGGATGACGGCGCGGTGTGCGGCCGCGTACCCCGGCTCCAGGTCGTGGACCGGGAGCGTGTGGCGTACGACGACATCGGTGGGAGCTCCGCGGTGCAGCAGCTGCACCGCCTTCGGCAGCAGGTCGTGGGCCAACCGCCGGGTCTCCGCCTCGTGTTGCTCGATCTGGTGGCGCAATACGGCCTCGGTCTCCGCGCACTTGCGGCGCAGGGCGCCGATCCGGCGCCCCCGCCGGGCGGATTCGGAGGCGGCCAGGGCGACCGCGACCGTGGCGGAGGAACCGCACCAGCCGACCGGCGCTCGGGCCTCCGGTGTCACGGTCGCGACCGCTGTCGCGGTGCAGCCCGCGAGCACCAGAGGGAAGATCAGCCATATCAGAGCGGAGACGGGCCGCCGTGAGGCTGACGAGCCAGTACCAACCATCGGGATCCTCGGACTCTTCGGATGTGCAGAACTGTGCGGACCAGAAAGGCGCGCGAGCCGGAGCACGGGCGTGGGAACAACCCCGCGTGAACGGGGAAACGCGTTCCCTTTGGCGGGCGCCGGAGCGGAACGGCGGCAGCGCAGTACTGGTCCGCAACGTGCTGTAGGCGCCACAACCCGTTGCGCGACAAGGAGCGTAGCCTGTCGCGCGCACCTCCGGCGTGAAGTTGTCATATTCGCGGATTGGACTGACGGGCCCGTGCGCGAGCCCTCATAATGAGCCCGCATCAGGAATGTCGAAAACGCTTCCGAATTCCCGTGAAAAGGGGTTCGATTCAAGGGGTGGTGGCCGGATCCCGCGGGGGGAAAGGCGCCGGACAGGGGTTCCGCCGCCGCACCCGGCCCGGTCGCGGCGGCGGAGCGAAGGTCACGCTCCCGAGTGGTCCGTCCGAGAACGGTGCGCGCGGCCCCGCCCGGAGGGCTAGGCTCGCCCCACCACATCCTCCCGGGAGACAGCGCCATGTCAGGGCATCAGCGTGAACAGTACGCATCCGCCGCCCTGTTCGAGCGAGAGCTTGAACTCGCGACCGCGGAACAAGCCGTGCGCCGTCTGCACGGCAGCGACCCGGAAAGGAGGAGCCGCCTCGGCGGCCTGCTGCTCTACAGCGGCGAAGCGGGCCTCGGCAAAACGGCGTTGCTCACCGAGGTCCGCCGTATCGCCACCGAAGTCTGCGGCTGCACCGTGCTGTTCGCGCGCGGCAGCGAGTCCGCGCGGTCCGTCCCCTTCCACGTGGTGCGCCAGCTCCTCCAGCCCGCCTTCGCCCCCATGGACGAGGACGAGCGCAGGAGCTTCCTCGGTCCGTGGCGCGACATCGCGGGCCCGGCGCTCGGCATCAGCCCCATCGTGCGCCAGCAGGACCCCCAGGGCGTGCGCGACGGCCTCGACTGGATCGTCACCCAACTGGCCGTGCGCGGCGACCCGGTGGTCCTCGTCGTCGACGACTGCCACTGGGCCGACTCCGAGTCGCTGAACTGGCTCACCGGCTTCGCGGCGCGGCTTCCGGAGATGCCGCTGCTGCTCGTCCTGGCCTACCGCCCCAGCGAACTGCCCGAGCACACCCCCGCGTTCCGCGCCCTCGTCGCCAAACGCAACCCGCGCCCCGTCGAGTTGCGGGCCCTGACCCCCGAGGCCGTCGCGCGCCTGGTGCGCGGTGCCTTCGGCCAGCACGCCGACGACCCCTTCTGCCGCGAGATGTGGGCGGTCACCGGCGGCAATCCGTACGAGGCCGTCGAGCTGATCGCCAAGGCGCAGGACCGTGACCTGAAGCCGACGGACGAATCCGCGCCCCTGCTGCGCGACATGGGCGCCACCTCGCGCGGCAGCGGCCTGGTCTCCCGGCTCGACGAACTGGGCCCCGCCGTCACCCGCTTCGCCTGGGCCGCGGCCGTCCTCGGCACCGAGATCCAGCCCGGACTCGCCGCCAATCTCGCGGCGATGGGCCCCGCGCAGGCCGCCCAGTGCGCGGACAAGCTGCGCGAGGCCCGTATCCTCACCGGCGCGAACGTCCTGGAGTTCGGCCACCCGCTCATCGCCACCGCCATCTACGGCGCGATCCCGCCCGCCACCCGCACCGCCATGCACGGTCAGGCCGCCTGGGCCGTCACCGAGGCCGGCCAGGGAGCGGCCGCGGCCTCCCGGCATCTGCTGGAGGTCCATCCCGACCACGACCCCGAGGTCGTCGAGCAGTTGCGCGCCGCCGCCGAGGAACACCTCGCCGTCGGCGCCCCGGACGCCGCCCGCCGCTGTCTGGAGCGGGCCCTGCGCGAGCCCCCGCCCGAGGAACAGCGCGCCGCCCTGCTGTACGAGCTGGGCTGCTCCGCGCTGCTCACCTCGCCGCCCACCACCGTCAACCACCTCAAGTCGGCCCTGGCCCTGCCGCATCTGAGCCCCCAGATGCGCGTCGACGCCACCTACCGGCTCTCCCAGGCGTACGCGCACAACAACCAGCTCCGCGAGGCCGCCGAGGTGGTGGCCGCCCAGGCCGCCGTCACCCCGCCCGGCCCCGGCCGGATGCGGCTGCAGGCCGCGCACTATCTGTGGAAGGGCATCCAGGTCGAGGAGGAGGACGCCCACGGCCGCTCGCGCCGCATCGCCGAGCTCGCCGACCACCTCCCCGGCCGGGACAACGCCGAGCGCGCCCTGCTGGCGCTGCGCGGATTCGACGGCATGATCCGCAGCGAGGACGCGCTCGACGTCCTGCGGGCCACCGACCGCGCCCTCGTGGACGGCAGGCTCGCCGAGGGCATGGGCTGGACCAATGTCGAGTGGGGCTTCGAGCTCCCCAGCATCATCGGCATCACCTACGCCTACACCGATCAACTCGACCGCGCCGAGGAGCTGTTCACCGAGGCCGTGCGCGCCTTCGAGATCTCCGGCTGGAGCGGCGCCCACCTCGCCTTCGCCAACGACTTCGTCGGCCTGGTGCACCGCCGCCGCGGAGAGCTCGACGTGGCCGAGCAGACGCTGCGCGAGGGCCTGCGGCTGGCCCACCGCCTCGGCCCCGGCCTGCCCACCCAGTGGGACGGCACCTGCCTGCTCATCGACACGCTGCTCGCCCAGGGCCGGGTCGACGAGGCCCAGGCCGTCGCCGAGGAGAACAACTTCAAGGCACCCTATTCCCCGGCGATCGTGCTCCCGGACGCCGCCTGCCTCGCCGGACGGCTGCTGCTCGCCCGGGGCCGGACGAAGGAGGCCGTCGCCGAGCTGGAGGCCGCCGGGCGCAGACTGGAGCAGCGCGGACGGAACAACGTCCTGTGGGCGCCGTGGGCGCTCGACCTGGCCGAGGCCGTCGCCCCCGAGGAGCCCGAGCGGGCCCGGTCCCTGGTCGCCCAGGCGCTCAAGCACGCCTACCGGTTCGGCACCGACACGGCCGTCGGCGAGGCGCTGCGCCGCTCCGCGGCCGTCGCCGAGGCCGACGAGGTGCTGCCGACGCTGGCCAAGGCCGTCGGGCACCTGCGCCGCTCGCCCTGCGGCTACGAGTACGCGATGGCCCTGGTCGACCACGGCCGTGCCCTGCGGGCGGCGGGGCGCACCGCCGAGGCGGGCGCCCAGCTGCGGGAGGGCATGGAGCGTGCCGAGAAGTGCGGGGCGCGCGGTCTCGTCGCCACCGCCCGCGCCGAACTCGACGCCGTCACGGTCACCGTGGGGAGTGCGGCCGGGCAGTCGGCGGAATAACGGAGGCATTCGAGCGGGCCGGAGGGGCAAGAGGCGTGCGGGCGCGCCCTGTTGCCGTCGGTCCGCTCAGGACGCGCGCCGTCCCGTTTTCCGCGCCGCGGATTTCTTCGCGGGCGCCCGCTCGGTGGTCTTCTTGGCGGCGGACTTCGCCTGTGCCCGCGCGGATCCGCCGCCGGACGCCTTCGCGCCCGCTTTTCCCTTGGAGGCCTTTTCGGCGGAACCCGCGGTGGCCGTTTTCCGCGCCCCGGTCCGTGCTGCCGTCTTCTTGCCGGCAGCTGTGCCGCCGCCCGCGCTGTCGATGGACGCCTGCAGGGCGGCCATCAGGTCGATGACGTTGTCGGGCGCGGGCGCGACCGCCTCGCGGACCCGTACCGGCCGGTCACTGAGATGCGCCGTGATCAGTTCGTCCAGCGCGGCCTGGTACTCGTCCTCCAGCGCGTCGAGATCGAAGTCCTCGGAGAGCGTGTCCATCAGGCTCGTGGCCATCTTCAGCTCCTGCGGCCGCACCGTCACGGAGGCGGGCGGCGCCAGATCGCCGGCGTCGCGGACCTCGTCGGGCCAGTACATGGTGTGCAGGGACAGCAGCTCGCCGTGGACCCGCAGCAGTGCCAGCGACTCCCGGGTCCGCAGCGCGATCTTGGTGACGGCGACCCGGTCGGTCTGCTTGAGCGTCTCCCGCAGCAGGACGTACGGCTTGTCCGCCGCCGCGTTCTCGGGGGCCAGGTAGTAGGCGCCGGACAGCTGCAGCGGGTCGATGCGTTCGGCGTCGACGAAGGCGAGCACGTCGATGAGGTGCTTGCTCGGCAGGGGCAGCTCCGCGAGGTCCTCCTTGGTGACGACGGCGGTGTGCCCCTCGTCGTCCTCGAAGCCCTTGGCGAGGTGCTCGTAGGCGACCTCCTCACCGCACGCGTCGCACACGCGCCGCAGATGGATCCGGCCGCCGTCCGCGTCGTGGACCTGGTGCAGCCTGATGCCGTGTTCCTGGGTCGCGGCGTAGAGCCGTACGGGCACGGACACCAGCCCGAAGCCGATCGCGCCCTTCCACATGCTGCGCATGATTCCGTCCCTCCGGGGGGAATTCCTACCTTATGTCCGCTTCTCTGGAGCGGCAGGTGGTGGAGGTCGAGGGCCGTCGGCTCACGCTGACCCACCTCGACCGCGTGCTCTTCCCGGCCACGGGCCACACCAAGGCGCAAGTGCTGCGCTACTACGCGACGGTGGCCCCCGCGATGCTGCCGCACACCGCGGGCCGGCCCGCCTCGTTCGTCCGCGCCCCGGAGGGACCCGGAGGGCAGAGCTGGTTCGCGAAGAATCCCCCGTCCGGGGTGCCGTCCTGGGTGCGGGTCGTGCCCGTCGAGCACCACGAGGGCGTGACCGGGCAGGTCGTCGTCGACCGCGCGGCGGATCTCGTCGCGATGGCGAACCTGGGCGCGTACGAGGTGCACGTACCGCAGTGGACCGCTGCCGCGGGCCCGGAGGCGCACGACCGGCTCGTCCTCGACCTGGACCCGGGGGAGGGGGCCGACCTGGTCGTCTGCTGCCGGATCGCCCAGCGGCTGCGCCAGCTGCTGGACGCCGACGGGCTCACCGCCCACCCCGTCGTCTCCGGCGGCAAGGGGCTGCACCTGTACGCGCCGCTGCGCCCGGCCCCCGGGCGGGCGGTCGCCGACTACGCGCACCGGCTCGCGGGCCGGATGCGGGCCGAGCACCCCGGGCTGGTCGTGGTGTCGATGACGCGCTCGCAGCGCCGGGGCAAGGTGCTCATCGACTGGTCGCAGAACGCGAGCGCCAAGACGACGGCGGCCCCCTACACGGTGCGGTTGCGCGATCGCCCCGCCGTGGCGGCCCCCGTCACCTGGGACGAGGTCGCCGCCTGCGCGGACGCGGGCGAGTTGACGTTCACGCCGGAGGAGGTGCTCGACCGTGTCGCCGCCCACGGCGACCTGCTGGCGCCGCTGGCGGGCACGCGCTCGCGGGGGCGCCTGCCGTGACGGCCCGGCAGCGGGGTAACTGTGCTTCTGCTGCCAGGAGTCGGCGCGTATCTGTGCTCTCACCCCTCCCTCGTCCACTCCAGCAGCCGCTCCACCGGCCACGTCGTGACGATCCGTTCGGCCGGCACCCCGCACTCCTCGGCGCGGGCGCAGCCGTGGCGCTGCCAGTCGAGCTGGCCGGGGGCGTGGGCGTCGCTGTCGACGGCGAACAGCGCGCCCGCGTCCAGGGCTTGGCGCAGCAGCCGGCGCGGCGGGTCGAGGCGCTCCGGGCGGCTGTTGATCTCCACGGCGGTGCCGAAGCGCGCGCACGCCGCGAAGACCAGCGCCGCGTCGAAGTCGGACTCGGGGCGCGTGCCCCCGTGCCCCGGGCCGCCGTCGCCCAGCAGCCGTCCCGTGCAGTGCCCGAGGACGTCCACGAGCGGGTTGGCCACGGCCGCGACCAGCCTGCGCGTCATCGCCCGCGCGTCCATGCGCAGCCGGGAGTGGACGGACGCCACCACCACGTCCAACTCCGCGAGCAGCCCGGGCTCCTGGTCGAGCGAGCCGTCGTCGAGGATGTCGCACTCGATGCCCGTCAGCAGCCGGAAGCCTTCTCCGATACGGTCGTCGACCTCGGCGACGGCCCGCAGCTGGGCGCGCAGCCGCTCGGGGGAGAGCCCGCGGGCGACGGTCAGCCGGGGGGAGTGGTCGGTGAGCGCGGCCCACTCGTGGCCGAGCGAGCGGGCCGCGCGTGCCATCGTCGCGATGTCGCTGCCGCCGTCGGACCAGTTCGAGTGCAGGTGGCAGTCGCCGCGCAGGGCCGCCCGCAAGGTCGCGCCGCCGGGGTCCTCCCGCGCGGCGGCCGTGTCCTCCAGCCGCGCGAGATACCCGGGCACCCGGCCCGCGAGTGCCTCGCCGACCACGGCCGCCGTCTTCGGGCCGATGCCCTTGAGGCCGGTGAGGGATCCGGCGGCGGAGCGCGCCCGTACCTCCTGCCGAGGCAGGGCGGCGATCACCTCGGCGGCGGTGCGGAACGCCTGGACGCGGTAGGTGGGGGCCCGCTCGCGCTCCAGCAGGAACGCGATCCGTTCCAGCGCCTCCACCGGATCCATCGCCGCACCGCCTCGCCTCTTCCCCCCTTCACCACCCTGAGTGCATCCGGTCCGGCCCGCACCCCGTCACCAGCGCCACGGCAGCCCCGCACACCTCAACTTCACCGATCAGGAGCACGCGCGGGTGAACGGTGCGTAACCGCCCGTGGCGCCGGGGAGGGTCCGGGCATGAGCACCTGCACTCCCACCGCCCCCGGCCGCGCGGTGGTCCTGGGCGCGGGCATGGCCGGACTGCTGGCGGCTGCGGCGCTCGCCGGGCACGCCGAGGAGGTCGTGGTCCTCGACCGGGACCGGCTGCCGGCGGGCGCCGCGCCGCGCAAGGGCCTGCCGCAGGCCCGGCACGCGCATCTGCTGATGTCCGGCGGCGTGCGCACCGTCGAGGAGCTGCTGCCGGGCACGCAGCGGAGCTGGGCGGCGGCGGGCGTCCGGCGCATCGGGCTGCCGGACGGGCTGGTGGCGCAGAGCCCCGAGGGCTGGTATCCGCGCCGCCCCGGCGAGGAGTACGTCCTGACCGGCACCCGGGACCTGCTGGACGCGGTGCTGCGCGAGCGGGTCCGCGCCCTGCCCGGGGTCGAGCTGCGCGAGGGCACGGAAGCGGTGGCGCTGCTGGGGGACGCCCGCCGGGTCACCGGGGTGCGCGTGCGCGACGCGGCGACGGGCGCGCAGGGCTCGCTGGAGGCCGCGCTCGTCGTGGACGCCTCGGGGCGCGGCGCGCAGAGCCTGCAGCGGCTCGCGGGGATCGGCCTGCCCCCGGTCCGTGAGGAGAGCGTCGACTCCGGGCTCGTCTACGCCAGCCGGTTCTTCGCGGCGCCCGGCGGCGACGGGCCGTTCCCGCTGGTGAGCGTGCAGCCCGACCGGGTCGCCGGGCGCCCCGGGCAGGGGGCGGTGCTGGTGCCCGTCGAGGACGGCCGCTGGCTGGTGACCCTCTCCGGCACGCGCGGTGGTGAACCCTCCCGGGAGGAGGGGGAGTTCGAGCGGTTCGCGCGCCGGCTGCGGCATCCGCTCATCGCCGATCTGATCGCCCGTGCCACCCCGCTCAGCGGGGTGCACCTCACGCGCAGCACGGTCAACCGCCGCCGTTTCCACGAGCGTTCGTCCGTCTGGCCCGAGGGTTTCGTGGCGACCGGCGACGCCGTGGCCACCTTCAACCCCGTCTACGGGCAGGGCATGTCGGTCGCCGCCCGCAGCGCCGCCGTCCTGCGGGCGGTGCTCGGCGAGCGGCCGCTGGGCTCGGCGGGGCTGGCCCGGCGGGCGCAGCGGCGCATCGGCCGGGTGGTGGCCGGCTCCTGGGAGCTGGCCGTCGGCGAGGACAGCACGTATCCCGGCGTCGTCGGCAGGCGGCCCCCGCTGGGCACCCGGCTGCTGCACGGCTATGTGCAGCGGATGATGCGCACCGCGACCGTCGATCCGCTCGTGCTGCGCTCGCTGATGGCGGTGATGACGATGTCCGCGCCGGTCACGGAGCTGCTGCGGCCGGCGGTGGCGCTCGCGGTGGCGCGCGGCCCGGGCCGTACGCGGCCCGACGGGCCGCCGATCACGGCCGCCGAGCTGGCGCTGTGCGGGCTGGAGCCGCGCCGGCCCGCCGGGCCCTGCTGAGCCGGATCTCCGCGGCCGTACGGCGGGCTACTGGCGCAGGGCGACCGGCGGCAGGAACTCGCCCGCGTGCGTGCGGTGCCACCAGGCGCCGGTGGCGCGCAGCTCCCGCCAGGTCGTGAAGCGGTAGAGATACAGCCGGGCCCGTACATAGGTGGGCGGGTGGTCCGGGAAGGGGTTGTGGCGCAGCAGCCGCAGCGTCGCCCGGTCCCCCGTCAGCAGCCGCTCCACGAACGGGCCGAACCACGGCTGCGCGTAGCCCGGCGAGATCCCCGCGAACCACATCAGCCAGTCGAGCCGCAGGTGGTACGGGGCGAACTGGCGCGGCATCCGGCGCACGTCCCCGGGCTTGCCCTTGAAGCCGTACTCCCGCCACACCGTCTCCGGCCCCAGGGTCTTCGCGTCCGTGCCCTCGACCACCACCTCGTAACGGGCGCGGTTGATGCTGCCGAACGCCCCGTAGGTGTTGACCAGATGGAGCGGGTTGAACGACATGTTCATGCGCTGGTGGCGCGAGAGCAGATTGCGGGCCGGCCAGTAGCTCAGCGCGGCCACGAGGACGGTCGCGGCGAGCACCAGGGCCGCGTACCACAGCGGGGGAGCGGGCGGCGCGGCGGGCGGCGCCACCCCCAGCACGCGCGTGAGCGCGCGGCTGTCGACGGCGGCGAAAGCGAGCACGATGGCCAGCCAGTTGAGCCAGGAGAAGTTGCCGGAGGCCACCAGCCACAGCTGGGTGCAGATGATCACGGCGGCGGCGAGGCTCGCGACCGGCTGCGGCGCGAACAGCCCGAGGGGCACGACGAGCTGCGCGAAGTGGTTCGCGGCCACCTCCACCCGGTGCAGCGGCCGGGGCAGCCGGTGGAAGAACCAGCTCAGCGGGCCCGGCATCGGCTGGGTCTCGTGGTGGTAGTACAGGCACGTCAGATCCCGCCAGCAGGGGTCGCCGCGCAGCTTGATCAGTCCGGCGCCGAACTCCACCCGGAACAGCAGCCAGCGGGCCAGCCACAGCACGAGCACCGGCGGGCCGGTGCGCGCGTTGCCGAGGAAGACCGCGAGGAAGCCCGCCTCCAGCAGCAGCGACTCCCACCCGAAGCCGTACCAGGTCTGCCCCACGTTGACGATCGACAGATACATCGCCCACAGCGCCGCCCACAGCGCCATGGCCGTCCACAGCGGCACCGCGTCCGCCGCGCCCGCGACGACCGCCGCCGACAGCAGCGCACCGGCCCACGCCCAGCAGGCGAAGAACCGGTCCGAATAGTGCAGCTGGAAGACCCCCGGCGCGCGCCGGAACGGCACCACGCGCACGAAGCGCGGCACCGGCAGCATCCCCTTCTCGCCGATGAGCGCGCGGAACTGCAGCGCCGCCGCGAGGAAGGCCACCAGGTAGACCGCGGCGAGCATGCGCTGCAGCACCAGCCGGCTCAGCCAGTACCCGGAGTCCGTGAACCACTCCATGCCGTATCCGTACCACCGGGCAGCGCACCGTCACATCGAAGAAACGGGCAAAAGGTGTCAGAGTGTCCCTATGGTTGATCGGGGAGCGACGCCTGCCGTGCCGCCGGACGACTGGCCCGCCCGCCCGGAGCTCACCCTCGCCCTGAACCGGATCGGCGCCTTCGACTGGGACCTCGGCAGCGGACGGCTGCACCTCGACCCCTCCGCCCTGGAGATCCTCCAGGTGCCTCCGGGGACCTTCGGGGGGCGCGTGCGCGATCTCGCCGGGGTGGTACCACGCGCCGACGCGGCGAGGCTCGACGCCCTCGTCGCCCGCGCCCTGAAGGACGGCAGCCAGAGCTACGGCGCCTACTACCGCGTCCGCGCCCAGGACGGCACCCTGCGCTGGACCTATGCCCACGGCCACATCCGCCGCGACGAGCACGGCCGCCCCTGCCGCATCATCGGCATCGTCCGGGACGCCACCGAGGAACTCGGCCACCTCACCCGCCCCCGCGAGGCCGAGGAGGAGCGCCGCCGGCAGACCACCGTCGTCGAGACCACCACGGCCGCGCTCGCCCACGCCCGCACCGTGCAGGAGGTCATCGACTTCTTCAAGGACCCGCAGGCCGTCCTCCACCTCGGCTCCGACCTCCTGGTCCTGGGGCTGATCGAATCGGGCCGGATCCACCTGGTCGCCGAGGGCCCCTCCGACCACTTCATCCCCGGCACCCGCTACACGCGCATCGACGACAACTTCCCCATGAGTGAGGTCATCCGTACGCTCACCCCCCGCTTCATCGAGTCCCGCGAGGAGTTCGCCGCCTGCTACCCCTGGCTGTGGGAGCGCATCGCCGGCATCGGCATCTCCTCCGCCGCCTATCTGCCGCTCATCGCCCAGGCCCGCCCCATCGGCGCCCTCGGCCTGCTCTACCGCGACCGCCGCGGCTTCACCCAGCAGGAACGCAACGTCTACATCGCCCTCGGCAGCAGCCTCGCCCAGAGCATCGCCCGCGCCATGCTCTACGACCAGGAGCACGACCTCGCCGAGGGCCTCCAGCAGGCCATGCTGCCCCGGCGCATCCCGCGCATCCCCGGCGCGCAGATCGCCGTCCGCTACCGGGCGGCCCGGATGGGCCGCGACATCGGGGGCGACTGGTACGACGTGATCCCGCTGCCCGGCGGGCGGGTGGGAGCCGTCATCGGCGACGTCCAGGGCCACGACACCCATGCCGCCGCCGTCATGGGCCAGTTGCGCATCGTGCTGCGCGCCTACGCCTCCGAGGGGCACGCCCCCGCCACCGTCATGGCCCGCGCCTCCACCTTCCTGCACGAGCTGGACACCGACCGCTTCGCCACCTGCGCCTACGCCGAGGCCGACCTGTCCACCGGCGTTGTCCAGCTCGTACGCGCCGGGCACATCGACCCGTTGCTGCGCCACAACGACGGCAGCTGCCGCCGGCTGCCCGTCACCGGAGGGCTGCCGCTGGGGCTGTCCGCCGAGTTCGGCCGCCTTGAGTACCCGGTGACCACCGTCGAACTCGACCCGGGGGAGACCCTGTTGCTGTTCACCGACGGACTCGTCGAACAGCCCGGTGCCGACCTCGACGACGGCATGCACCTCCTCGCCGACATCGTCCGCGAGGGCCCCGTCGAACTGCACCTGCTCGCCGACCGGTTGTGCGACGTGGTCGAGGAACGCGTCGGCGAGGACGACATGGCCGTCCTGCTGCTGCGCCGGCACGGCGCCGCCACCCGCAGCTTCGGCCGCCTCCAGCAGCACATCGCCCCGGCCGACCCCGAGGCCCTGCACGCCGCCCGGCACATGATCCGCGCGGCCGTACGGGCCTGGGGCGCGCGGGAGCGCTCCGACGAGATCGAGCTCGTCGCCGACGAACTGGTCACCAACGCGCTGCTGCACACCGACGGCGCGGCCGTGGTAACGGTCCGGATGCTCTCCGGCACCGAACGCCGCGTCCGCGTCGAGGTCGAGGACAAGTCCAGCGCCCTGCCCCGCCGCCGCCAGCCGGGCGAATCGGGCGTCTCCGGCCGTGGCCTGCTGCTGGTGGACCGGCTGGCGGACGTGTGGGGGGTGGACGCGCGCGGCAACGGCAAGTCGGTGTGGAGCGAGTTCGTCGTGCCGGACCGGCGCGAGGTGCACGAGTCGGAGGCGGAGCCGGGCTGAGGGCCGGCCGGGAACAAGGTCTGCGGAAAGCTCCCTGACGGGCTGTCACCTGAACCGAGAATTCCGCTAAGGTGCGTCCGTCTGCCTTCTTCAGGCACCCCACCACGGCACCCCCCACCCCCACGGAAACCCCCATGCCCAAACCCATACGTCCCCTCCTCGTGGCCGCCACCGCGCTCGCCGCCCCCGCGCTCACCCTCGCGCAGACCACCCCCGCCCACGCCTTCGGCACCGTCAACTCCTTCGGGCAGCACGCCGAGCACGAACGGATCACCCGGGCCGCGCTCGCGTGCGCGCCGGGGAAGCCCTCCGACGGAACCTGCTTCGAGCCGCGCTCGCTCGACCAGCTCGCCGGCCACCAGCGCACCTTCGGCGCCGTCGGCGCGCCCGACTCCGACGAGGTCCTCACCCCCGAGGCCCACTGCGACAACGCCGACTACCTCGCACAGCCCGGCTACCCCCGCAGCCGCGCCGAGGCCACCCGTCAACTCCTCACCTGCGTCGGCAAACTGCGCACCCGCTTCACCGAGGGCGTCACCGCCGCCGGGAGCACCCTGGCCGCCGACGGCTCCGTCGCGGCCCGCGAGAGCGACCTGGCCAAGGACTGCACGTTCGCCCTCGGCTTCCGCGGCCGCGCCAAGTGCAACAGCGTCGAGGGCCTGGGCCGCGCCCTGCACGGCGTCCAGGACTTCTACTCGCACTCCAACTGGAGCGACCGGCCCGACAGCGGCCGCCCCGTCGGCAAGGACAACCCGCCCGGCCTCGATCTCCCCGCCCCCTCCCCGCTGTTCGCGCTCGCCGACAGCCGCCCGCCGCAGCAGGCGGCCGTACCCGAGGGGCTGACCACGGGCTGCTTCTCGCTCGTCCTGCTGTGCGGCAAGCGCGTCCAGCACTCCGCCCTCAACAAGGACGAGGGCACCGTCGACCCCGCCACCGGCGCCACCACGGCCCCGGCAACTCCCCGCGGCCGTACGGACGGCAACTTCGAGCGGGCCGTACGCGCCGCGGTCACCGACACCCGCCGCCAGTGGGCCGACTTCCGCACCGCGCTGGACCAGCGCTACGGCAAGGAACGCGGGGAGCGCATCGCCTGCGTCCTCACCCGCGACACGCCCGCCCGCGACTGCGCGCCCACGCCCCCACGGCACTGAGCGTCAACCGGGGCCGGGCGTCAACAGAAGCCGGCGTCAACAGAAGAGGCCAAGGTCACAGCCGTTGCCACTCCTGCACGGCCCGTGACCTCCCCTAGCCTTCCCCCCATGACGGTCCTGCCCGACGAAGGCTTCCCGCTGGCCGCCGAGTTCCCGGACGCGTCCCGCGAGCAATGGCAGCACCTCGTGGAGGGAGTGCTGCGCAAGGCGGGCGCGACGGACGTCGCCGGTCCGGCGGCCGAGAGCGCGCTGGCCACCCCGATCGAGGACGGGCTGGCCGCCCGCCCCCTCTACACCGCCGCCGACACCGGCCCGCTGCCCGGCCACCCGGGCTTCCCTCCGTTCGTCCGCGGCGGACGGACGGAGGGAACGGCCGTCGCCGGCTGGGACGTACGCCAGCGGCACACCCACCCCGACCCGGCGCGCACCAACGAGGCCGTCCTCGCCGACCTGGAGAACGGCGCGAGCTCCCTGTGGCTGACCGTCGGCGCCCACGGGCTGCCCCCGGCCGGAATCGCGGCCGCCCTCGACGGCGTCTACCTCGACCTCGCCCCCGTCGTCCTCGACGCGGGCGCGGAATTCGAGCCCGCCGCCCACGCGTTGCTCGACCTGTACGACCGGCGCGGCACCGCCCGTACGGACGCGCGCGGCAACCTCGGCGCCGACCCGCTCGGCACCCTCGCCCGCACCGGCACCACCGCCGACCCCGCCGAAGCCCTCGCCACGGCCACCGCCCTCGCCGCCCGCTGCGTCCAGGACCGGCCCGGCGTACGGGCGTTCACCGTCGACGCCCTGCCCTACCACGGTGCCGGCGCCTCCGCCATACAGGAGCTCGGCTGCTCCCTGGCCACCGGCGTCGCCTACCTGCGGGCCCTCACCGCCGCCGGAACGGACATCGACACCGCCTGCGGACAGCTGGAGTTCCGCCTGGCCGCCACCGCCGACCAGTTCCTGACCATCGCCAAGTACCGTGCCGCGCGCCGCCTGTGGCACCGCGTCACCGAGGTCAGCGGCGCCCGCCCCGAGGCCCGCGCGCAGCGCCAGCACGCCGTGACCTCCCCGGTGATGATGACCCGCCGCGACCCGTGGGTGAACATGCTGCGCACCACCGTCGCCTGCCTGGGCGCGGGAGCCGGCGGCGCCGACGCCGTCACCGTCCTGCCCTTCGACGACGCCCTCGGCCTGCCCGACGCCTTCGCCCGCCGCATCGCCCGCAACACCTCCGCGATCCTGCTGGAGGAGTCCCACCTCGCCCGCGTCATCGACCCGGCCGGCGGCTCCTGGTACGTCGAACGGCTCACCGACGAACTCGCCCACGCCGCGTGGGCGTTCTTCCAGGAGATCGAGCGGGAGGGCGGCATGGCGGCGGCCCTGCGCTCGGGCCTGGCCGGCGAACGCCTCGCCGCGACCTGGCGCGAACGCTCCCGGCGCCTGGCCACGCGCCGCGAACCCGTCACCGGCGTCAGCGAGTTCCCCCACCTGGGCGAGGAACCCGTACGCCGCGAGCCCGCGCCTCCATCGCCTGCCGGCGGACTGCCGCGGGTCCGCCGCGACGAGGCGTACGAGGCACTGCGCGCCCGCTCCGACGCCCACCTCGCGGCCACCGGCACCCGCCCCCGCGTCCTCCTCGCGGCCCTCGGCCCCGCCGCCGCCCACACGGCCCGCACGACCTTCGCCGCCAACCTCTTCCAGGCCGGCGGCATCGAGCCCGTCCACGACCCGGTCACCGTCGAACCCGCCACCGCCGCCGAGGCGTTCACCCGCAGCGGCGCGGCCGTCGCCTGCCTGTGCTCCAGCGACACCCTCTACGCGGAACAGGCCGAGGCCGTCGCTTCCGCGCTCAAGGCGGCGGGCGCATCATGGGTGTTCCTCGCCGGACGCCCCGGCGAGCGGCGCGCGGCGTACGAGCGCGCCGGGATCGACGAGTTCGTCTTCGCGGGCGGCGACGCCGTCGCCGTCCTCACCTCCGTCCTCGACCGTATGGGAGTGGCGTGATGCACGGCAGCGACGGACGGCCGGGCCCCGTCCCGGACTTCACCGCCGTCGGACTCGGCCCCGCCGACGGCGCCCCCGCCGACCCCGGCGCCTGGCGCGCGGCCCTGAAGGAGAGCTGCGGCAAGAGCCCCGAGGACCTCGTCTGGGAGACCCCCGAGGGCATCGGCGTCAAACCCCTCTACACCGACGAGGACCTGCGCGGCCTGGACTTCCTGCGCACCTACCCGGGCATCGCCCCGTACCTGCGCGGCCCCTACCCGACGATGTACGTCAACCAGCCCTGGACGATCCGCCAGTACGCCGGCTTCTCCACCGCCGAGGAGTCCAACGCCTTCTACCGCCGCAACCTCGCGGCCGGCCAGAAAGGCCTGTCCGTCGCCTTCGACCTGCCCACCCACCGCGGCTACGACAGCGACCACCCGCGGGTGACCGGCGACGTCGGCATGGCGGGCGTCGCCATCGACTCGATCTACGACATGCGGCAGCTCTTCGACGGCATCCCCCTCGACCGCATGAGCGTGTCGATGACGATGAACGGCGCCGTCCTGCCCGTCCTCGCCCTGTACATCGTCGCCGCCGAGGAACAGGGCGTACCGCCCGAGAAGCTGGCCGGGACCATCCAGAACGACATCCTCAAGGAGTTCATGGTCCGCAACACCTACATCTATCCGCCGCAGCCCTCGATGCGGATCATCTCCGACATCTTCGCGTACACCTCGCAGCGGATGCCGCGCTACAACTCCATCTCCATCTCCGGCTACCACATCCAGGAAGCCGGGGCCACCGCCGACCTCGAACTCGCCTACACCCTCGCCGACGGCGTCGAGTACCTCAAGGCGGGCATCGACGCCGGACTCGACGTCGACGCCTTCGCGCCCCGCCTGTCCTTCTTCTGGGCGATCGGCATGAACTTCTTCATGGAGATCGCCAAACTGCGCGCCGCACGGCTGCTGTGGGCCCGCCTCGTCAAGCGCTTCGACCCCAAGAACCCCAAGTCGCTGTCCCTGCGCACCCATTCGCAGACCTCCGGCTGGTCGCTCACCGCGCAGGACGTCTTCAACAACGTCACCCGCACCTGCATCGAGGCCATGGCCGCCACCCAGGGGCACACCCAGTCCCTGCACACCAACGCCCTCGACGAGGCACTCGCCCTGCCCACCGACTTCTCCGCCCGCATCGCCCGCAACACCCAGCTGCTGCTCCAGCAGGAGTCCGGCACCTGCCGCGTCATCGACCCGTGGGGCGGCAGCGCGTACGTGGAGAAGCTCACCCACGACCTCGCCCGGCGCGCCTGGCGGCACATCGAGGAGGTCGAGGCCGCCGGCGGCATGGCCCGCGCCATCGACGCCGGCATCCCCAAGCTGCGCGTCGAGGAGGCCGCGGCCCGCACCCAGGCCCGTATCGACTCCGGACGGCAGCCCGTCATCGGCGTCAACAAGTACCGCGTCGACTCCGACGAGCAGATCGACGTCCTCAAGGTCGACAACTCCGCCGTCCGCGCCCAGCAGATCGACAAGCTGCGGCGGCTGCGCGCCGAACGCGACGAGACCGTCTGCCAGGACGCGCTGAACGCGCTGACCCGCGCCGCGGAGAACGGACCGGGCGGCGGCCTGGAGGGCAACCTCCTCGCCCTCGCGGTGGACGCGGCCCGCGCCAAGGCCACCGTCGGCGAGATCTCCGACGCCCTGGAGAAGGTGTACGGCCGGCACGCGGGCCAGATCCGTACCATCTCCGGCGTGTACCGGGAAGAAGCGGGGAACTCCGCCGGAGTGGAACGCACCCGCGCCACCGTCGCCGCCTTCGAGCGCGAGGAGGGCCGCCGCCCGCGCATCCTCGTCGCCAAGATGGGCCAGGACGGCCACGACCGCGGCCAGAAGGTCATCGCCACCGCCTTCGCCGACCTCGGCTTCGACGTCGACGTCGGCCCGCTGTTCCAGACCCCCGAGGAGGTCGCCCGGCAGGCGGTCGAGGCCGACGTGCACATCGTCGGCGTCTCCTCGCTCGCCGCCGGCCACCTCACCCTCGTCCCCGCGCTGCGCGAGCAGCTCGCCGAGCAGGGACGCGACGACATCATGATCGTCGTCGGGGGTGTCATCCCCCCGCAGGACGTCGCCCCGCTGCGGGAGACGGGCGCGGCGGCCGTCTTCCTGCCCGGCACCGTCATCCCGGACGCCGCCCACGACCTGCTGACGACCCTCGCGGGGGTCCTCGGCCACGAGCTGTGAGGCCGGCGAACTGATGGCACGTTCCGTGGATGTGGACGCGTACGTCAAGGGCGTGCTCGACGGCCGGCGGGCCACGGTCGCCCGCGCGATCACCCTCGTCGAGTCCGCCCGCCCCGACCACCGCGCGCTCGCCCAGCGCATGCTCACCGAGCTGCTGCCGCACTCCGGCGGCGCCCGGCGCATCGGGATCACCGGCGTGCCCGGCGTCGGCAAGTCCACCTTCATCGACGCCCTCGGCACCCTGCTGACCGGGCGCGGCCACCGGGTCGCGGTCCTCGCCGTCGACCCGTCCTCCAGCCGCACCGGCGGCAGCATCCTCGGCGACAAGACCCGGATGGAGCGCCTCGCCGTCGACCCGGCCGCCTTCGTCCGGCCGTCACCGACCGCCGGCACCCTCGGCGGGGTCGCGCGGGCCACCCGCGAGACCGTCGTCGTGATGGAAGCCGCCGGCTACGACGTCGTGCTCGTCGAGACCGTCGGCGTCGGCCAGTCCGAGACCGCCGTCGCCGGCATGGTCGACACCTTCCTCATGCTCACCCTCGCCCGCACCGGCGACCAGCTCCAGGGCATCAAGAAAGGCGTCCTGGAACTCGCGGACGTCATCGCCGTCAACAAGGCGGACGGCCCGCACGAGCGCGACGCGAAGTCCGCGGCGCGCGAACTCGCGGGCGCCCTGCGGCTGATGCGTGCTCCCGACGCGGCCTGGAACCCGCCGGTCCTCACCTGCAGCGCCCGCGAGGGCACGGGCCTGGACGAACTGTGGGACCGGCTGGAACAGCACCGCAAGGTCCTCGACGCGACGGGCGGACTGGCCGGGCGGCGGCGGGACCAACAGGTCGAGTGGGTCTGGGACATGGTGCGCGAAGGGCTGCTGGGCGAACTGCGCGAGCACCAGGGCGTACAGGGGCTGGCCCCCGGGCTGGAACGGGACGTGCGCGAGGGCCTGGTGCCGGCGAGCCTGGCGGCGCAGCGGATCCTGGAGACGTTCCGGGAGGAACGGTAGGGGAACGGTAGGAGCCGGTGGGCGGACAGGACCGTCAGCGGGCCCGGCCGGTCCAGTGCACGGTGCCGTACGTGACGCCGTAGTTGGGACGCACGGCCACGTCCACGGCCTTCGTCGCGTCCGACGGCACGTCGAAGGCGTACACGCCGGTGCCGTCCCTGCCCGGGGCCAGCGGGCCGGGGAACGGATTGCCCACGCCCCGGGCGCTGTCGAAGACCTGCTCCACGCGCGCGCCCTGCGCGCCCGCCGTCATGGACACCAGCAGCCCCGACGCGTCGAAGGGCGCCTTCGTGCCGTTGGTGACGGTCACGGTGAACGTCACGGGCGTACGGCCCTGTTGATGCCCGACCGAAGTGACGCTCGGGGTGAACGGCGCGGGCTGCGACACCCTCACCTTCAGCCCGTCCGGGAACGCGTAGGTGTCCCCGAAGCCCACCGCCCGCGGCACCGCCGCGGCCGACGGGCCGGACGGCGAGACGGTGTGCCCGGCCCCGCCGCCCGCTCCGCCCCCGCACGCGGCCGTGGGGGCCAGCGAGGCGGTCAGCAACAGGGCGGTGACGGCCGGCCCGGCCGCCGCGCGCGCCGCACGGGGTCTCCCGCCTCCCCGGCGCCGCCCGGCGCGCGCCACCCGTGGCGGCCGTCTCCTGCCCATGACCACAGCCTGCGCCGGGTGCCGGCGGACCGCATCCCGGGCGCGGCCGGCCGCGTGCACGCCTGCCACGTACGGGCGTTGCGTACAGCCGTTGCGTACGGGCGTCGCGGCGCCGGCCGGCCCGGCGCGCGGCATCACGCCGCCTTGCCGAAGCGCTCCCGCACGGCCTCGACCCAGCGCGCCCGCAGCGCCTCGTACTGCGCGCGCTCGGCCCGCGTCAGCACCCGGCCCCGGCGGGCCGAAAGGAACGCGCGTATCAGCTGGTTGACGGTCTCGGCGTCCAACGCTGCCAGAGGATCGGGGGACTTGGCCGGGGACGCGGCCCCGGACGCGGGCGGGGACTGCGCCGGGCAGGGCGATGGATCCGGATCGTCCGAAGGGGGCGGGGGCACCGGGGAGGCAGGCATGTCCACAGGCTAGGGCAGGCCACTGACAACGCCGGGCGCGTCGGGGCGCCGCCCGGTGCCGACCAGCGGATCGGAGGAATCCGCGGATCCGACACTGTGTCAGGTGGGCGGCCCGGCAGCCGTCTTGCTACGCCTGACCGGTGTCGAAGCGGCTGATCCTGCCGTCGGTGACGGTGAAACGCCAGGCGGTGCGCATCGCGCCCCACGTGTCGTTCGTGAACCGCGCGACGAGGCTGCGCCCGCCGTCGGACTCGGACTCGACGTCCATGCGCCCGTGGGAGGAGAAGATCTCCCGCTCGCTCCAGTCGTCGAGGTTCCGGTCCGAACCGTCGTCGGACATCGTGGCGTCGTCGGTCAGCGCGGCCCGGAAGGCGTCGTGGTCGTTGGCGTTGATCGCGGCGACCAGGGCGCGGACGGCGGGGTCGGACAGCTCACTGTCGGGGATCACGGGGCTGCTCCTCTGCGTGGGGTGCGCGGGGCGGGTTCCAGGAGACCACCGACGGCGCGGGCACGCGCGCGGGACTCACCCGGCCGGGGCGCGGTGTCCCAGGGGACGGGCGGCCGTCGCCCGTACGAGCCGGGCGGGACGGTCCCGGGAGCCGTCGGGGCCGCGTACCTGCCGGGCCCCGTGCCCCGGTCACGCGTCCGCGCCGCCGCTCTCGCCGCCCGCCCGGGCGGCCCGGACCCGCCAGCCGAACCGGCTCCGCTTGCGCCAGGCGACCGCGACCGCCCCGAGCCCGGTCACCCCGATGAACAGCATGGCGGCGACGAACGCGGGCGAGGTCGGGGTCGCCGCGTGACTGCCCGCGATCACGTAGGCGCCCGTACTCGGCACGCTCCCGGCCGCCGTCGCCAGCAGGAACGGCAGCCAGCCCATCCGGGAGACCGCGGCGCAGTAGTTCACCGCCGCGAACGGCACCCCGGGCAGGAGCCGCAGCGCGAGCATCGAGCGGAAGCCGTGCCGGCTCAGCTGCCGGTCGGCGGCCCGCAGCCACCGCCCGCGCAGCAGCGGCCGCAGCGCGTCCTGCCCCAGCAGCCGCCCCAGCCCGAAGGAGATCGCCGACCCGAGCACCGTGCCCACGACCGCCGTGACCGTGCCCAACGGCGCCCCGAACAGCGCGCCCGCCGCGAGGTTGAGGATCGGGCGCGGCACGAACGCGGCGGTGCACAGCCCGTACGCACCCGCGAACACGGCGACCGCCACGACCCCGGTCTGCCGTGCCGGCCACCCGTCGGCCAGCAGCCGCTCCGGCCGGAACGCCAGCACCGCCGCCCCCGCGGCGGCCAGCAGCACGACGAGCAGCACCAGCCGCGCCCAGGGCGAGCGCAGCACGCGCGCGCAACGGGCGGCGGGGCCGGGGGAGGAGACAGCGGATTCGAGCATCGCTGGAGCCTAACCGACAGTCCGTCGGCCCGCTCCGCGCCGGGCGGGGCGGGCGGCCCCGCGCGGGTGAGGGGATCGGCTACCTGCCGTAGGCCGGTTCCGTGCGGCGAAAAGCATTCGACGGGGTCACGCGCCGTGCGCGAGGATCAACACAATGAGCAGGCACGCCGACCTCAAGCCGACGCCCGCGGCCCCGGCCCTGGGCGCGCCGGAGGCTGCCGCCGCCGTTTTCCGCAAATCCACCGTCTGCCGCTGCGCCCGCGCCGCCCTGCGCGCCTGCGCGTACGCAGGCCCCTGGAGCTGACCCGCCCCTTCCCGGACATCCGGCGGACCCCACGGGGAGGGGTCCTCTCCCTCTTCCCGTGGGGTCCGCGCACCGGTCTCTTCTCCGGAGAGGGAATCATGCACGAGCACGCGTACGCGCACAGCGTCGAGCCACACCCGACCATCGGGTCCCTGGGGCACCCCGGCCACGGGAAGACGGTGCTGACGGAGGCGATCAGGAGGGTGTGCGCGACCGACGCACGACGCTTCGCCTACGTCGACATGCCGGGGAGCGCGGGATTTCCGTCCTCGCACCAACTCGACGGGGCGATCCTCGCCGTGTCCGCGCCGGAGGGCGTACAGGAGCGGACCCGTGAGCAGGTACGGCTGGCCCGTGGGGCGGGGGTGCGCCAGCTGGTCGTGGCCCTGACGAAAGCGGACATCGCGCAGGAAGAACTGACCGAGCTCGTGGAACTGGAGACGCGGGAGCTGCTGACCGCGCACGGCTACGACGGCGAGCACACGCCGGTCGTCCGGGTCTCGGCACTGCGCGCCCTGGAGGGCGATCCGCGCTGGACCGGCACGATCGAGGCACTGCTCGACGCCGTGGACACCTACGTACCGGCGCCGGGACCCGCCCCGGAGCGGGACAATGGCTAGGTGAACGAAGCGATACCGGTGACCCGGACCGTCGACTGGGGCACCGCGAAACTCCTCCCCGACGTGGACCGCCCGCACGCCTGGCTGCTGACGATGAACGACTCCCCGCAGTCGTACGTCGACCTGGACGACCCCACATATCTGGAATTCGAGTACGCGCAGCGGCTCGCCCATGTGCTGGACGCGGTGACGGAAGAAGACAAACCGCTGGACGTCCTGCACCTGGGCGGGGGAGCGCTGACCCTGCCGCGCTATGTGGCGGCGACGCGCCCGGGCTCGCGGCAGTGTGTGGTGGAGGGGGACCGGGGGCTGACCGAGCTGGTGGCGGAGTGTCTGCCGCTGCCCGCGTCGGCGGGGATCGAGGTGCGGGTGGGGGACGCGCGGGAGGAACTGGCCCGGATACCGGACGCTTCGGTGGATGTCATCGTCGGGGATGTCTTCGGGGGCTCGCAGGTGCCGGCGCATGTGACGTCGGTGGAGTATGCGGGGGAGGTGGCGCGAGTGCTGCGGCGGAACGGCGTCTACGCCGCGAACCTGGCGGACGGCGCGCCGCTGACATTCCTGAAGTCCCAAGTGGCCACGTATGCCTCACTGTTCGACGAGGTGTGCGTCATCGCCGAGCCGTCGATGCTGCGGGGGCGGCGCTTCGGGAACGCGGTACTGGTGGCTTCGGACGCCGAGCTGCCCGTGGACGTGCTCGCCCGGAAGGCGGCCGGGGACGCGTTCCCGGCGCGGGTCGAGCACGGGCAGGCGCTGCGGCGGTTCGCCGCCGGGGCGCCGGTGGTCCGGGACACGGACGCGGTGGGCTCACCGGAGCCGCCGGGCGGGGCGTTCCGGGTGGGGTGAGGGCGGGGCGGGGCGGCGCCCCGCCTGACGGCACCACTCCTTTTCAGGGCGCGGCCTGCACAGCGGACGCGGATCGCCCCCAGGCGTCCCACAGCCCGTAGAACCAGGCCCGCTCGCCCTCGCCCCGCATCAGCGCGGCCCCCTCGTCACGGGAGACCCAGCGATGGGCCACGAGGCCCGGCTCCCCGCCGGGCAGCGTGACCCTTGTGCCGGCGGCCACCGGCTCGCACAGATAGATGGTGCGGTACACCATCGGGAGCCCGGGCGCCGGAGGACGCACCGGCCAGTCCTGGCCGAGGATCGCCGTCGGCGTCACCTCCAGCCCGGTTGTGCGCCACACATGCCACTGCATCGACTTCCAGTCCGGCTCCGGCGACTGCGCTTCCCCGCCGGGGAGTTGATACCGGCTGCCCTGCGGCACGGATGCGTCGGTGAGCTGGAGCAGCAGCACCCGCTCCGGCTCCTGCACGTTTTTGCTTGTTGCAGGGATCCAGGCCAGCCCCACGAAACAGAACCCTCCAGGCAGTACGGGCGTCGCGTCGAGCGCATCTCTCGGCGGGGTGGGGCGCGCCGAAGTGGACATGGGGAACTCCTTGTCGATGTGGTGAGGGTGCGGGGTGTGGGGGGCCGCTGTGCGGGCATGAGACGTGGTGGATCGAACACAGCGTCAATCGGCCGGAGTTGGTGTTTCCGGTTCTTGCCACCAGTATCTGTGAGGGCCCCTATGCTCAGTCCTTCGGAACCGTTGAGGGGCTGCAAGTGTCAACAGGGGGACGCCGCGTATGCCTGCCCAGAAGCCGTTCAGGACGTACGAGCAGCGTGTGGCCGAGCTGGCTGCGGCTATTTGTGAGCATCGGCTCAGGAAAGAGTGGTCGCAGGCGCGGCTGGGCAAAGAGGTCGCTCTGACGAAGTATGCGATTTCGCATTTCGAGAGCGGCAGGCATGTTCCACGTCGCGATGTTGCTCGTCGGATCGACGAGGCCCTGGACGCGGGTGGCAGCATTTGGATGCTGCGGGACGAGCTTGATGACAGTCCGGACGCAGAACGGGTGCGCCGGTACGCCAGGTTGGAGAAGCAAGCAAGTACGATCCGTCTGATCACGGGCTTCGTGCCGGCGCTCTTGGAGACCGACGAACATACCCGGCTTGCTCTTGAATCCGGTCTCCCGGTCTGGGGCGGTGAGCTGGAAGACAAGGTCAAGTATCGCGCAGCGCGACGAGAGGCGTTTCGAGCCCCGGACGCACCGACCCTTCGCGTTGTGTTGGGGGAGGCCGCACTGCACATCGTCACCGGCGGCAGTGGAGTTATGCGGCGTCAGCTCCTGCACTTGTTGGAGAGGTCGCACCAGGCGAACGTCGATCTTCGTGTTCTCCCGTTCCGGGGGAGCGGATTCTTTGCCGATGTTGGAACGGTGACCCTTTGGGAGCGACCGAAGGGGCGAGACGTCGCCTATCGGATCGGTGCTCGGTCTGGCACGTACCTCACGAGGCAGGCGGACGTCGACGACTTCGGCCGCCTCTACGATCACATGCGTGGCGTGGCGCTCAACCAAGAGGCGTCACGGGATCTCATCCGCACAGTACTTGAGGAGTCGTACCCGTGCCTGCTGTCTGCCCCGACGGGTCCATAGCCGCCTGGCGAAAGAGTTCCTACAGCAACGAGGGCCCAACCTGCTTGGAAGTCGCGGACCAGCACCCCGGTGCCGTACCTGTCCGTGACTCCAAAGCCCCCGCCAGAGGCCACCTGGTATTTGGCAATGAAGCCTGGTCAAGATTCGTCACTGCCGTCACTGCTGCCAGCGGTGAAGCCCTCCAGACGCCATAGACTGGAGGGCTTCACTCGTGCTCATGCAGTTTCCTACGATTCGGGCCTTCAGCCGACGAGCTGCACCTCACCGTGGGTACCGCTGGCATTCACGCCTGGATAATAGCTCAATGGGCCGTAGTTCCAACGGATCAGGACGTCGTTGAGACTCCCACCGGCGGAGGTGAAGTTGCCAACGGCTATTTGTGCGCTGTATTCCCAGGCGGAGTGCACGGGTCGGATCTCGAACCGGTTGTGGCTGGTGGGATCGCCGCCGGGGAAGATCTGGTTCTGGCCGTCGTTCCACTGGACCATGAGGTCGGCGGCCTTGCCCCCGGTGAACTCGCCCGTGCTGATCTGGGTCGCGTTCTTCCAGCCCTCGTTGGCGTACGTCAGCTGGGTTTCCCGGCTGACGCCGTTGCTGCCGATGTCGGTGTACATGGACGTCGAGCCGTCCTCCCAGAGGACAAGCAGGTCGTCGCGGAGGTTGTTGGTGGTGCTGTAGCGGCCGGCGGTGATGAGCCGGGCAGCTTCCCAGGACTGGCTTTCGGCGAGCGTCTTCTCGTCGTGGAAGCCGAATTGGTCGACATGCGTGTACGTGGAGAGTTTGCCTCCCATCCAGCGCACGGTGATGCCGTCGGTACCGCTGTCGGTGAAGCGGCCGCCGGTGACCGTCTCGGCCCATTTCCAGTAGCTGCCCTCACCGGCCAGCTTGTACTCGGCCGAGAAGGGGTGCTTGGGGTCGTTGTGGTCGGCACCCTGGAAGAGGCTGGCCGAGCCGTCCCTCCACACGACGAACAAGTCCATGCGGCGCTTTCCGCTTGCCGGGTCGCTGGTGAAGTAGCCGGAGGCCAGGTGCTCGGCGTACCTCCAGTCGTTGCGGGGGAGCAGGTCGCGGGAGTAGGTCTGCTGGATCCAGCCGGCGATGTCATCGATCCGGGTCTCGACAGCGCCCTTGCGGGTCTCGGACTCGTCGGTGCCGTAGCAACCGGCTTGTCCTGACTTGCTGTTGATACCGACGAGCTCGTACCGGCCGCCGATGTCACGGAAGGCCGGCCCTCCGGTGTCTCCCTGGCAGACGGCCGAGTCGCCGGACTTGCTCGTGATGCTGACGGTGGTGTCCTTCACCGCGCCCACGGTGAACTTCCCGTAGTGCAGGCGGTCGGGCACCCACTCGTCCTTGGTGCGGCCGAAGCCGGACACCCACACGTCCTCACCCTGCAACGGCTTGTTGAAACCGAGAGGGACAGGGCTGACCCCGGTGACGGGCTTCTGCAGTTTGGCCATCACCAAGTCCCGGTCCTCACGCGGGACAAGCTCCACGACATCCATGACGGTGCCGGGATCGCGGGAGAGGTCGGTACGGCCGATGATGGCTCTGGTCTGGAGCTTCGGCGCACCGGCAGGGACTTTCAGGCTCTGCGCCGGGTTGTCGGCAAAGCAACTGGCGGCGGTCACGAGCCACTGCTGCTCAACGAGCGCAGCCGAGCAGCTCCGTTGACCGCCGATGTCAAGTTTGGCTGTGAAAGTAAACGAGTCATTGGCAGCCGCCCCCACAACAGCACTTACTGGAGCTACACCCAATAAGCCGACCGTGACAGCAGAGACAAGAACTCCGGCAATCCGTGCCGCACGTCTTCCTCTAGCAAACATCAACTTCCCTCGCTGCAGGAATAGTGCGTGGATCAACCGGTGACACGAAGCTCAACCAGCGTCGTCTGAGGTTGTTGCACTCCCTCACCCGCGCCAACAAGCTGGTTTTTGGGGACGGTAACCGTCTTCTTCATCCCTTCCGCTATCAGGTCAGCCTGAAGAGGGTGATCGTAAGAGCGAATACCAAAAACGCCTGGAAGCTCAAGATCGAGATAGCCAACCGAAGACGTGGCCGTGAAGCAGTAGTCCACTGCGCCCGACATGATCTTGATCTGCTTCGTCGACGAATCACAACCGACAAGCATGATGTGACCGTCGCCTTTACGTAGGATGATCCCCTTTTCCTTGAGGATCTTTTCCGCGTTGGGATACTGGAATTCTTCAATCGCGAATGGCAATGCCTCGTCGCCTGGATCTTCCACCGTTGGAGTCGAACCAGACGCCCAGGCGGGGGCGCTAATCAAAACGGCAAGGCCGCCGATTAAAACAGCAGTCATTGCTTTGCGGGCTCGCGAAAACTTCATGCCGACCTCCATGAATCTGCACGTTCACTGAATCCACGAAAATAAACTCTAAATAAACGCTCGCTGAAGGCTACCCGGGCAAGCGGCAGCCGCAAACGAGATCCACATCACACGCCCCCTGAGGTTGTCTGCTGCGTGTGGCCGATACCCTCAACTGCCGTGTTTTGACAGTCTAGTTAGGTAAGGTGGACACTGCCCGTCCGGCGCGCAGCAGGGCTCGCCTGCCCTTCTCAAGCCGCCGACTTCGCCTTAACGCCAGCTGGTTCAGAGGCGTCTCGGTCATTAGTATGCGCAACGCCCCGACGCAGCTGGGCAGTTGGGTCTTCGATACCAGAAAAGATAGTCAACCAAGAGTCGCCGACCAGAGATGAGGAATGCCTTGAAGAGGCGAATCAATCAAGTAGGAAGCGGGGGAAGAGCGTTTCGCGCCGTGCGTGCTATCAGCCTTGCCCTGCTGCCTCTGTCCTTAACGTTAGGCATCATTGGCCCCACTCCCTCCATGGCCGACGATCTGCCTGAACTGCCCGAGATTGCAAGTCCTATTCCGGCTACGGACCGGGGTAAAGTATTAGAGCTCTGGAAGGTGGCCACACCCGGCGTGAAGGCCGCTGCGGAAGCGGTGTTAACTGGAACCGATGATCAGGTGCGGCGGTTCCTGGACAGTGGTGTCAAGACCGCCCAGCTCCAAGACGACCGCATCCGCGCGGTGCAAGTATTCAGTTTTGGGGGTCGGGCTACACGTGAGGCCGCCCTGAAAGCACTTGACGGTCCACCTGAGGAACTTAACACGTTTCTGGTGAGCGGCTGGCAGGAGCCCCTTCAGCAGGATCAGCGGGTGAGAGCGGTCCAGATTATGAGCTCTGGCCGCGATTACGTGAAGAGGGCAGCGCAAACAGCCCTGGATGGTACGAGCGAGGACGTCCGCAAGTTTCTGGAGGACGGCCAGTACACCGCGCGTGACGCCGATGATCGCGTACAGCTGGTGCAGATTCTGAGCACTGGCGGCCCTGCAGTAAGAGAGGCCGCAAAAGTCGCGAGTGATGGTTCCATTGAGGACGTCCGGGAGTTTCTCCAAGTTGGCCAGTACACGGCCCGGGCTCGTGACCAGGAACGGGCAACAGTAGAGCAACTCGTACAACAGGCTCGTGAAGCAGGTCGCCAGGCCGCAGTAGAAACGGAGGCTGCCGAGAACACCTCCGATCGGGCCGTGGCTGCCGCCGCACTCGCCAAACAGGCCGCCCAGAAAGCTGCGGCAGAGACCGCTGCAGCTAAGAATGACGCCTACAAGGCGACCGCAAAGGCGAAGGAAGCCGCCACAGCTGCCAACCAGGCGGCGGCAGCAGCGCAGCAGGCCATCAATGCAGCTCGTGCAGCCAACAACTCAGCGCGTATCGCCGCAAATGCTGCAGCTCAGGCGGCTTCCGCGGCAGCTGGCGCTGCAGAAGCCGCATCACGTGCGCAGAGCGCTGCGGCTGCTGCTGCCAGTGACGCCGGCCAGGCTTCAACGGCCCGCAAAGCTGCCTGGGACGCCAAGATCGCGGCCACGCGGACCAGGGAGGCAGCCGAGGCTGCCAGCCAGGCTGGCATTGCCTCCGATCGCGCTGCTGATGCAGCGAACGCCGCTGTAAGCGCCGCTTCCAATGCGGCCACGGCCGCTGATGCGGCTGACGAAGCAAGCGGTTACCGCAACGTCGCGACCGAAGCAGCCGAGATAGCCCGAGCCGCCGCAGCCGAAACCCGACGCCACGCCAGTGAAGCCACGCGGGCCGCCAACGCCGCTGTAGGGCTTGCCCGTAAGGCTGCAAGAGCTGCCAGGGCAGCGCGGGACGTTGCCAATTCAGCAGCTGAGCACGCCGAGGCAGCTGCCAAGGCTGCTGAGGAAGCAGCTGCCCACGCAGGGGAAGCAGCCACTGCGGCTGCCGAATCCACAGCCCATGCCAAGTCGGCCAAGGAGGCAGCTGACCGGGCAACAGACGCGGTCAGCAAGGCCAAGGCAACCCACGAACTGGCCCAGCAAATCGAGGCCGAGCAACTGGATGCACGGACTGTGGAAGGCATCCAACAAGCCCAGGCTCAGAGGGCCGAAGAGGAAGCTCGCAAGGCCAGGGAAGCCAAGTTTGCTGGCGAGGCCGAGAGCCTTACTGATGACGCGACACGTCTTGCTGCCGAAGCCGCCCGGCCTCACACAGATCTGAACGACGTCGTCCGCGAGGGGCGTCAAGTCGCGTTGCTCACCCTGCGGTTCGGTGGCCCCTGGAGCCGTACAGCGGCCCAAGTCGCACTTGGTGGCCCCGACAGCGGCATCGTTGACTACGTGCGTACTGGCTGGAAGCAGGCCAGGGAGCAGGACGACCGCGCCTGGGTGGAACACCTTGCGGCTGACTCCGACTTGGGTAACGTGCGAGCAGCAGCCACAGAAGTACTCAAGGGCAGCAGCGAACAGATCGCCGACTTCCTTGCTAAAGGCCAATATACAGCAGCCTACGCGGACTATCGAATCAAAGCCACTCAGCTGGTCAGCGCTGGGGATCGCCAAGTCAAGGAAGCCGGAGAAACGGCCCTGGACTCGGGCTCGATTGACAAGTTGAGAGACTTTCTCAACAGCGGGCAATTCACTGCCCGATATGGTGATGAACGGGTCCAGGCGGTTCAACTAGTCGACCGTGGTGGACCCGAGGTAAAATCCGCAGCTCAGGTGGCACTTGAAGGAACTCCTCAACTGCTCCACGCGTTCATCCAAGTTGGTCAGTACAAAGCCCAGCGCCTAGATCAACTGGCTGCCACGCACAGGGCAGAGGTCGCCCAGCTGATCGCCGAGGGGGCCGGCGTGGCCGCCAATGCACAACAGAACGCAGCGGAAGCCGGCCGATATGCAGCCATAGCCCGGAAATCAGCGGCAGAAGCCGACGGCTACGCCAGGCAGGCCCAGGAGTCGGCTGCTGACGCCAAGGGGTATGCCGCCCAGGCAGCCAAATCGGCCAAGGACGCTGAAGCATCTGCCGCGCGAGCCGCGCAGTCCGCTAAAGCCGCCCGCCAAGCAGAGGCGGATGCCCATGCGGCTGCCCTGAGTGCAGAGGCGTCAGCATCCAGCGCAGAGGCGTCAGAATCTGCTGCAAGTTGGTCAGCCGACAGTGCGGCAGTCGCAGCCGCTGACGCCTATGACTCTGCTGTCGCAGCCGGGAAGGACGCTGCTTCAGCAGAAAAAGCCAAGCAGGCTGCTATCGCTGCTGCGGAACAACGGCGACGCGAATATGTCGATGCTGTGCGTGCCGCCAAGGAGCGAGCAAGAAAAGAAGCCGACGAACAAGGGAAAAAGGAGGAAGAGGCCGCAGATCACAGAATCCCCGCCAACGTCAACGATGCGGGTGTTCCCTGTTACTCGGGCAGCTTCGACCCCACTTGCTCGTCACACGAAGAAATCAACCACACGACTGCGCCTGAGCCCACAAACTGGTGGGAAGTGCTGGACTTGGCCGTCGGCTCTCTCTTCGCAGCGTACGGGGAAGTCCAGATATCGAAGGGGAGGCCCCCGTCCAGGGCCTTGGCGGCAGAGGAGGCCGCTGGCGGTGCCCTCCGCTGGGCGGTTACCCGATATACAGTGGGCGGAAGGCTGCCCTACTATACTCCCAAGAACCTCGAACTCAAGACGCTAGTAAATAAATACGGAGGCAAAACTAACTGTCGAGGCTGCGCCGTGGCCACCGATCGAATTCTTAGCGGCGGTAAGCCGCCTGCCGACGGTGTAGACCCCATGATGAAGCGCGGCTCGCTGGAGAGTATCGAGGAATACTATCCGGGTAGTAAGTTCAAATCGATGCGCCTAAACTGGATAGTGAAGACTATCCAGGAAGCCGGACCCGGCGCGCGCGGCATCGTCTACGGATCAGATAAAGAAGGCGGGCACGTGTTCAACGTGGTCAACACCCGGGGGAAAGTGGTATTCCTGGATGCGCAAGTGGACGGCGCCGCGCATGTGGATACCTGGGATCCTTCAGGCTACAAACTACTAAGGACAAACTGATGAACCATGCCGAGGCTGTCTCGCGGGCGGAGAAGTTCCTCGAAGAGAGTCGCGAAGAGGGCGAACCCGAGCTCGCAATCGACTATGATCGAATCCGAGAAAAGGGAGAGAACCTGGTCGTCCCCTACAACTCCGCCAAGTATCTCCAAACGCGCAACGAAGCAGATATGGCTCTCGGGTGCTGGCCCATGCTGGTGAACCTTACATCCGGAGAGGTCCGTTTCGGGGGCCTGGAGGACAGGCCTTTCTGACGGAACGAAATTCGCCCCGTTGGAGACGGCATGGACCGAAACGCTAGCCTTGTCGGGATCGTTCCACTACTGCCGCGGGTAATCTCCGTGAGAAGGAACCGATAGTCCGTTTAGGGGTGGCAATTCACCATGCGATACCCGTTGGCGGCGTCGTCCGAAAGGCGCCGCTAACGGCATATCTTGCTGGGATCCGGGCAGTTCAAAATGCCTGGCTGCGTGACCTGCGGGCGCACCACACTGGCGCCCGCAGGTCTTCCCTCGGCCGACGACCGGACTTCGCCAGGTCAAGCGAATCCCACTTGCGTGCCAACAGGGTGGCAAGCGGATCCGTATACGGCAGCCCGCCTGACGCCTGGGTGTCATCGCGTGCGCACCGCAGACCGACGCTCGCTCGCAGTCCAGCTCACGAGCGAGGCGTTCGCGAACAGGGCCCATGAACCGGCGGGCAGGGACTGGGAGATCACCGCCGTCGGCATTCTGCCCGCGGCGCTGAGCCGTACCACGGGCGAGGGCTGCGTCCTGCGAGGTTGTGAGAACCGTGCGATCACGGTGGATCTCGCGTCTCTGGCCGAAGTCGGGTGCGGCTTGTCCGATGGTTCGGAGTCGTCTTTAGTTGCGGGGCGTACGCGCTGTCCGCCGGAGCAGTCGGCCTCAGGACGACGGCAATGGCCGCAGTGACGACATGATCTTCTTGATCGTCTCGTCGGGCAGCTCGTCGTTCACGCCCTTCGCCGCGTACAGCACCCACGTCGCCAAGTCCCCTTGCGTGTCCTTGTAGGTCACCGCGAACGCCTTGCCGTCGGTCGTGCACTTGTCGGTCTTCTTCACGCCTGTGACGGTCGCGGACGCCGAGTAGCCCGTGATGCCGTAGTCGCTCTTGAAGGGCTGGGACTTCGTCGTGTCGAACTTGCCGGTCTTCTTCTGGTCGAAGCCCGCGAACACCCAGTTGAGCGCTTCGACTTCGGCGGCGTCGGCCTCGCTCTTGGCGCCCTGGGCGCCCTTCGTGCCGGCGGCGGCGAGTTCGCCGTTCTTCTGGCAGTAGCCCTTCTTGAAGCGGGAGGGGCCGGTCATGCCGACGAGGCCCTTGCCCTTGTCGTCCTCGAAGCCGATCATCAGGGTGGGTGATTCGACGGTCCAGTCGGCCGGTACGTCGAAGGCGTCGTGCCGCTTGGGGTTGATGACGGCCTTCCAGCCGTCGATGACGGGTTTGACGTCACCGCCGGTGCGCGGGTTGTCCAGCGGGGCGTCCGGGCCGGCGGACGCGGCGGGTGAGGACGGCGCGGCCGGGGACGAACCGGCTGCCTGCGGGGCCGGGTTGCTGTCGTTCTTCTGGTCGCGGTCCTTGAGGACGACGACACCCGTGACCACCGCCGCGGCGACCACCGCGACGGCGGCGCCGATCGCGATCACGGTCGTGCGTTTGCTGCCGCCGCCGCGCGGGGGCTTGCCCAGGTCCACGGGCGGGGTGGGGGAGGGCCACTGCGGGGCGCCCTGAGGGGGCGGCGGGACGCCGGGTCCGGTGGGCGGCTGCATATACGGGTTGGGCTGCTGCGGCGCGGTGCCCGGGACGGGCTGCTGGTACGGGTTGGGGTGCTGCGGGTAGCCGTACCCCGGCGCGGGCGGAGGCGTGCCCGGTGCGCCCGGCTGCGGGTGGCCGTACCCCGGCGTCCCGGGAGCCCCCGCGCCCCCGGGCGTCCCCGGAACCCCTGATCCCCCTGGTGTTCCCGCTTCCGGCTGCTGATACGGATTCGGGTTCTGCTCGCCCCCGGGCGGCTGCTGTTGTCCTGGCCACATGGCCGACAACGATAAGGGGAGTGGCCGAAGAGCGTCAGGGCGCCCCTTCCGCCAGTTGCTACCCGCTGGTAACTTTCGGGGTATGTCCAAGACTTCGTCCCCGATCGGCGACGCCCTCGCGGCCAGCGTGCCCATGGTCCGTACCCTCAACCTCGCCTTCGAGGAGGTCAGCGCCGAACGCGCGGTGCTGCGCCTGCCCGACCAGCCCGACTTCCACAACCACATCGGCGGCCCGCACGCCGGCGCGATGTTCACGCTCGCCGAGTCCGCGAGTGGCGCGATCGTGCTCGCCGCGTTCGGTGAGCAGCTCGCACGGGCCGTGCCCCTGGCCGTGCGTTCCGCGATCGAGTACAAGAAGGTCGCCAAGGGCGCCGTCACCGCCACCGCGGAACTCGGCCGCCCGGCAGCCGAGGTCGTCGCCGAGCTGGACGCGGGGGGCCGCCCGGAGTTCCCGGTACGGGTCGCGATCACGCGGGAGGACGGGGCGGTCACGGGGGAGATGGAGATCGTCTGGACCTTGCGGCTGAACCAGTAGCCCCGGCGTGCAGGGGGCGGGCCGGCCGGTGCCGCACAGCCCGGTCCGTTTCCTCCCCCGCGGCCTCCTGGCGGCGGGTGTGAGGTTTGCACCACAGTGGCGAACCTGGGACCGTGTACGCACTCCCGGGCCTGCCCTTCGGAAGCAGCCCCCTGGGGCCGCCGAGAACCGACCACTGCCAGAAGGGCGAATCACGTGCCCTCTCAGCCTCCTGCCGAACCGCCATCGTCACAGACGCAGCCCGCCATCACGGCGAGTGTCACCGTGACCGGTGATGTCGCGACGGCACTCCGTGAACTTGCCGCGGTCGAGGGCCGTACACCCGAGGAACTCGCCCTTCAGTACGCCGCCGGAGCGCTCACGATTCCCACCGAGCCCATCGATGCCCGGGACTGGGGCATCTTCGACGGTCCGCCGGATCTCTCCGCTCGCGCGGGTGAGTACCTGCGAGAGGAGATCGGGCGTTGACTCCCCCGGCGCAGCTGGTGGCTGTGGCCGACACGTCTGTACTGCTCGGGGTCTTCAACCGTAAGGATGACCGGCACGACGATGCCGTGGTTGCTCTCGCGACCGCGCGCATCCTCGTGGTCTCGCCGCTGGTCCTGGCCGAACTCGATCACCTGCTGATCACGAGGTTGAACGAGAAGGCCGCGCGGCACGCGGTGGCGACGATCTGCGCCCTGGAGAATCAGGGGCAGGTTCGGCTTCCAGGTGTGGACCGTCGCCTCCTCACCGAAGCGGGCGATCTGCTGGACCGGTATCAGGGCCGTGCGCTCGGGCTGACGGACGCCGTCAACGCGTGCCTGGCCTGGCGTCTGCCCGTGCCGCGCATTCTGTCCTTCGACCAGCACTACTCCCACACCATCGCCCCGCGCACTCCTTCGGAGCGCCGGCTGGAGGTCGTACCCGGGCACAGTGGCTGACGGTACGGCGTGTGTGCTGGAGGGCACTGTCGCCGACCGAACAAATAACCCAACCCTCGCAACCCGCAGCCCCCAGAACGAGTCCTTCCCTCCAGTAGGCTTCCCGCCGTGCGCCGCAGTGGCGTGCGGTCGGCAGTGGTCGTCAACCGGGGAGGAACCGGCGTTGCACATCCAGGAGTGGCTCGAATCGGTGCCGGCGGTCGCCGTCTACCTCGTGGTGGGCGGGGTCATCGGGCTGGAGAGCCTGGGCATCCCGCTTCCCGGGGAGATCGTCCTGGTCAGCTCCACGCTGATGGCGGCGACGCAGAGCCACATCAACCCGTACGTGCTGGCCGGCTGTGCCATCGCGGGCGCGATCATCGGTGACTCGATCGGCTATTCCATCGGCCGCAAGGGCGGCAAGCCGCTGCTGGAGTGGCTGGGCCGGAAGTTCCCCAAGCACTTCGGGCCGACGCACATCGCGAAGGCGGAGCAGTCCTTCGAGAAGTGGGGCATGTGGGCCGTCTTCGTCGGCCGGTTCATCGCCCTGCTGCGCATCTTCGCCGGGCCGCTCGCGGGCGTGCTGAAGATGCCGTACTGGAAGTTCCTCATCGCCAACGTGCTCGGCGCCATCGTCTGGGCCGGCGGTACCGTCGCTGTGATCTACACCGTCGGCAAGGTCGCCGAGGAGTGGATCGGCCGGTTCTCCTGGATCGGGCTCGCGGCCGCCGTGCTCTTCGGTGTCGGGTCGTTCGTGGTCATGCGGATGCGGGCGAAGAAGGCCGAGGCCAAGGAGGCCGCGCGGCCCGCCGGGGCGGAGGCGGTCACCACCCCCGCCGAGTGAGACCGGCTGCTTGTTGCGAAAGCCTTCGGGCCCGCCCCGTGAAGTGTCCGGGGCGGGCCCGAAGGCTTTGCGCGGTGCGGTTCCGCCGTGCGGGCCGGACCGACCGTCGCGGTCACTCCGGCAGGCCGCCGCCCCGCCGCGTCAGCGGCCGCCGCGCCCCACGTCCCGGTGCGCCCGCGCCAGCTCCCCGTACATCTGCGCGTTCACGCGGATGTGCTCCCGCTCCTCCGCCGTCAGCTCGCGCCGCACCTTCGCCGGTACGCCCGCGACCAGCGAACCCGGCGGCACCCGCATGCCCTGCGGGACCAGGGCCTGCGCCGCGACGAGCGAACCCGCCCCGATGTGCGCGCCGTTGAGGACCGTGGCGCCCATGCCGATGAGGACGTCGTCCTCGACGGTGCAGCCGTGCAGGACCGCGTTGTGGCCCACGGTCACGCGCTCGCCGACCGTCACCGGGAAGCCGGGGTCCACATGCACCGTGCAGTTGTCCTGCACGTTGCTGCCGGCGCCGATGGTGACGGGGCCGCAGTCGGCCCGCAGCACCGCGTGGTACCAGACACTCGCGCCGGCCGCGAGGGTCACCTCGCCGACCACGACCGACGTCGGCGCCGTGAACGCCCCTTCGGAGATCCGCGGTTCCTTGCCGCCCACACCGGCGATCAACGGCCCTCCCGGCACAGCGTTCTCCTTCACAGCAGCGCTCCGCCGCGCCGCGCGCCCAGCCGCGGGATCTCGATCGCCGGGCAGCGGTCCATCACCATGAGGAGTCCGGCCGCCCGCGTCCGCTCGTACGCCGCCTCGTCGATCACGCCCAGCTGGAACCAGACCGCCCGCGCGCCGATCGCGGCCGCCTCGTCGGCGACCGTGCCCGCGCGCCCGGAGTTCACGAAGACGTCGACCACGTCGACGGGGAAGGGGATCTCGGCGAGGCTCGCGTACCCGCGCTCGCCGTGCACGGTCTCCGCGCGCGGGTGCACGGGCACGATCCGCTTGCCGTGACGCTGCAGCACCCGCGCGACGCCGTACGCCGCGCGCTGCTGGTTCGCGGAGAGGCCGACCACCGCCCAGGTGTCGCCGGTCTCCTCGATGATCTTCCGGATGATCCCCGACTCTGCGTACATGCCCGCTCAACGTGCGGCCCCCTGTGATCATTCCCGGTTCGTCGGCCGCCCGGGGCCGGGCATAGGGTGGCGGGATGCAGGAGCAGTACCGGACGGTGGCCCGCGCGGGCGAGCACGAGATCGAGATCAGCAGGTCGCGCTTCATCTGCGCGCTCGCGCCCGCCGCGACCGAGGAGGAGGCGCAGGCGTTCATCGCCCGCGTCCGCAAGGAGCACCCGACCGCCCGGCACCACTGCTTCGCCTACGTCCTCGGCGCCGACGGCTCCGTGCAGAAGGCCAGTGACGACGGCGAGCCCGGCGGCACGGCGGGAGTGCCGATGCTCCAGATGCTGGTGCGGCGCGAGGTCCGCTACGTCGTCGCCGTCGTCACCCGCTACTTCGGTGGGGTCAAGCTCGGCGCGGGCGGCCTGATCCGCGCGTACGGGGGCGTGGTCGGCGAGGCCCTGGACGTGCTGGGCACGGTGACCCGGCAGCGGTTCCGGCTCGCGGCCGTCACCGTCGACCACCAGCGCGCGGGCCGGCTGGAGAACGATCTGCGGGCCACCGGGCGCAGCGTGCGCGAGGTGAGCTACGGGGCGCGGGTGCGGATCGAGGTGGGGCTGCCCGAGGCGGACGTCGAGGCGTTCCGGGCCTGGCTGGCCGATGCCACGGCCGGTACGGCCGAGCTGGAGCTCGGCGGCGAGGCCTACGGCTGATCCGGCCCGCGCGGCACCGGGGGGCGTCACACGTAGTCGTCCAGGCGGGCCAGCGCGTACCCCTGCTCGGTGGCCTTGCGCAGCACCAGCCGCAGCATGTCACCCATGGAGCCGTTCCACTCCTCGGGCCCGTTGAAGTGGGTGAGGATGATGTCGCCGGGGTGGAAACGGGCGTCGTCCTCCCGGTAGTCGATGCGGTCGGCGAACGCCTCCTCGGCCCACAGCGGGGCCGCCTGCACCCCGCACTCCTCGGCGATGGCCAGCGTGTCGTGGTCGAAGTCGCCGTAGGGCGGACGGAACAGCCGAGGGCGGGTGCCGGTCTCGCGCTCCAGGATGTCCTGCTGGCCGCAGATCTCCTCGCGCTGCCGCTCGTAGGACTCGTGGTTGAGCTGCGGGTGCTTGAGGGTGTGGTTCTGGATCGAATTGCCCAGCGCGCGCAGCTCGTTGAAGTAGTGGTAGTCGCCGCCCACGTTCTCGTCCGTGAGGAACATCGTGAACGGCACGTGCAGGTCGCGCACCATCTGGAGGAACTCGGGGTCCTTGTGGCCGCCGTCGTCGATGGTCAGGAAGACCACCTTGTCGGTCGTCGGCACGCTCCCGAACGCCGGGATGAGGTCCGCGCCCTGGAACGCCCAGTCGGGCGTCGCCGGATGGGTCTTGACGGCCGGGGGCAGCGGCGGGAGCAGGGGTATCTGCTCGACCCCCCACTTCCTCGCGGCTGCCGCGCGTTCCGCCGGGGTCTGCTGCAGGGCCGCCTTCGCCTGTACGGCACGGGCGTCGCCGGGGTCCGGCCCGGGGGCGCCCAGGGTGGAGCAGGCGGCACCGGTCGCGAGGACGAGCAGGACGACCAGGGCGCGGACGGCGGTCCGGCGCGGACCGGGCCCCCACGGCAGAGATGGCACATGTCGGATATGGCGCATATTCCGGATCCTGGCAGTGGGGTGTCCGGGCCGCGCGCCCGGTACGGCCATCGGGACCAGCGCAGTGCCCCCGCGAGCGTACGGGCGGCCCCGCACCGCCCCGGTACGGCCGCGCCCGTACCGAAGGGCAGCCGCGGCCGGCCCCGGACCGGGGCGCCGGGAGAACTCGACGCATCTTTAGCGCCAACACGGCAACCCGAAGCCGCGAGAACCCGTCCCGCGCAATCCATCTCCTGACGTGAACCAGGGGAGTTGGCGGGAGAGCGACCGTACCGCACACCGAAGAAACCCCGGACCGCTTACCGAACCTCCGCGCCGGAACCACAGGGTTAAGCACCCCCGGCCCGGCGGTCGTTGACCCCCGCCACGGCGTCTCACTAGCCTCGCGATCAATTCCCTGACCTTCCCCGATCGACCTCCCCTGATCCGTGCACGCCGTGCCCCGTGTGAAGTTCCGCGAAAGGGAAACCCTCTCTTGTCGAACGCAACGCTCGCCCCCATGGAACAGACCGAACAACAGGGTCTGTGCATGGCGACCCTCGATACGGCCCTGACCATCAAGCAGGCGAACCAGGAGTTCTTCCGGCAGTTCAACGGCTCGTCCGCCGAGATATGCGGCCGCAGCTTCCACGACGTGGTGCACCCGAGCGTCCGGCAGCCGCTCATGCGCCAGTTCTCCCACCTGCTCGAAGGCAAGCACCAGCGCTTCGTCGCCCCCGTCATCGCCGTGGGCCCCGGCGCCGAGTCGGCCTTCACCGTCCCCCTCACCGCCGTCACGGTGCGCGGCGGGCTGCCCGACACGACCGCGATCCTGGTGATGATGCCCGCCGCCCGGGACACCGAGGGCGCGCGCGTCGTCACCCACCAGAAGAAGATCCTCTCCGAGATGGACGCCCGCATCCTCGAAGGCATCGCCGCCGGCGTCTCCACCATCCCCCTGGCCTCACGCCTGTACCTGAGCCGGCAGGGCGTCGAGTACCACGTCACCTGCCTGCTGCGGAAGCTGAAGGTGCCCAACCGCGCCGCACTGGTCTCCCGCGCCTACTCCATGGGCGTGCTCAAGGTCGGCACCTGGCCGCCCAAGGTCGTGGAGGACTTCGTGAAGTGAGCCGGAGCGGCCGGTGCCGCGCGATACCGGACCCGGGACGGTCCGGATCGCCCCGCCCCCGCCGCTGGCCGGATTCCCGCCACCGCCGACACGGCCGCATCCGGCGTCCAGTAGTCTGCTGCGCTGGTGCAGACCCGACGAGGAGGAGCGCGGAACATGCCGGACGGAGCCGCCCCGTGAGGTTTCTGCACACCTCCGACTGGCACCTGGGCCGCAGCTTCCACCGCACGAGCCTGCTCGACGCCCAGCGTGCCTTCCTCGACCACCTGGTGACCGCCGTCCGCGAGCACGACGTCGACGTCGTCCTCGTCGCGGGCGACATCTACGACCGGGCCGTACCGCCGCTCGCCGCCGTCGAACTCTTCGACGACGCCCTGCACCGCCTCGCCGGCCTCGGCGTGCCCACCGTGATGATCTCCGGCAACCACGACTCGCCGCGCCGCTTCGGCGTCGGCGCCGGCCTCATCGAACGGGCCGGCATCCACCTGCGCACCGCCCCCGCCGAGTGCGGCACGCCCGTCGTGCTCCCCGACGCCCACGGCGACGTCGCCTTCTACGGACTGCCCTACCTCGAACCCGCCCTGGTACGCGCCGAGTTGGGCGCCGAGCGGCCGGGCCACGCCGCCGTCCTCGAAGCCGCCATGGACCGCGTCCGCGCCGACCTCGCCGGCCGCCCCGCCGGCACCCGCTCCGTCGTCCTCGCCCACGCCTTCGTCTCCGGCGGCGTGAGCAGCGACAGCGAACGCGACATCGCCGTCGGCGGCGTCGCCGCCGTCCCCGCCGCACTCTTCGACGGCATCGACTACACCGCCCTCGGCCACCTCCACGGCGCCCAGACCCTCACCGAACGCGTCCGCTACTCCGGCTCCCCGCTCGCCTACTCCTTCTCCGAGGCCCACCACCGCAAGACCATGTGGCTCGTCGACCTCGACGCCGACGGCACCGTCACCGCCGACCGCCTCGACACCCCCGTGCCCCGCCCCCTGGCCCGGCTCCGCGGCCGCCTCGCGGACCTGCTCGCCGACCCCGCGCACGCCCGGCACGAGAACGCCTGGGTCGAGGCCGTCCTCACCGACCCGCTGCGCCCCGACGAACCCATGGCCCGCCTCGCCAAGCGCTTCCCGCACATCGTCAGCCTCGCCTTCGAGCCCGAACGGCCGGACGAGGACCCGCTCGCCTCCTACGCCCGGCGGCTGCGCGGCCGCACCGACCAGCAGATCGCCGAGGACTTCGTGGCCCACGTACGCGGCGGCCACGGCCCCGACACCGCCGAACGCGCCCTGCTCGCCGACGCCTTCGACGCCGTGCGCGCCGACGACAGCGAGGCCCGCCGATGAGACTCCACCGGCTCACCGTCACCGCCTTCGGCCCCTTCGGCGCCACTCAGCACGTCGACTTCGACACGCTCTCCGCCGCCGGCCTCTTCCTGCTGCACGGGCCCACCGGCGCCGGCAAGACCTCCGTCCTCGACGCCGTGTGCTACGCCCTCTACGGAGCGGTGCCCGGCGCCCGCGAGAGCGGCCCCACCCTGCGCAGCGACCACGCCGCCCCCGGCACCGCCACCGAGGTGCGCCTGGAGTTCACCGCCGGCGGCCGCCGCCTGGAGATCACCCGGCGGCCCGAGCACTACCGGCCCAAGAAGCGCGGCGAGGGCCTGACCCGCGAGCGGGCCGTCAGCGAACTGCGCGAGTGGCGGCCGGGCAGCGACCGGTGGGACGGGCTCAGCCGCTCCCACCAGGAGATCGGCGAGGAGATCCTCCAGCTGATCGGCATGAGCCGGGACCAGTTCTGCCAGGTCGTCCTGCTGCCGCAGGGCGAGTTCGCGCGCTTCCTGCGCGCCGAGGACTCCGCGCGCGGCAAGCTCCTCGGCAAACTCTTCGACACCGGCCGCTTCGCCGCCGTCGAGGAGCACCTGGCCGAACTGCGCCGCGCAAGCGAGAAACAGGTCGCGGCCGCCGATGCGCAACTCACCGGGCTCGCCCACCGCATGGCGCAGGCCGCGGGCCGGGGCCCGGACGCCGACGCGCTGCCGCTGCCCGCCGGTACGGGCACGCCCGTACCGCGGCAGCGCGCCGGTGCCCGTACGGCCCGTACCGCCGACCGGCAGCAGGCCCCCGCCGGGGACGACCTCGCCGAGGCCGTGCTCTCCTGGGCCGCCGTGGCCCGCACGGTCGCCCGCGAGCAGCGGGACATCGCCGCCGTCGCCCTGGAGACCGCCGACCAGGCAAGCCGGGCCGCCCAGCAGCACGCCCAGGACGTCCACGAACTCGCCGGACTGCAGCAGCAGTTCGCCGAGGCCCGGCAGCGCGCCGCCACCCTGGAAGCACAGCGCCCCGAACACGACCGCGTGCGCACGCGCCTGGAACGCGCCCGCGCCGCCGCCCCCGTGACCCTCGCGCTCGGCCTGCGCGACAGCGCCGCGCACGCCCACCAGGAGGCCCTCGCCGCCGAGCAGGACGCCCGCCGCCCGCTGCCCCCCGAGCACGCCACCGCCACCACCGCGCAACTCGCCGCCCTGGAACGGTCCCTGCGCGAGGAACTCGGCGAACTGGCCGCCGCCCGCCGCACCGAGGAACGCGCCGCCGCCCTCACCGCCGAACGCGCCGCCCTGAGCAGCGAGGCCGCCGCCGACGCGGCCGCCCTCGCCGCCGCCGAGGACTGGCTCGCCGGCTGGGACGAGCGCCGGGCCGCCGCCGAACAGCGCGTCGAGGCCGCCCACGCGGCCGCCACCCGCGCCGCCCGCCTCGAAGGCGAGACCGAGCCCGCCCGGCGGCGCCTGGCCGCCGCCCGCGAACGCGACCGCCTCACCGGCGGACTCTCGGCCGCCGAGGCCGCCCTGCTCGCCGCCCGCGAAGCCGCCGCCACCGCCCGCGAACACTGGCTCGGCCTGCGCGAACGCCGCCTGCGCGGGGTCGCCGCCGAACTCGCCGACGCGCTGGCCGACGGCGCGCCGTGCCCCGTGTGCGGTGCCACCGGACACCCCGCCCCGGCCCGCCCCGAGCCCGGCCACGTCGAAGCCGCCGACGAGGACCGCGCCTTCGAGGACGTCCAGCGCGCCGACGACGCCCGGCAGCGGGCCGAGCGCGCCCTGGACGCTCTGCGCGACGACCTCGCCCGCGCCCGTGCCGAAGCCGGGGACGCCACCACCGCCGAACTCGCCGACGCCGCCGAGGAGACCGACCGCGCCCTGCGGCAGGCCCGCGCGGCCGCCGCCGACGCCCCCGCCGCCCGCGAGGCCCTCGCCCGTGCCGAGCAGGACCGTGCCGGGCATCACGACGCCCGGCAGGCCGCCCGGGTCCGTACCGCCGCCCGGGACCGCCGCCTTACCGCCGTCGACGACGAACTGCGCGAGCTCGCAACGGAGTTGACGCGGGCCCGCGGCGGAGCCGGCAGTGTCGCCGCCCGCGCGGCACTGCTGGAACGGCGCGCGGCCCTCGTCGCCGCCGCCACCGAGGCGGCGCGGGCCGCCACCGACACGGCCGACGCCCTGCGCACGGCCGGCACCCACCTCGCCGAAGCCGCCCGCCACGCCGGATTCGCCACCCCCCGGGACGCCGCCGAGGCCGCGCTCCCGGACAGCGGGCAACAGGCGCTGCAGGAACGGTTCGACGCCTGGCAGCGCGAGGAGAGCGCCACCGCCGCGCGCCTCGCCGACGCCCGGACCGCCGAGGCCGCCCGCAGGCCCCCGGCCGACCCCGCCGCCGCCGACGCGCGGTTCGCCGCCGCCGACGCACGGCTTCAACAGGCCCGCACCCGGGACCACGCGGCCCGTACCCGCTGCGCCGACCTCGACCGGCTCTCCGCCGAGGCCCTCGCCGACGTCCGCGCGCTGGCCCCCCTCCGTACGGAACACCGGCGCGTCACCGCTCTCGCCAACCTCGCCGCCGGCACCTCCGCGCACAACGAACGCAAGATGCGCCTGGAGTCCTACGTCCTGGCAGCCCGCCTGGAGCAGGTCGCCGCCGCCGCGACCGTCCGCCTGCGGCACCTGTCCGACGGCCGCTACACCCTCGTCCACTCCGACGCCCGCTCCGGAACCCGCCGTTCGGGCCTCGGCCTGCACGTCGTCGACGCCTGGACCGGACGCGAACGCGACACCTCCACCCTCTCCGGAGGCGAGACCTTCTTCGTCTCCCTCTCCCTCGCCCTCGGTCTCGCCGACGTCGTCACCGAGGAAGCCGGCGGCGTCCGCCTGGACACCCTCTTCATCGACGAGGGCTTCGGCAGCCTCGACGAGCAGACCCTCGACGAGGTCCTCGACGTCCTCGACACCCTGCGCGAACGCGACCGCGCCGTCGGCATCGTCAGCCACGTCGCCGACCTGCGCCGCCGCATCCCCGCCCAGCTCCAGGTCCTCAAGGGCCGCACCGGCTCCACGATCCGGCACCGCACCGCCGGCGCCTGAGCCGGACCCACCCGAGGGGGCGGCCCGTCGGAGCCGCCCCCACGGGCCCGGCTCACAGCACCGACAGCTCCGCCACCAGGTCGTCCAGCCCCAGCGAACCCTGCGAGAGCGCCGCCATGTGCCACGCCTTCAGGTCGAACGCGGCACCGTGCGCCCTGCGCGCCGCCGCCCGGCCCGTCAACCAGGCCCGCTCGCCCAGCTTGTAGCCGATGGCCTGGCCCGGCATGCCCAGATAGCGCACCAGCTCGCTCTCGACGTACGGCGCCGGGTGCGAGGAGTGCCGGGCGAAGAACTCCTGTGCCAGCGCGGGCGTCCAGCGCTCGCCCGGGTGGAAGGGGGAGTGGGCGGGGATCTCCAGCTCCAGGTGCATACCGATGTCGATGATCACGCGGACGGCCCGCATCATCTGGCAGTCGAGATAGCCCAGGCGGCGCTCGGGGTCGGCGAGGAAGCCCAACTCGTCCATCAGGCGCTCCGCGTACAGCGCCCAGCCCTCGGCGTTGGCGCTGACCTGGCCGAGCGTGGCCTGGTAGCGCGAGAGCCGGCCGGCGACGTGCGTCCACTGCGCCAGCTGCAGATGGTGGCCGGGCACGCCCTCGTGGTACCAGGTGGAGACCAGGTCGTAGACCGGGAAACGGGTACGGCCCATCGTCGGCAGCCAGGTGCGGCCCGGACGGGAGAAGTCCTCCGACGGCGGTGAGTAGTACGGGGCCGCGGCGGTGCCGGGCGGCGCGATGCGCGACTCGACGCGCTTGACCCGCTCCGCCAGGTCGAAGTGCGTGCCGTCCAGCGCCTCGATCGCCTCGTCCATCAACTGCTGCAGCCAGCGGCGCACCTCCTCCACGCCCTCGATGTGCGCGCCGTGCGTATCGAGATGGGCCAGCGCCTGCCAGGGGGTGGCCGCGCCCGGCAGGATCTTCTCCGCCTCCGTGCGCATCTCGCCCAGCAGACGGTGGAACTCCCCCCAGCCGTACGCGTACGCCTCGTCCAGGTCGAGGTCGGTACCGTTCCACAGGCGTGCGAAACGGGTGTAGCGCTCGCGGCCCACCACGTCGGGCGCGCCCTCCACGGCGGGGGCGTACACCTCGCGCAGCCAGTCGCGCAGCGCGGCCAGGGCGCCGGTCGCGGCGGCCGCCCCCTCGTCCAGCTCCGTGCGCAGTGCCTCGGGCCCGGGCGCGGTGAACTCCCGGAACCAGCCGCCGTCCGTCCCGATCCACTCCGCCAACTGCCCGACGACCGTGGCGACTTGCCGCGGACCGCCCGGCAGCTTGCGGGCGAGGCCCTCGGCGAGGGAAGCGCGGTAGCCCTCCAGGGCGGCGGGCACGGCCCGCAGCCGCGCGGCGACGGCCGCCCAGTCCTCGTCGGTGTCCGTGGGGGTGATCGTGAAGACGTCCCGGACGGCGTGCAGCGGAGAGTGCAGATTGCTGACGGTGCGCAGCGGTTCGTCCGCCTCGTGCACCGCGAGTTCGGCGGTCAGCCGCTCCCGCAGCAGCCGCGCGCAGCGCCGCTCGCGCTCGTCCTCGGCACCCGGCCGCTTCTCCGCTTCGGCGAGCCGGTCGAGGGTCGTGCGCGTCAGGGAGGCCACGGCCTCCTGTCCGGAGGGCGAGAAGTCCGGCAGGTGCCGGGAGGACTCCGGCACCCCCAGATACGTGCCGGTGATCGGGTCGAGCGCGGTGTACGCGTCGACGTGGGCGTCGGCGATCCGACGGGGCAGCGCGTCACTGGTGTGGTTGGGCATGCGGCACATCCTCGTACGCGACGCGCGTGCACGCCACGGGGTATCGCGTCCGCGCCGGACGCACGACCGGGGCGGCTACGGTTGCCGGCGCGCCGCCTCGGGGGTCTGCGCGAGCCGGGCCGTGACGACGAGCGTGCCTTCCTCCATCTGGTAGTCCAGGGGCAGGTCCAGCGAGCGCATCGCCGCGACCATGCCGGTGTTGGACGCCTGGGTGACGGCGTAGACGCTCTCACAGCCGGCCGCGCGCGCCATCTCCGTCAGCCGGCGCAGCAGTTGGCGCCCCACGCCGCGCTGCTGCCACTCGTCCTCCACCAGCAGCGCGATCTCGGTCTCCTCGCCGTCCCACAGCAGATGCCCCAGGGCCACCAGTTGCCCGGAGCCGTTCCAGGCGGCCAGGGTGCGGCCGAAGCGCGGGCCGAGCAGGTGCCGCAGATAGCGGTCGGCGTCCCCGGCGGGACCGTGGTAGCGCGCGGCCAGCGTCGCGGGCGAGCAGCGCTCGTGCATCTCGTGCGCCGCGGCCAGGTCGCCGGAGTCCGCACGGCGCACGGTGATCCCGCCGCCCTCGGGGAGCTCCAGCACGTCCCCGTGGCGGGGCAGCCGGGGGCCGAGCCGCGCGTCGAGCTCCACGAGCGCGCGGGCCCGGGCGAACTCGGTGGGGGTGAACGGCAGATACGGGCGCTCGACCGTGATCGTCCCCCCGGCCGGGTCCCGCAGCCGCATGACCGTGCCCTCCCACGAGCCCTCCGCCGGCAGGGGCCGGCCCTTGCGCGGGCCGCGGGCCGGGGTGTGGCGGATGGTGCAGCGGCCGAACAACTTGCGGAGGGCCAGGGGGAGTTCCGCCGTGTCCAGGGCGGTGCGGGTGGCGAGGTTCAGGGCCCGGGTCGGGGCGTCGACGAGGTCGTGGGCGTCCGCGCGCTCCAGCCAGGTGTCGCGGCCCCCGCCGGCCGCGGCCGCCGCGGCCAGCTCGGCGCGGGGGAGCACGGCCGGGGCGCGCAGCAGCAGTTCGTCGACGGTGCCGTCGGCCAGCGGGTGCGTCTGCAGGCTCAGGATGTCCACGCGGTGGCGGGCCAGTGCCAGGCACAGGGTGGCCAGGCTGCCCGGCTCGTCGCGGACGGTCGTCCGCATCCGCCACAGCGCGGTCGGGCCCTCGTCGCCGGAGGCCGGCGCGGGCGGGACGGCCGGCAGGTGCCGCCGGGCGCGCTCCCGGCGGCGCCTGCCCCACCAGGTGTGGAAGCCGGCCGTGGCCAGCAGCGCCCCGGCCGAGCCGAACAGCAGGGTCGGCCCGTCGGGGCCGTGCGCGACCGTGTTGGCCACGGCGTCGGCGGCCGCGACCGCCGTGAACAGGGCCGCCAGCTCGACGGCGTCGTGCCGCCAGGCGCCGGTCCGCTGCGGGTGGGCGGTGGGCTCGTCGGTCATGGGGCCCACCCTGACCGAGCGGTGTTGCGTGATCGAGAACGGTCTGTGACCAGTGGGTAAAGGGCACTCCTTGTCGGTAACTGTCCGGTTTTCTCAGCGGTTTTTCTCTGCGTTTTTCTCTGGCGTTCTTCTCTGGGGTTCTGTGTCTCAGGCCCGCTGCCGCAGGGCCATGAGCGCGTCCTGCACGCCCCGATGGAACGTGGGGTACGCGTAGATCATGTGCAGCAGCGTCTCCACCGGCACCTCCGCCTGCACGGCCACCGCCAGCCCGTAGAGCACCTCGCCGCCCATCGGCCCCATGGAACACGCCCCCACCAGGACCCCGCGGTCGGCATCCTCGACGAGCTTGACCAGGCCCTCGTTGCCCGCCTTGTGGATCCAGCCGCGCGAGGAGGACGGCACCCGCGACAGGGCCGTGCGCACCCGCAGCCCCCGCTCGCGGGCCTGCTCCTCGGTCAGGCCCACCGCGCCGATCTCCGGGTCGGTGAACGTCACGCGCGGCAGCGCCCGGTAGTCGGCATCCGGCCCGCCCCGGCCGAGCACGTCCCGGACGGCGATCTCCGCCTCGTGGATCGCGACGTGGGTGAACGCCCCGTGCCCGGTCATATCGCCCACGCCCCACAGACCCGGCGCCGCCCGCATCCGGCCGTCGACGGGCAGCGCCCGCGCGGCCGGATCGAGCCCCACGGTCTCCAGGCCCAGCTCACCGAGGTCCGGGCGGCGGCCCGTGGCCACCAGCAGCCGCTCGCCCGTCAGTCGCGTGCCGTCCGCGAGGACGAGCGTGAACTCCCCGCCGTCGTGGCGCACTTCGGCCGCCCTCGCGCCCGTACGCAGCTCCATCCCCTCCTTGCGCAGGATCCCGGCGAGCAGCTCGGCCGCCTCCGGCTCCTCGGCCGGCACCAGCCGTTCCAGGGCCTCGACGACGGTGACGCGGGTGCCGAAGCGCGCGTAGACCTGGGCGAGTTCCACCCCGATCGAGCCGCCGCCGAGCACCAGCAGCGAGGCGGGCGCCTCCTTCGCGGAGACCGCTTCCCGGTTCGTCCAGTACGGCGCACCGGCCAGGCCCGGCACCGGCGGGATCTGCGGGCGGGAGCCGGTGGCGAGCACGACCCCGCGCCGGGCCGTGAACTCCCGCGCGGCCTCCCCGGCGGACTGTGCCGCCACGCTCACCCGCCCCGGCCCGGCGAGCCGGCCGCGGCCGCGCACCAGGCGTCCGCCCTTGCCGGTGAGGCGCTCGGCGGCGACCCGGTCGTCCCAGTCGTCGGTGGCCTCGTCGCGGATCGGCGCGGCCACCGGCGTCCAGTCCGGCTCGACGCGCGCCGCGCCCGCCATGCCGGGGACGCGCCGGGCCTCCGCGAGCAGGTTCCCGGCCCGGATCATCATCTTGCTGGGCACACAGCCCCAGTACGGGCACTCGCCGCCCACCAGCTCCGCCTCGACGCCCACCACGGCGAGCCCGGCCTCGGCCAGCCGGCCCGCCACGTACTCGCCGCCCGGACCCAGCCCGATGACGACGACGTCGACGACATCGACCTCCTCGGCAGCCCTGTTGCTCATCGCGCACCGACCTCTCGCTCGCACCGCGCGGGACGGGCCCACCATGCCATCGCGGGCGTGCCCCGGCGGGCCGACGCGCCACTGCCGCGGCCCGGGGCGCGCGGGCCGGGAGGATCAGCCGGCGGAGCGGGGGCGGGTGGCGTCGAGGATGACGCGGGCGACGAGCGCCGGATCGTCGTTCATCGGGACGTGCCCGCAGCCGGGCAGCCGCACCAGCCGCGCGCCGGGGATCAGCCGCTTCAGCCGCGCCCCCTGACGGCGCGGCAGGATCCGGTCACGGGTGCCCCAGCCGACCGTCACCGGCACGTCCGGCACGTCGTGCGTGAACAGCACGCCGCCCCGGCCCGCCGCGAGCGTGGCCTCGAAACCGGTCGCCTCGCGCATGGCCCGCGTCTCGGCGATCACCGCGTCCGGCGAACGGCGGCCCGGCCGCGCGTAGATGGGGCTCACCAGGGCCGCCCGCCCCGCCGCCGTCCGCGCCAGCCGGGCGACGGCCTGCGGGGAGAGCGAGAGCGCGCCGCGCCGCATGCCCGTCAGCACCGCGAAGGCGTAACGGCGCTCGGCCTCCGTCCAGAATCCGGCGGGGGAGAGCGCGGTGACGCTGCGCACCAGCTTGTCGTGGCCCAGTTGCAGGGCCAGCAGCCCGCCGAGCGAGTTCCCCACGACGTGCGGCCGGTCCAGGCCCAGGGTCTCGAAGAACGCCCCGAGCACCGGGGTCACGCCCTGCAGGTCGTAGCTGATGTCGCCGGGCAGCGCGGGGGAGGACCCGAAGCCCGGCAGGTCGACGGCGATCACGTCGCGCTCGGCGGCGAGGATCCCGGTGACCGGGTCCCAGGCCTGCAAGTGATGCCCTATGCCGTGCAGCAGGACCAACGGTTCACCGCCGCCGAGGCGTTCGTAGGACATCTCGACGGTCCGTGCTCCGGCGGGGGTCGTGACACTGAAGGCGACTGTGTCGGTCATGGGGTGGCTCCTCGTCGTCCGCGGGCGGCAGCCGATGTACCGAGACAGGATGTCAGCAACGGTTACTCCTGGGTAGACCCTGTGCGGTCAGTATGGGCGCCCCGCCCCGCGGACCCGCAGCCGGACGGGCCGAACGGATGAGAGCGCGATGAGAGCCACCTCATGTGGACAAGTCGCGGCGCGGGCGGCTGGGATGGAGCGGTGACGACGACGAGGGAACGCGCGCTGACGGCGTTCGAGGAACAACGGCCCGTCCTGACCGGCGTGGCCTACCGCATGCTGGGCCGCGTCGGGGACGCCGAGGACATCGTGCAGGAGGCGTGGCTGCGCTGGTCCCGCGCCGAACACGGGGACGTGCGCGACGCCCGCGGCTATCTCGTACGCGTCACCACCCGGCTCGCCCTCGACCGGCTGCGCCAGGACCGCGCCCGCCGCGAGGCGTACGTCGGGCCGTGGCTGCCCGAACCGCTGGTCACCGACTACGGGCCCGCCGTGCCCGACACCGCCGAGCAGGCGGTCCTCGCCGACTCCGTCTCCCTGGCCGTGCTCGTCGTCCTCGAATCCCTCTCCCCGCTGGAGCGCGCCGTCTTCGTGCTCCGTGAGGCCTTCGGCTTCCCCTACCGGGAGATCGCCGAGGTACTGGAGCGCTCCGAGGCGGCCGTGCGCCAGCTGGCGGGGCGCGCCCGCCGCCATGTCGACGAGCGCAGACCCCGGTTCGCCGTCGACCCCGTCCAACGCCGCGAGCTCACCGAGCAGTTCCTCGCCGCCGCCGGTGGCGGCAGCTTCGAGCGCATGCTGGAGCTCCTCGCCCCCGACGTCCGTCTCGTCGGCGACAGCGGCGGCAGGAGCAAGGCGCCGCTGCGCGTCATCGAGTCCGCCGACAAGGTCGCCCGCTTCCTGCTCGCCGTCGCCCCGAACACCCCCGCCGGCGCCGAGTTGCGCTTCCTGGAGCTCAACGGCGGCCCGGCGGTGCTCCTGCTGGACGGCGGACGCCCGGACACCGCGCTGGCCCTGGACGTCGTCGACGGCCGGATCACGGCCGTCTACCTCCAGCGCAACCCGGACAAACTGGGCGCGCTCGCGGGGGGTTGAGACCGGGCGGTCACAGCCCGCCCGCCACCCGCAGCACCGCGCCCGTCGTGTACGACGCCTCCGCCGACAGCAGCCAGGCCACCGCCCCCGCGATCTCCTCCGGCTCGCCGGGGCGGCCCATCGGCACGGCCGAGGCCTTCTTCCACGGCCGTTCCGGGTCGCCCATGGCCGCGTGGATACCGGTCGCGATCATGCCCGGCTGCACGCAGTTGACGCGGACGCCCTCCTCGGCGAGCTCCTTGGCCAGCCCCACCGTCATCGCGTCCACGGCCGCCTTGCTCGCCGCGTAGTGCACGTACTCACCGGGGGCGCCCAGGGTCGCGGCCGCCGAGGAGATGTTCACGACCGCCCCGCCGGTGCCGCCGTGCCGCGTGGACATCTCCAGCGCCGCCCGCCGTGCGCAGAGCAGTGCGCCCGTGACGTTCACGTCCACGACGCGGCGTATCCGCTCCACCGGTGTCTCGGTGAAGCGGCCCAACAGCCCCGTGATCCCCGCGTTGTTGACCAGACCCGTCACCGGTCCCAGCCGCTCGCGCACCGTCGCGAAGAGCTCGTCCACCGCGCTCTCGTCGCTGGTGTCGGCCCGCACCGCCACACACGCGACGCCTTCCGCGCGCACGGCCGCCGCCGTCTCCTCCGCAGCCTGCCGGTCGCGTGCGTAGCCGATGCCGACGCGGTGGCCCGCGCGCGCCAGGCGGAGCGCGACGGCCGCGCCGATGCCCCTGCCGCCGCCGGTGACCACAGTGACCTTGTCCGTCACGGACATTCCCGCCGCCTTCCCCCGAGATGTACACCGATGATCGATCACCGTAACGGAAGCCGCGGAGCATCACGGCATTGGTCTTGACCAAGCCTGTGCGCCGCCCTATGGTCGCAGGCATACTGCAACAACCTTTCATAAAGAAGAGCGCGAAAAGCTGGCGGAGGATCAGGGTGGGGATCACACAGCCGGAAACGGTGCCGGAGCCGAAGTACTGGCACCTGAAGACCGTCCTGAGCGAGGCGCTCGACTCGGAGTTCGCGGTGGGGGAGATCCTGCCCAACGAGCGTGAGCTCGCCGCCCGTTTCGGCGTGGCCCGCGCCACGCTCCGCCAGGCGCTCGAACAACTGGAGCTGGAGGGCCGGTTGCAGCGCCGCCGGGGCGTCGGCACGACCGTCGCCCCGCCCCGCACGGTCGTCGCCGTCGGCGACGGCGAGCGCTCCTGGCCCGGCGGCGGCCCCGAGATCTGGCAGCCCGTCGACTCCGCCGAGGCACAGCCGCCGCACGCGGTCGCCCGCGCGCTCGGCGTGCCCTCCGACGACCCGGTGCACGTCGTCCGCCGCATCCGCAGGAGCCACGGGCAGCCCGTGGCCGCCGAGTTGCTCTACGTCCCGGCCGCGACCCTGCCCGCGACGGCCGCCCTCGGCACGCTCGCCGGAGCCGCCCGCGCCCGCGCCGTCCTGCGCGAACTGCAGCGCCTCCCGCTCGACGGGCAGGACCGGTCCGTCGAGCTCGGCTCGGCCCGCGCCGACGACGCCAAGAAGCTCGACCGGCTGCCGGGCGCGCCCGTACTCCTGGTCACCACGCGCTACTTCGCCGGAGGCGGCACGGCGGCGGTGTCCGTGGCCACGTACCGGGCCGACACCTGCAGGCTGACGTTCGGGGACACGGGCGGGCCCGGCATGCAGCTGCTGGCGGGCTGAAACGGTTCGACGCGCGCGTTACGGGGCACCTGGGCCGACGGACAGGTCCTGGCGCCCCTCCACCGCGAACAGCTTCTCCTCCACCTGGTCCAGAGCCAGCCGCAACGCCCCCGTCGCCACCGCCGCCTCCCCCAGGAGCGACTGCACCACCCGGGGCGGGCGCAGACAGTAGCGGGCCAACTCGGCGCGCAGCGGCGGCAGGAGACCGTCCAGCCCCGCGGCCCAGCCGCCCACCACGACGAGCTCCGGGTCGAGTGCCAGGACCAGGGCGGCCACGTCGTGCACCAGGCGGCGCATGAAGCGCTCCACGGCCGCCCCGGCCCGCTCGTCGCCCGAGCGCGCCAGCGCGAACACGCGCGCCACCTGCCCCTCGTCCAGCGGGTGCAGCGGCTCGCCCGTCGTCGACAGGACCTCCTCCGGGGTGGCCTCGCGGCCCAGCAGGTGCAGCGCGCCGATCTCCCCGGCGGCGCCGCCGAAGCCCCGGTGCAGCCGGCCGCCGATGAGCGAGCCGGCGCCCGGGCTCAGCCCGGCGAGGACGAAGACGACGTCCTGCGAGCCGGTGGCCGCGCCCTTCCAGTGCTCGGCCACGGCCGCCGCGTTCGCGTCGTTCTCCACCAGCACCGGGCAGTGGAAACGGGCGCGCAGCCGCTCCCCGAGCGGCAGCCCCGTCCAGCCGGGCAGCGCGGTGCCCAGCCGCACCGTGCCGTCCGCCTCGACGATGCCCGGGCCGGCCACCCCGACCGCCCACAGCGAGGCCGACGGCACGCCCGTACGCTCCAGCAGGCTCTCGACGGTGCGGCGGACGCACGCCAGCCGTTCGTCGGCGGACGCCGTCTCGGTCACCGCGGCCGACTCGGCGCCGACGACCTGCCCGCCGAGATCCGCCAGCAGCACGGCGACCCGGTGCGCCCCGATCTCGATGCCCAGCAGATGCCCGGCCTCCGTCCGGAACCGGAACCGGCGCGCCGGACGGCCCTGCCGCCGGGCCTCGCCCTCCTCGGCGGGCACCTCCGCGACCAGACCGGACTCGACCAGCCCCTCGACCACGCCCTCCACGGTCGGCCGGGACAGCCCGGTGACCCGCACCAGATGCGTGAGGGTGGGGGCGGTACCGGGCACCGGGGAGGCGGCGGCACGCAACGCCCGCAGGACCACGGCCGAGTTGATGCGCCGCAGCAGAGACGGGTCCCCACCGGTGAGCCGCCCCACGTGCCGCCTCCTGCTTTGCGTGTCCTTTGCCTGCCCGGCGGATGGTAGCCGCTGCCGGGCAGGGTGGCGAGCCTTCCCGGGCGGGCCCGCACCCGCCGTGCTCAGCCGGCCTCGGCGGCCGCGCGCAGCCGCCCGTACTCCTCGGCCATGCGCGGCAGCGTCCACGAGGCGTTCAGACCACTGGGGTTGGGCAGCGCCCAGATCCGGGTCGCGCCGATCGTCCGCTCCTGCGGGCCGATCACGGCCTTCTTCTCGCCGAAGGCGGTGCGGTAGGCGGTGACGCCGACCACCGCGAGCACGCGCGGCCGCAGCCGCTCCACCTTGGCGGTCAGGATCCGGCCGCCCTCGCGGAACTCCTCGGCGGATATCTCGTCGGCCCGCGCCGACGCCCGCGCCACGACATTGGTGATGCCCAGCCCGTACCCGAGGAGCTCCTCCTGCTCGGCCGGCCGCAGCTGCCGGGGCGTGAACCCCGACGCGTGCAGCACGGGCCAGAACCGGTTGCCGGGGCGCGCGAAGTGGTGCCCGGTCGCGGCCGACATCAGCCCCGGGTTGATGCCGCAGAACAGCACCCGCAGACCGTCCGCCACGACATCGGGCACCAGACGGTCGCGGGCTGCCCGCAGTTCGGCGGGCGTCATGTCAGAGGATCGCGCCCGGCACGTAGGCCGCGGCCTCGGGGTGCTTGCCGGCGATCTCCTCGATGCGGGCCACGAGCGAGGCGACCTGGTCCGCCGCGGCACCGGTGAAGGACAGCTTGTCGGCCATGAGCGCGTCCAGGCCCGCGCGGTCCAGCGGGATGCGCTCGTCGGCGGCCAGCTTGTCGAGGAGCTCGTTGCGCTCGGCGCCCTGCTCGCGCATCGCCAGCGCGGAGGCCACCGCGTGCTCCTTGATGACCTCGTGCGCGACCTCCCGGCCGACCCCGGCCCGCACGGCCGCCATCAGCACCTTGGTCGTGGCGAGGAACGGCAGGTAGCGGTCCAGCTCGCGGGCGACGACCGCGGGGAACGCGCCGAACTCGTCGAGGACCGTCAGGAAGGTCTCCAGCAGCCCGTCGAGGGCGAAGAACGCGTCCGGCAGCGCGACCCGGCGCACCACGGAGCAGGAGACATCGCCCTCGTTCCACTGGTCGCCCGCCAGCTCACCGGCCATGGAGGCGTAGCCGCGCAGGATCACCATCAGACCGTTGACGCGCTCGCAGGAGCGGGTGTTCATCTTGTGCGGCATCGCCGAGGAACCGACCTGGCCCGGCTTGAAGCCCTCGGTCACCAGCTCGTGCCCGGCCATCAGCCGGACCGTCTTCGCCAGCGAGGAGGGGGCGGCGGCCAGCTGCACGAGGGAGGTGACCACCTCGTAGTCCAGCGAGCGCGGGTAGACCTGGCCTACGGAGGTGAAGGCGTGCGCGAAGCCCAGGTGGTGGGCGATGCGGCGCTCCAGCTCGGCGAGCTTGTCCGCGTCACCGCCCAGCAGGTCCAGCATGTCCTGCGCGGTGCCGACGGGGCCCTTGATGCCGCGCAGCGGGTAGCGGCCGAGCAGCTCCTCGACGCGGGCGAAGGCCACCAGCAGCTCGTCGGCGGTGGTCGCGAAGCGCTTGCCCAGCGTCGTGGCCTGCGCGGCCACATTGTGGGAGCGGCCGGCCACGACCAGCTCCGCGTGCTCGGCGGCGAGCCGGCCGAGGCGGGCCAGGACGGCGACGGCGCGGTCCCGGACGAGCTCCAGGGACAGCCGGATCTGCAGCTGCTCGACGTTCTCGGTCAGGTCCCGGGACGTCATGCCCTTGTGGACGTGCTCATGGCCGGCGAGGGCGTTGAACTCCTCGATACGGGCCTTCACGTCGTGCCGCGTGACCTTCTCGCGCTCGGCGATCGAGGCCAGGTCGACCTGGTCCAGGACCCGCTCGTAGTCGGCGAGGGCGGCGTCCGGCACCTCGATCCCCAGGTCCTTCTGCGCGCGCAGGACGGCCAGCCACAGGCGGCGCTCCAGCGTCACCTTGTACTCGGGGGACCACAGGACGGCCAGCTCCGCCGAGGCGTAGCGGCCGGCGAGGACATTGGGGATACGGGGTTTTGCAGGCGCAGCAGTCACAGTCGAGGAGTCTACTTGGTCGTTCCCGCAGGCCAGCGCGGCGCCGGAGTTGTGCGAAACGCCAGGACGGCGGTGCGGGGGGTGTCCGGAACCGCTCCCGGACACCCCCCGCACCGCTCAGATCCGCCGGCCCACCAGCTGCCGCAGCACGTCCTCCAGCGTGACCAGGCCCGCGAGGCGGCCGTCGTCGCCGATGACGGCCGCGATGTGGCTGCCCGAGCCGCTCATCGCGGTGATCACGTCGTCCAGCGGGGTCGCCGCCTTCACACTCGCGATCGGACGCATCCGCCGCAGCGGGAAGGGCACGTCGCGCGGGCCCGCGTCGAGGGCGTCCTTCACATGCAGATAGCCCAGGATGCGGCCGGAGGGATCGACGACCGGGAAGCGGGAGAAGCCCGAGCTCGCCGAGAGCCGCTCCAGCTCCTCGGGGGTGACGCCGAGCCGGGCGGCCACGACGCGCTCGACGGGCAGCACCACGTCCTGCACCGGGCGGCGGCCCAGCTCCAGGGCGTCCCGCAGCCGTCCCGCGGCGCGCTCGTCGAGCAGCCCGGCCGCACCGGCGTCACCGACGATCCGGACGAGCTGGTCGTCGGAGAAGGTCGCCGCGACCTCGTCCTTGGGCTCCACCCGCAACAGCTTCAGCAGGCCGTTCGCCAGCGAGTTGACGGCGAACACCAGCGGGCGCAGCGCGCGGGCCACGGCCACCAGCGGCGGTCCCAGCAGCAGCGCGGAACGCACCGGGTCGGCGAGCGCGACGTTCTTCGGCACCATCTCGCCGAGGAGCATGTGCGCGTACGTCGCCGCGGCCAGCGCGATCACGAACGAGAACACGTGGATCAGCTGGTCCGGCACCCCGGCGAGGTCGAAGAGCGGCGAGAGCAGATCCGCGATGGCCGGCTCGGCGACCACACCGAGCACCAGCGTGCACAGCGTGATGCCGAGCTGGGCGGCGGCCAGCAGCGCCGAGACGTGCCGCAGCCCCCACAGGACGGCGCGGGCCCGCCGGTCGCCGTGCTCGGCGAGCGGCTCGACCTGACTGCGGCGCACGGAGATCAGCGCGAACTCGGCGCCCACGAAGAAGGCGTTGACGACCAGGGTCGCCAGCCCGATGAGCAACTGGACGACGACGGTCATCGGTCCGCCTCCCGGTCCGCGGCCGGGCTGTGCCCGCCGCCGTCGGGGGGCGCGGTCAGCCGGACGCGCGCCGCGCGGTGCCCGGCCGCGTCGACGACCTCGACGCGCCAGCCGGCCACCTCCACGGTGTCCCCGGCGGCCGGGATACGCCCCAGCGCGGTGGCGACCAGCCCGGCCACCGTCTCGTACGGGCCGTCGGGCGCCCGCAGCCCGATGATCTCCAGCTGGTCGGTGCGGGCCGAGCCGTCCGCGTCGTACACCGCGCGGCCCTCGGCGTCCGTACCGGCCGGGGCCAGATCGGGCAGCTCGTCGGGGTCGTGCTCGTCGCGGACCTCGCCGACGACCTCCTCGACGATGTCCTCCAGGGTCACCACACCGGCCGTGCCGCCGTACTCGTCGATGACGACGGCCATGCTGCGCTTGGCCGACAGCCGGTCCAGCAGCCGGTCCACGGTCAGCGACTCCGGCACCAGCAGCGGGTCGCGCATCAGTGCGGTCACCGGGTGCAGGGGCCGGCGCTCGGCCGGTATCGCCAGGACGTCCTTGATGTGGGCGACACCGACGACCGTGTCCAGACCGCCCTGGTGGACGGGGAAGCGGGACAGGCCGGTGGCGCGGGTCGCCTCGGCGACATCCTCGGCGGTGGCCGTCGCCTCCAGCGCGGTGACCTGCACGCGCGGGGTCATCACGTTCTCCGTCGTCAGCTCGGCCAGGCCCAGGGTACGCACGAACAACTCGGCGGTGTCCGCCTCCAGCGCGCCCTCCTTCGCCGAGTGCCGGGCGAGCGCGGCCAGTTCCTGCGGACTGCGCGCGGAGGCCAGCTCCTCGGCGGGCTCCAGGCCCATCCGGCGCAGCATGCGGTTCGCGGTGTTGTTCAGATGCCGGATCAGCGGGCGGAAGGCGGTGCTGAAAGCGTTCTGCGCGCCCGCGACGTGCCGGGCGACGGGCAGCGGCCGGGAGATCGCCCAGTTCTTGGGCACGAGCTCGCCGAGCACCATCAGCACCACGGTGGAGAGCACGGTGCCCAGCAGCAGCGCCGCCGAGGAGGCCACCGAGGCCGACAGCCCCAGCGCCCGCAGCGGGCCGGTGAGCAGCGCCGCGACGGACGGCTTGGAGATCATGCCGATGATCAGGCCCGTGACCGTGATGCCGAGCTGCGCGCCGGAGAGCTGGAAGGTCAGGCTGCGCACGGCCTTGAGGGCGCTCGTCGCCCCGCGCTCGCCGCGCTCGACGGCCCGCTCCAGCTCGCCGCGCTCGACGGTCGTCAGCGAGAACTCCGCCGCGACGAAGACGGCACAGGCGAGGGTGAGCGCGAGAGCGGCCACCAGCAGGAGCACTTCGGTCATCGGGTCACCTCCGTCCCATGATCGGCCAGGGCCGCGCGGAGGCGCGCGCGATGTCGACTGCGGGGACTACTGGGAGGCTCGCCCATGGGCGGACGCTCACACCTTTCACGTCGTGCGGATGCATATGCGGATGGAGATAGGGAACGTACGCCACCATGGTAAAGGACGGGCAAAGCGTTCTCGGTGGGTGAGGATCCGCCGACGGGACCGGCCGGCGCCGCCGGGTGCCCCGCCCCTCAGGAGGGTCCGGGCCGCTCGCCCGCACCCGGGGCGGACGGCCGCCGGGCCACCCCCAGCACGCACGGCGACGCCGGTGAGGCGACCGGCGTCCACGGCACCTTGATCCGGCGGTACGTGACGGGCTCGAAACCGGCCGCCGTGATCGCGGCCAGGGGGTCCCGCGCCGTGTGGCAGCCACCGAACAGCAGGGGCCACACCGTGGCGTCCAGCACCTCCTGCACCGCGGCGTGCGCCCGCCCCGGGGCCCGGCCGTGCTCGAAGAACCGCAGCTCCCCGCCCGGTCTGAGCACCCGCCGCAACTCCGTGAGCGCCCGCCGCACGTCCCGCACCGAGCACAGCACGAGCGAGACCACCGCCGCGTCGAACGCCTCGCTCTTCACGGGCAGCGCCTCCGCCGCCCCCGGCACCACGTCCACGGGAACGCCCGTACGCACCGCGGCCTCCACCGCGAGTCTGCGCAGGAGCCGTTCGGGCTCGATCGCCACGATCTCCGAGACCGTCCCCGGGTAGTACGGGAAGTTCAGCCCGGTCCCGGCACCGATCTCGATCACCCGGCCCGACAGCCCGGCCAGCAACTCCCGCCGGTGCGCGACGATTCCGGCCCGCTCGTCCCAGGCAGGGGCGCACTTCGCGTAGAACCGCGCGAAGAGAGGATGGTGCACGGCGTCGTGCGGTGTCGCGGTGCTCCGGAGCGGCATGGCACACCCCTTCCCGGGGATCGGACGGCTACCGCGATTGTTCCCCCGCCCGCAACACCTCGCACCGTCGGCACGCGGAGTTCCGGCGGAGCCGGAGGCAGTTGGGCGGAGCGCGGCCGTGGCGCCGGGTGATCGCGGGGGTGTCCGCGCACTCGTCCGTCTCCGCTCCGCCGCCCGCAACTGCCCTGCCCCTTACGGCCCGTAAGGCCCGTACGGCTCAAGGCCCGGTACGCGCCTCACGCCCGGTGCCGCGCCGCGAAGCGCGCCGCGGCCCAGCCGCCCCCCAGCTCCGGGGCCAGCCAGCCGCCCGCCGCCGCGCGGAAACCGTCCGGGGACAGGGCGCCCGCACCCTGCGGAAGCGCGCCGAGCAGGGGGACGCCCGCCGCCCCCGGGAGATCGGCGAGGTTGCAACGGGCCGCCAGGTCCGGGGCGTCCGGCCAGCTGCCGATCACCACGCCCGGGCAGCGCAGTCCCCGCGAGCGCAGCGCCTCGGCGGTCAGCGCCGTGTCGTTGAGCGTGCCCAGACCGGCCCGGGCGACCAGCAGGACGGGCGCGCCCAGCAGCCGCGCGGCGTCCGCCAGCGTCGCGCCCTCCTCGTCGAAGCGCACGAGCAGTCCGCCCGCGCCCTCGACCAGGACCAGGTCGTGCCCCGCCGCGAGCCGGGCCGCCGCGCGCTCGATCCCGCGCGGCCGCACCGCCGCGCGGCCCGCCCGGCGGGCGGCCGTGTCCGGTGCCAACGGCTCGGGGTAGCGGGCGAGTTCCTCGCCCGTGATCCCGCCGGCCAGCCGCCGCACCTCGGCGACGTCCCCCGGCTCGTCCGCCGTGACTCCCGTCTGCGCGGGCTTGAGCACCGCCACGCTGCGGCCTGCGGCGAGCGCCGCCGCCGCGAGCGCGGCGGTGACCACCGTCTTGCCGACACCGGTGCCGGTTCCGGTCACCATCAGGACCGACATGGACTGTTGCCCTTCTTTCTTTTCTTTCTTTCTGTCGCGGCTTTCTGTCGCTGCCGGGGCCCGGCCGGTCACCCTTCGCGGGCGGCCGCGCACACCGCCGCGCAGATCCGGGCCACGTCCTCGTCACCCGTCACATACGGCGGCATCGTGTACACCAGGTCCCGGAACGGGCGCAGCCACACGCCCGCGCGGACCGCCGCCCGGGTCGCGGCCGCCACGTCGACCTCGTGGTCGAGCTGGACCACGCCGATCGCGCCGAGCACCCGCACGTCCCGTACCCCCGGCAGCGGCCCGGCGGCGGCCAGCCCCTCGCGCAGCCCGGCCTCGACGCGCTTGACCTCCGTCTGCCAGTCCTGGCCCAGCAGCAGGTCGACCGAGGCACAGGAGACCGCGGCGGCGAGGGGGTTGGCCATGAAGGTGGGGCCGTGCGCGAGCACCGGCACCTCGCCCGAGGAGATGCCGTCGGCCACGCGCGGCGTGCACAGCGTCGCCGCCATCGTCAGATAGCCGCCGGTCAGCGCCTTGCCCAGACACAGCACATCGGGGGTGATCCCGGCGTGGTCGGCCGCGAAGAGCGCGCCCGTGCGCCCGAATCCGGTGGCGATCTCGTCGAGGACGAGCAGCACGTCGTGCTCGTCGCAGACCTCCCGCAGCACCCGCAGCAGCCGCGGGTCGTGGAAGCGCATGCCGCCCGCGCCCTGCACCACGGGCTCGACGATCACGGCGGCCAGCTCGTGGGCGTGCCGGGCGACCGTCTCCCGCAGATGCGCCTCGTACCCGGGCAGCGCCGCCGTATCGCGCGCGTCCGGGGGCGCGTCGGCGAAGACGTGCCGGGGCAGCAGCCCCGACCACAGCTCGTGCATCCCGCCGTCGGGATCGCACACGGCCATCGGCTGCCAGGTGTCCCCGTGGTAGCCGCCCCGCCAGGTCATCAGCCGGCGCTTGCCGCTCCGGCCGGTGGAACGCCAGTACTGCAGGCACATCTTCACCGCGACCTCGACCGCGACCGAGCCGGAGTCGGCGAGGAAGACGTGTTCCAGGCCCTCGGGGGTGATCTCCACCAGCCGGGCGGCGAGCCGCACGGCGGGCTCGTGGGTGAGCCCGCCGAACATCACATGGCTCATCCGCCCCAGCTGCTCCGTGGCGGCCGCGTTGAGGACGGGGTGGTTGTAGCCGTGGACGGCCGACCACCACGAGGACATCCCGTCCACCAACTCGCGCTGCCCGAAGGCGGGTTCCGCGAGGCGCAGCCGTACCCCGGAGGCGGACTCGACGACCAGCGGCTTCTGGCGGCCGGGCATCGGACCGTAGGGGTGCCAGACGTGCTGCCGGTCCAGGGCGCGCAGCGCGGCGGGGGAGAGGGGCTCACGCATTGGGCGGCAGATCCGTGCCCGCGCCGCGCCGCCGTACGGCCACCAGGTCCGTACGCGCCCGGCCGTCCGCCTCCGCCGCGTGCGCGGCCTCCTCCGGAGCGTCGCCGCACGCGCTGCCGCACCCGGTTCCCGCCCCGGCCGCGCGATGGGCCGGCAGGGTCGTGGTGCCGGTGCCCTCCACCTCGAAGCCCGCGTCCGCGATCATCGCGAGGTCGGCCTTGCCCTCCTGGCCCTCGCTGGTCAAGTAGTCCCCGAGGAAAATGGAGTTGGCCAGGTGCAGGGCGAGCGGCTGCAGCGAGCGCAGGTGCACCTCGCGTCCGCCCGCGAGCCGTACCTCCACGTCCGGGCAGGCGAAGCGCACCATCGCCAGGATGCGCAGGGCCCGCTGCGGGGTGAGATTCCACTCCTCGGCCAGCGGGGTGCCCTCGAAGGGGATGAGGAAGTTGACCGGAACCGAGTCCGGGTCCAGGGCGCGCAGCGCGAGGACCACGTCGACGAGGTCCTCGTCGCTCTCGCCCATGCCCGCGATCAGCCCGGAGCAGGCCGACAGGCCCGCCGCCTGCGCCTGGTGCACGGTCTCGACGCGGTCGGCGTAGGTGTGCGTGGTGGTGATGGTGCCGTAGGTGTTCTCGGAGGTGTTGAGGTTGTGGTTGTAGGCGTCGGCGCCGGCCGCGCGCAGCCGCTCCGCCTGCCCCTCGGACAGCAGCCCGAGGCACGCGCACACCTCGACGTGCTCGTTCTCCTCCTTGATCGCCTCGATGGTCTTCGAGACGCGGTCGATGTCCCGGTCGGTCGGCCCGCGTCCGCTGGCGACCAGGCAGACCCGCTTCGCGCCGCCGGCGACCCCCGCGGCCGCGGCCTTCGAGGCCTCGTCGGGTTTGAGCCAGGTGTACTTGAGGATGCCCGCCTCCGAGCCCAGCCGCTGCGAGCAGTACGAGCAGTCCTCGGGGCACAGCCCGGACTTGAGATTGACGAGGTAGTTGAGCTTCACCCGCCGCCCGAACCACTTGCGGCGCACCTTCCCCGCCGCGGCCACCACGTCGAGCAGCTCCTCGTCGGAGGTCGCCAGCACCGCGAGCGCCTCTTCGCGGGTCGGCGACTCGCCGCGCAACCCCTTGTCCACCAGCGTGTTCAGCAGGTCCATGGCGGAGATCCTTACGCACGCCGGGGGCCGCGGCATAGGTGGGGACCGCACAACGGCAGTGGTGAAAGGTGTGTGGATCGCCACACCCTGCCCCGGGGTACCGGCCGTTACGTTCTATGCACACCCCACAGAACCCGGGCCCGCTCCCGGGGAGCGCACACGAGGGACGGCCCATGCCCCAGGACCCGTTCGACTGGATCGACGAGCAGCACGAGCGGCGCCGGGCCGCGGGTCTCGTCCGCACCCTGCGGCCGCGCCCGGCCCAGGAGCGGGTGACCGATCTGGCCGGCAACGACTATCTGGGCCTGGCCCGCCACCCCGAGGTCACCGAGGCCGCCGCCGCGGCCGCCCGCCGCTGGGGCGCGGGCGCCACCGGCTCCCGGCTGGTCACCGGCAGCACCGAGCTGCACGCCGAACTGGAGGCGGAACTCGCCGCGTTCTGCGGCTTCGAGGCCGCCCTCGTCCTCTCCTCCGGCTACGCCGCCAACCTGGCCGCCGTCACCGCGCTGAGCGGTCCCGCCCACGCGGGCGCCCTGCTGGTCTCCGACGCCGGCAACCACGCCTCGCTGATCGACGGCTGCCGGCTCGCCCGCGCCCGTACGGCCGTCGTCCCGCACCGCGCTCCCGACCTGGTCCGCAAGACGCTCGCCGAGCACGGCGGGCCCGCGCTCGCCGTCACCGACTCCGTCTTCTCCGTGGACGGCGACGCCGCCCCGCTGCCCGGGCTCGCCGCCGTGTGCCGGGAGTACGGCGCGGCGCTGCTCGTCGACGACGCGCACGGGCTCGGCGTCCTGGGCGAGGGCGGCCGGGGAGCGGTGCACGCGGCCGGGCTCGCGGGCGCCCCCGACGTGGTCGCCACCGTCACCCTCTCCAAGTCCCTGGGCGCCCAGGGCGGTGCGGTGCTCGGCCCCGCCCGCGTCATCGCCCAGCTCGTGAACAGCGCCCGTACCTTCGTCTTCGACACCGGGCTCGCCCCCGCCGCGGCCGGGGCCGCCCTGGCCGCCCTCGGGGTGCTGCGCCGCGAACCCGAACGCGCCGCGCGCGTACGGTCCGTGGCCGCCGGACTGCACCGCCGGGTGACGGACGCCGGGCTGACGGCGGCCCGGCCCGACGCCGCCGTGGTCGCCGTCCACGCGCCCTCGCCCCCGGCCGCCGTGCGCTGGGCCGCCGACTGCCGGGCGGCGGGCGTGGCCGTCGGCTGCTTCCGTCCGCCGTCCGTGCCCGACGGGATCTCCCGGCTGCGCCTCACCGCCCGCGCCGATCTGACGGACGATCAGGTCAGGGCAGCCGTCGGCACAGTGGTCCGTACCGCTCCCGGCGCCCGAGGGGAGGAGCGGGACGCAAGCGGCTGTCGCACAGGTGGGTGACGAACGAGGACCAGGCGGCCGGGGGGAACAGCAGCACGGGACCGGACGCGCTCTTCGAATCGCGCACGGCGAGCAGCCAAGCGGACAACTCCGGAGCCGTTTCGACACAGTTGTTCATTCCTGTGCTGTAACTGCTGCGCCGCCAGGGGATGCCGTGCGGCGCCGGACGGGACGGGGAGCACCGGGGCGTCGCGGGCATGGTGCCTCCTTACGGACCGTCGTTGATCCCGGCGATGAAATCCAACGAGTTCTCGTGCGAGAGGGCCTGCGCGCGCAGCGCGGTGAAAGCCTCGCTGTACGCCCGGAGGTCTTCTTTCCGCTCCAAGTAGAGGCTACTCGTCAAGTGGTCGAGGACAACCACGTCCAGATCAGCAATGCGCGGGAAAGAGAAGATAACGAAAGGGCCGGTGACGCCGATATGGGTGCCGCTGGAGAACGGCAGGACATGCAGCCGCACATGGCGCAGCGACGCCGTCTCCATCAAATGCGCCAGCTGCCCGGCCATGACCTCCGGCCCGCCGACCTGATGGCGCAGCACCGCCTCGTCCAGCACCGCGCACAGCTCCAGCGGACGCCGGCCCCGCAGCACCGACTGCCGTGCCATGCGCACCCGCACCAGCTCCTCCACCTGCTCCGGCGGCGGGTCGCCGAGCGCCGCGCGGGTCACGGCGCGGGCGTAGGCCGGGGTCTGCAGCAGCCCCGGCACGACCGTCGTCTCCAGGGTGCGTAACCGCGAGGCCTCCGACTCCAGGCTGATGAAGTCCAGATACGCGGACGGCAGCAGATCGCGGTAGGCGTACCACCAGCCGCGCCGCGCCCCCTGCGGGCCCTGCGACCCCGCGCCGCACAGCGCCCCCAGCAGCGCCCGCAGTTCGGGGTCACCGACCCCGTAGGCGTCCAGCAGCAGTGCCACGTCCGCGGGCTTCACGCCACTGCTGCCCGTCTCGATCCGGCTCACCTTCGACTGGTGCCAGCCGACCCGGCGCGCCGCCTCCGCGCTCGTCATTCCGGCGAGTTCGCGCTGACGGCGCAGCTCCGCCCCGAGTTTGCGGCGGCGCACCGCCGGTCCGTACCGCATCGGCCCCTCCTCACCGACCGGGCGTGTGGCATCGAATCCCGGTCGCCGTCACCGGTGAATGCACCGGCCGAATCCACCGGGCCGGTGCCGAGGGACAGTCTGCCGTCCAAATCCGGTCTGCCGTCGCAGACTTCACCGCTTCGAGCGACAGATATATGCATATCCTGGCGATCGCCGCCGTCCCGGGTGATTTCAGTGGCACTCTGTCGCGAGGAGAAACGCCGGAATGGGGACACTGTCATGGCGGACCGCCAGGAAGCCACCGTCACGCTGGCGAGCACCCCGGCCTCGGTGTCCCGCGCGCGCCGCTATGTCACGGGGGTGCTCGCCGAGTGGGCGCGTGCCGAGGGGCCGGACGGGCCGGACCGCACGGACACCGTCGAGACCGTCCGGCTCGTCGTCTCCGAACTCGCCACCAACGCCGTGCTGCACACCCGGGGCGACTCGCCGACCTTCACCGTCGACGTCCTCGTCGACGACGGTCTCCAGCTGTACGTCGGGGTCACCGACAGCCACCCCCGCTACCCCCGGCGGCTGCCCGCCGCGGTCCAGCAGGACAACGGCCGGGGGCTGGTGATCGTCCGCTGGCTGGCCGCCGAGCGCGGCGGCAGGCTGTTCTTCACCCCGGCCGAGGACGGCGGCAAGACCGTGTGGATCCGGCTGCCCTGGAGCGTTCCGGTGCGGACCGGGGCCTGACAAAGTCCCAAGGATCCAAGGATCTTCGGGGTCCTCGGGATCTTCCGGGAACGGGAGCGCGGCGGCGTGCGGGGCGCCGCCGCGCGACGGGTGGTCAGTCCACCCGGCCGTACCAGACGCTGTTGGTCCAGATCCGCTCCAGGCGGACCACCGCCCCGGTCTTCGGCGCGTGCCAGATCTTGCCGTCCCCCGCGTATATCCCCACGTGGTAGACACCGCGCCCGTGGGAGAAGAAGAAGACCAGGTCACCGCGTTCGCGCGCGGCCCGGGAGATGTGCCGCGTGCTGTTGTACTGCTGGGCCGCGGTGCGCGGCAGCCGCTTGCCGGCCTTCTTGAAGGAGTACAGGGTCAGCCCCGAGCAGTCGAAGCGGTACGGGCCGGTGGCGCCCCACTGGTACGGGGAGCCCTGTTTCGAGGCCGCGATCTCAAGGGCCCGGTCGGACAGCGGGGAGGCCTCGGCGCCGCTCGCCGCGCCCGGTACCACGACCGAGGCGCCGACGGCGGCGAGTGTGAGGGCCGAGGCAGCCCCGGCCCTGGACAGCAGTGACGGACGTTTGTGCGCGCCCATGCGTCTACCCTTCGTCAGCCGCCTGTGAAGGATGACCTGTCGGGTTCGGGCAGGCGAAGAATGCCCGGCCGTGTGCAGACGGCTTCACCCCAAGGGCCGACCGGCACTACGCTTGGTCGTCCCGCCGTGCTCGGGTCCTCCATCCCTGCCGATGAGTTCGCTCGACCCGGCATCCCGGCGGCGGCAGGGTTCGGCGTCCGCCTGGACCGCCCCGCCGCGGTGGCGGGGTCTTGTCGTCGACGGGATCTTGCCCAGCCCGGGTACGGATTCCGACCGGAACCGGGGGTATGTGACGTTGATCACTTCCAGGCAATTCGGGTGGACGCGGGGCGATTTGACCCTCCTCGCCCGGCCCTGCTGAGCCCCTGGCCTGGGAGCTTGTACGGCACTCCGGAAGGCTGTGCGTGCCCGCGAGCGACCGGCCCCCGCACGGTGTCCAGGCCGGCTCCGTCAGTGGTACTAGGTGTGGCTACGTGTGCCCGGGGCCCTCGCTCGGCGGCAACGTCACCCGCGCGGCCCGCCGTTCGCCGTCCAGGACCCGCATCGCTCGCGCCAAGGTGCCCGTATGCAACTCCCGTTCGCCCCTTTCGTGCATGACTTCGAAGGCCTCGCGGAGCCGGCCGGCCGCGACGACGAGGGTCTGCGCCGCCCGTAGCCCGCTGTACGTGCCGTGCGCGCGTGCGGGGTTGATCCGGCCCAGAAGATCCAGTACGTGCAGATAGCAATCGATCACTTCGCCCTCGGCCCGGGTCAGCGCGGGCAGCGGCGGCAGCTCGGGAGGCAGCACGGTCACCGCCCCGCCCCGAACCGGGCGGCCTGCTCGCGGCGGCCGGTGACCACGTGGTCCACCAGCCCGTAGGCCCTCGCCGCCGCCGCGTCGAGCACGGTCTCGCGCTCGGTGTCCCGCCGGATCCGCTGCGGACCGTGCCCGGTGTACCGCGCGAGCAGCGCCTCGACCGTCCCGCGGGCGCGCTCCAACTCCCCGGCGTGGATGCCGAGATCGGTGGGCGTGCCCCGGACCGGCCCGTCGAGCGACGGCTGGCGCAGCACGAACCGCGCGTGGGGCAGCGCGAGCCGCTTGCCCGGAGCGCCGGCCGCCAGCAGCACCGCGGCGGCGGAGGCGGCCTGCCCGAGGCAGACGGTCTCCACGTCGCAGCACACGTACGCCATCGTGTCGTGGATCGCGGTCATCGCCTCGACCGAGCCGCCCGGCGAGTTGATGTACAGCGAGACGTCCCGCTCCGGCGCCGCGTGCTCCAGGTACATGAGCTGGGCGATCACGTCGCCCGCACAGGTGTCGTCGATCGCCGTGCCGATCACGACGATCCGCTCGGACAGCAGCTTCCCGTACGGGTCCGTCGTGATCCCCGCCGGGTCCACGAGCGCGTCGCTGATGGTGTTCACGCCTTCGCCCCTCGTCATGACCGCACCCCTTTCCGTGCCGCACCTCTCCTTGTGCCGCACCCTCTCTGTAAAAAATGTACAGGACGTACGTCCCGTTAGAATGGGGGCATGGCCTACGAAATTCCGGTGACGCAAGCGCGAGCCGAACTGGCGGACCTGATCAACCGCGTCGTCTACGGCGGCGAGCGGGTCGTCGTCACGCGTCACGGGAAGCCCCTCGTCGCCCTCGTCTCCGCCGCCGACCTGCGGCGACTGGAGGAGGAGCGCGAGGGCGAGGGCGTCTCGCCGGACGAGGTGATCAGCACCGTCTCCGCCGTGCGCTCCCTCGCGTCCGCTCCCGGCGAACAGGGCCGCTACGGCATCACGGCCGAACACCGGGGCGGCACGGGGCCGTCCCCCTCCTGAAGCACCCGGCCGGAAGGGCGCGGCACGCGGTGCCGCGCCCGATCAACCACGGCCTCGCAAAGCGTCAGTTAACGCGGTGGAAAAGCTTGCGCTCTAATCTGCAATCCCTGGCGTCCGGCACAAGACCCGCAGGTCAACAGGGTGTTGAACTCATATAGGGTCCCGCTGCGGCGAATCGAAAGAGGTGGGACGCATGCAACTTTCCCCGCACGAGCAGGAGAAACTGCTCATCCACGTGGCCGCCGACGTCGCCGGACGACGCCGCGCCCGCGGCCTTCGTCTCAACCACCCCGAAGCCGTCGCGCTCATCACCGCCCACGTCCTCGAAGGCGCCCGCGACGGCCGCACCGTCGCCGAGCTCATGTCCTCCGGACGCAAGGTGCTCACCCGCGACGAGGTCATGGAGGGCATCCCCGAAATGCTCCACGACGTGCAGGTCGAGGCCACGTTCCCCGACGGCACCAAGCTCGTCACCGTCCACGAGCCCATCGCCTGAGGGGGTTCCCGCCATGATTCCCGGAGAGATCCTGCACGCCGCCGCGCCCGTCCGCCTCAACGAGGGACTGCCGCACACCCGGCTCACCGTCCTCAACGCCGCCGACCGGCCCGTCCAGGTCGGCTCCCACTACCACTTCGCCGAGGCCAACCCCGGACTCGACTTCGACCGCGCCGCCGCCCACGGCAAGCGGCTCGCCGTGCCCGCGGGCACAGCCGTGCGCTTCGAACCCGGCATCCCCGTCGAGGTCGAGCTCGTGCCCCTCGCCGGCAAACGCGTCGTCGAAGGACTGCGCGGCGCGTGCGGAGGACTCCTCGATGCGTGAACTCGGCCGCGCCGCCTACGCGGACCTCTACGGCCCCACCGCCGGCGACCGCGTCCGCCTCGCCGACACCGACCTGCTGATCGAGATCGAGGAGGACCGCAGCGGCGGCCCCGGCCACGCCGGGGACGAGGCGGTCTTCGGCGGCGGCAAGGTCATCCGCGAGTCCATGGGCCAGTCCCGCCTCACCCGCGCCGAGGGCGCCCCCGACACCGTGATCACCGGCGCCGTCGTCCTCGACCACTGGGGCGTGGTCAAGGCCGACATCGGCATCCGCGACGGCCGGATCACCGGCATCGGCAAGGCCGGCAACCCCGACATCATGGACGGCGTCCACCCCGACCTCGTCATCGGCCCCGAGACCGAGATCATCGCCGGCAACGGACGGATCCTGACCGCCGGCGCGATCGACGCCCACGTCCACTTCCTGTGCCCCCAGGCCGCCGACGAGGCCCTCGCCTCCGGAGTCACCACCCTCCTCGGCGGCGGCACCGGCCCCGCCGAGGGCAGCAAGGCCACCACCGTCACCCCCGGCTCCTGGCACCTTGCCCGGATGTTCGAGGCACTGGAGGGCCACCCCGTCAACATCGGCCTGCTCGGCAAGGGCAACACCGTCTCCTACGACGCGCTGCGCGCCCAACTGCGCGGCGGCGCCGTCGGATTCAAGATCCACGAGGACTGGGGGGCCACCCCCGCCGTCATCGGCACCTGCCTGGACGTGTGCGAGGAGAGCGGCGCCCAGCTCGCCATCCACACCGACACCCTCAACGAGGCGGGCTTCGTCGCCGACACCCTCGCCGCCGTCGCCGGGCGGTCCGTCCACGCCTACCACACCGAGGGCGCCGGCGGCGGACACGCACCCGACATCATCACCGTCGTCTCCCAGCCCAACGTCCTGCCCAGCTCCACCAACCCCACCCGCCCGCACACCGTCAACACCGTCGACGAGCACCTCGACATGCTGATGGTCTGCCACCACCTCAACCCGGCCGTCCCCGAGGACCTCGCCTTCGCCGAGTCCCGCATCCGGCCCGGCACCATCGCCGCCGAGGACGTCCTGCACGACCTCGGCGCCATCTCGATCATCTCCTCCGACTCCCAGGCCATGGGCCGCATCGGCGAGGTCGTGCTGCGCACCTGGCAGACCGCCCACGTCATGAAGCGGCGGCGCGGCGCCCTGCCCGGCGACGGCGCGGCCGACAACCGGCGCGCGCGCCGCTACGTCGCCAAGTACACGATCAACCCCGCCGTCGCCCAGGGCCTCGACCACGAGATCGGCTCCGTCGAGACCGGCAAACTCGCCGACCTGGTCCTGTGGGAACCGGCGTTCTTCGGCGTCAAGCCGTACCTGGTCGTCAAGGGCGGCCAGATCGCGTACGCGCAGATGGGCGACGCCAACGCCTCCATCCCCACCCCGCAACCCGTCCTCGCCCGGCCCATGTTCGGCGCGACGGGCCGCGCTCCGGCGGCCGGCTCGCTGAACTTCGTGACCCAGTGGGCCATGGACGACGGCCTCCCCGAACGCCTCGACCTCGGCAAGCGCTTCGTCCCCATCCGCTCCACGCGCGGCGTGACCAAGGCGGACATGCGCAACAACGACGCCCGGCCGCGCGTGGAGGTCGACCCGGACACCTTCACCGTGACCATCGACGGGGAGACAGTGGAGGCGCGGCCCGCGGAGGAACTGCCCATGGCCCAGCGGTACTTCCTGTTCTGATGAGTGTCACGACGGATGCCGCAGCCGGCCGCGCGGCGGGCGCTCGCGCGCCGGAGGTGCCGCCGCTCCCCGCGCCCGTACCGCTCGCCGGGCTGCGTGCCGCCCTCCTCGTGCTCGCCGACGGGCGGTTCCCCGCCGGGGGACACGCGCACTCCGGCGGCGCCGAGGCCGCCGTCAAGGCCGGGCGGATCCACGACGCGGACACCCTGGAAGCCTTCTGCCGGGGGCGGTTGCACACCGCCGGGCTGACCGCCGCCGCCCTCGCGGCCGCCGCGGCCGCCGGCCTCGACCCCCTGGAACTGGACGCGGCCGCCGACGCGCGTACCCCCTCACCGGCCCTGCGCGCGGCGTCCCGCCGCCTGGGCCGGCAACTGGTACGGGCCGTACGGGCCGCGTGGCCCGCCCCCGAACTCGACGCCCTCGCGGCCGCCCGGCCCCGGGGCGCCCACCAGCCGGTCGTGCTCGGCCTCGCCGCCCGCGCCGCGGGACTGACGCCGCTCGACGCCACCCAGGCCGCCGCCCACGACTGTGTGAGCGGACCGGCCACGGCCGTGGTCCGGCTGCTGGGCCTCGACCCCTTCGCCGCGACCGGCGTCCTCGCCCGCCTGGCCGGGGAATCGGACCTGGTCGCCGCGCAGGCCGCCGAAGCCGCGGCACGGGCCGTCCATGAGGGCGTGGAGGTCCTGCCCGCCCGCTCCGCCCCGCTGCTCGACATCACCGCGGAGGAGCACGCGGCCTGGCCCGTACGCCTCTTCGCCACCTAGGGGCGCGACCCCGCCCGCCCCGACCGCTTCCCGGAAGGCAGACCCCATGCATCTCGACCACTCCGACGGCACGTTCCCGCACCGCCACACCCACAGCGCCCCGGAGCCGTACCGGCCCGACGGCAGCCGGCGCGCCCTGCGGATCGGCCTCGGCGGACCCGTCGGATCCGGCAAGACCGCGACCGTGGCCGCGCTGTGCCGGGTGCTGCGCGAGGAGCTGTCCCTCGCCGTCGTCACCAACGACATCTACACCCGCGAGGACGCCGAATTCCTGCTGCGCAACGCCGTGCTGCCGCCCGAGCGCATCACCGCCGTCGAGACCGGCGCCTGCCCGCACACCGCGATCCGCGACGACATATCCGCCAACCTCGAAGCCGTCGAGGACCTGGAGGAGAGCGTGGGCCCCCTCGACCTCGTGCTCGTCGAGTCCGGCGGCGACAACCTCACCGCCACCTTCTCCAAGGGCCTCGTCGACGCGCAGATCTTCGTCATCGACGTCGCGGGCGGCGACGACATCCCGCGCAAGGGCGGCCCCGGCATCACCACCGCCGACCTCCTCGTGGTGAACAAGACCGACCTCGCGCCGTACGTGGGCGTCGACCTTCAGGGCATGGCCCGCGACGCCAAGGCCCAACGCGGCGGCCTGCCGGTCGTGTTCACCTCGCTCAAGGACGAGGACGGCGTGGCGCCCGTCCGCGACTGGGTCCGCGAGCGGCTCGCGGCCTGGACCGCCGCCGACCGGTGACCACCGCCCCCCAGGCGCCCGCCGCCGCGCCGCACGCGCCCTCCGGCCTGCGCGCCGCCGCCCGGATCGTCGCCGCCCCCGACGGGCGGGGCGGCACGGCACTGCCCGTGCTCGACGGCGCGGGCCCCTTCGCGCTGCGCCGGCTGCGCGCGCCGGGGCCCGGCGCCCGCGTCGCCCTCGTCGGCGCCATGAGCGCCCCCCTCGGCGGCGACCTCCTCGCCCTGACCGCCGAGGTGCGGGACGGGGCGGCACTCGCCTTCACCACCACGGCCGCCACCCTCGCCCTGCCCGGCCGCACCGGCGCACCCGCCACGTACGACACACACCTGCGGGTCGGCGACGGCGCCACCCTGCACTGGCTGCCCGAACCGCTGATCTCCGCCCGCGGCAGCGACCTGCGCACGACCACCCGGGTCGAACTCGCCCCCACCGCCCGCCTGGTGCTCCGCGAGGAACAGGTCCTCGGCCGGACCGGGGAGCCGCCCGGCCGGCTGCGGGCCCGCCTCACCGTCCGCCGCGCGGGCCGGGTGCTCTACGACCAGGAGCTCGGCTACGGGCCCGGGGAGGCCGGCTGGGACGGCGGCGCCGTCCTCGGCGGGCACCGCGCGGTGGGCCAACTCCTCGTCGTCGACCCGGCCTTCGAGGAGCGGCCCCGCGCCCCGCGCGTCCTCGGACCGGGCGCCGTGCTCTCCCCGCTCGCCGGACCGGCGGCCGTGGTGAGCGCGGTGGCCCCCGACGCGCTCCGGCTGCGCACGGCACTCGACCTCCGGCTACTCGAAACGTACTTCTTCGCAACAGATGCCGCGATACAGGGGAATTGATGCGGCTGTGGCGAAGTGCGGCACGCGAGGCGTGCCGTGTGTCGTCATCCTTACGGATTAGTAAAGAAACACCCGTGCGGCCTGTCCTTGGTGTCGGGGAAGACGGGAGGATCCGACCTGCAACAACGCGATCACCGCCGCGTCGAGCGGCGCACCCAGCAGGGGGATTCCCACGTGAGACCAACTTCCATACTCGGCGCGGCCGGCACCGTGGTGACCGGCGCGCTGGTCGCCGGGCTGCTGACCGCCCCGACGGCCGGCGCCGACGAGCAGCGGGTGCCGGGCGGCGCCGCCGAGGCGCGGGGCGTGCGGATCGCCGCCGAGCGGGCTGCCAAAGCGGGCATCGACTGGCAGGACTGCCCCGCCGACTGGGGCCTGGAGAAGCCCATCCAGTGCGGGTTCGTCACCGTCCCGGTCGACTACGCCAGGCCCTACGGCCGCACCATCAAGATCGCCGTCGACCGCGCCCGCTCCACCGGCACCGCGAGCGAGCGCCAGGGCTCACTGGTCTACAACCCCGGCGGCCCCGGCGGCTCCGGGATGAAGTTCCCGCGCCGCATCACCGCCAAGAGCCCGCTGTGGGCCAACACCGCCAAGGCGTACGACTTCGTCGGCTTCGACCCGCGCGGCGTGGGCCACTCCGCGCCCATCTCCTGCGTCGACCCGCAGCAGTTCGTCAAGGCCCCCAAGCCCGACCCGGTGCCGGACAGCGAGGCCGACAAGCGCGCCCAGCGCCGGCTCGCCCGCGCCTACGCGGACGGCTGCGCCCAGCGCAGCGGAGACCTCCTGCCGTACCTCACCACGCCCAACACCGCCCGCGACATCGACGTCGTCCGCGCCGCCCTCGGCGAGAAGAAGCTCAACTACCTCGGCGTCTCCTACGGCACCTACCTCGGCGCCGTCTACGGCACCCTCTTCCCCGGCCACGTCCGCCGCATGGTCGTCGACAGCGTCGTCAACCCGGCCCAGGACAACATCTGGTACCAGGCCAACCTGGAGCAGGACATCGCCTTCGAGGGCCGCTTCAAGGACTGGGAGAACTGGGTCGCCCAGCACGACGACGTCTTCCACCTCGGCACGACTCAGGCCGCCGTCCAGCGCGGCTGGGAGAAGATCCGCGCCACCGCCAAGAAGAAGCCCATCGGCGGCGTCGTCGGCCCGGCCGAGCTCGTCAACTACTTCCAGAGCGCGGCCTACTACGACTCCTCCTGGGTGCCGGTCGCCGAGACCTGGAGCAAGTACGTCGCCGGTGACGAGAAGCCGCTGATCCAGGCCGCGGGCCCGGACCTCACCAACACCGCGGGCAACATCGCGGCGGAGAACAGCAACGCCGTCTACACCGCCGTCGAGTGCGCCGACGCCAAGTGGCCCACCAGCTGGGCCAAGTGGGACCGCGACAACACCCGCGTCGCCCGCAAGGCCCCCTTCATGACGTGGGCCAACGCCTGGATGAACCTGCCCTGCGCCACCTGGCGGGCACCGCAGCAGAACCCCGTCGAGGTCACCACCCACAAGGGCCTCCCGCAGACCCTCATCGTCCAGTCCACCCGCGACGCCGCCACCCCCTACGCCGGCGCCGTCGAACTCCACCAGCGCTTCCGGGGCTCCCGCCTGATCACGGAGAAGGACGCCGGCTCCCACGGCGTCACCGGCCTGGTCAACCCCTGCATCAACTCCCGCGTCGACACCTACCTGCTGACCGGCAAGGTCGACGACCGGGACGTCGTGTGCGCCCCGCACGCGACACCGGAGCCGGCGAAGGCCGCGAAGTAGGCCTGCGGCCAGGGCGGATATCGGCGGCGGCGCCCCGGAGTGGGGACTCCGGGGCGCCGCCGCGTGTGGATCCGTGGGTCAGGGGCAGGAGTCGATGCGGACCGAGCCGACGCTGGCGGGCGGGCTGAAGAAGACGGGGCTCGGGCCCTGCCCGACGACGCTGCCCGTGCAGTTGCGGGACTGGAAGGCGGTCAGCCTGCCCTGGCCCGTGCCGTTCCCCACGGCGATCTGGGTGACGCCCTGGGGGATCGAGTTGTTGGCGCATTGCCCGGCGGTGACCTGGCGTGTGCTGACACCGCCGTCGCTGTGCGTGATCTGCAACGTGCACGGGCTCAGGACCCCCGCCGAGGCCGTTGTCGACAGGAGGAGCGCCAGGCCCAGTGACCCGATGACGCTGCTGATGCGGGCGAGCCAGGGCTGGGACGGCAAGGTGGCCTCCAGGTGCGGTCGCTGCCGTGGTATGCGTGATCTGTCGGAAATCCTCTGATGGCGGGGACAGTTGCCGCAATCACTCACAGGGGTGGGAGGCGACTGCGGCAGGCCGGCCGGCCGGACGCGGGGCTGCGGGCGTCGTGGCCGGTCAGGATCTCAAGCACGAGGTCCCACGGCCTGGCCGCCGGAGTCTGCGTCCGGCCCGGCCCACTGACGTGGGCTCGTCGCAACAGAGCAGTCCGGTACGGTGCTTGAACTGCATCTGACGGCAAAGGAGAGCACCTGTGAGCGACGCGTTGCCGGACTGGCGTGCTCCGTATGTCACGACCGCCGGGGAGGACAACGAGTTCGTCACCGACATCCGCTCAGTGGTCGAGGGCGGTTATCTGACCGACCCCACGCTCACCATCGAGATGGCGTGCGCGGCAGCGGAGGCGTCCGAAGCCGTCACCCGGGCCCTGGACCACCCATGGGCGCTGTACACACCGCAGCAGGCGGCCACGGTCGCCTCGGCCCTCTTCGCCCAACTGTCCGCCACAGCCGACTCTTTGCGCGGCATGCAGCGCGTCCTCGGCGCCATGGCCGACCGCGGGGACGCGGGCCGTACTGACGACAGCACGACAGCCGGGGCCGCACCGGCCGGTGCGCTCGCCGATGCGGTCGGACACCTGGGAGAAGCAGCGCGCCAACTCGAAGCTGTCGTCACCGGCCATGCGCACAGCAGCGTGCACGCCCTGCAGGCGACGCCGTCGAACGTCACGCTGCCGCAGGACGTGCACGAGGCCTTCGTCGCCCTGGCCGGGCTGCTGGGCGAGGACGCGACGCTGAACGTGCACCACGAGCCGGGCGCGTACGACCCGGACGACGAGGACGGGTTCGGCTGCGGCTGCGACATCGACATCCTGCACGAGGGCGAGAAGTACAACTTCCACCGCGGCGACTGCTGCTGGACCATGATCCGTCTGTCCGACGGCAGGCCGACGAAGCACGGCACTGTCTCCTACGACATCTGGGCCGAGCTCCCCGTGAGACTGGCAACCGCGCACCCGCACCAACTCGCCCAGGCGATCCGCGACTCCCTGGCGGCCTGACAGCCAGCCGCAAACGTCGCCGCCACCAGGGCCGGAAGACGCACCGCGCGCCGGCCTCCGACTCCGCTCACATCCACGGCGGTGCGTCCGTATTGCGCTTCAGGTCCGGAATTTCCTCCCGGGTGCGCGGTAGTCGGTTGAGCTGGTGCGCCCAGCTCTGGAGCGTCACGCGGTCGGCAAGGCCCAGTCCTGTGGCGACGCTTGTGGCCACCGTCGGGTTCTGCGTGTGGATCTTGTTCCAGGCGGCCAGCTCGTGTGCGGAGAAGTCGGCCTGGGCCTCGGGATTCGTCCCCGGTCGGAGCAGCAGGCTTTTCAGTGCCGGGTTCTTGCGGACATCGAGTTCGGCGTCCACGGCTCCCGCGCCGTGTTCCCCGCACAGCATGCGGAACGCGGAGACGGAGGACGCGACGGAGTCGCCGACGACCGGTTCGGGGCCGATCGTGCCGTCCGCGCGCGCCGCGTGGAGGAAGTCCTGGATACCGTCCACGATGGCGTCCCGCGGCCGGCTGCCGTCGGCCGGCGCGGGGGCCGAGCGAATGCGGACGAAGTTCGGCAGGTTACGCATGAGCGCACTCGTGAGCGCGCCGACGCCGGTGTTGTACGAGGGGGTCGCCGCCGGCTGCGGCGACGGAGGCGCGGTCGTCGGCTGCGACGGCTTCTGGGCGGCGGAGCGGACGAGATCACCGAACATGAGACATCCGTTCCTGAGCCGAGTCCTTCTCCGTGCGAGGCCTTTCCATGCGTGTGTCGCTTCCGTGACGGCAATGAAGCAGATCTTCAGTCATGGACAAAAGCCATCAGATGACGACCCATCATGACTAGGGCCCTTGGTCCCGCGGATGGTGGCCGGTTCTGCGTGGTGGGGATGAAGAGGTGCGCAACCTCTTGGGAGTGTGGAGTGTCTGGGTGGGTACGGAGACGGCCGTCCCGCGTACATCCACCAACCGGCACTGCGACTTGAGACTTCCACGGAGGACACAGTGAAGCGTGCTGTACGTGCCCGCGTTGCGGGAGCCGCGCTGCTCGCCGCAGCTACGACCGCCACCGCGCTGGTGGCGGGGACCGGGACGGCCGCCGCCGCTCCGGCCGGTGCCACCGCCACGTACAACAAGGAGTGCGGCACCGGATACGCGCAGGTCAACCAGATCCCGATCCCCGGCCGCGGGACGGTCTACCTGGCCTACAACTCCGCCACCGGCAAGAACTGCGTGGTCACCAAGCGGAACAGCTCGACCGCCTCGCCGCTGTGGGTGGGCTCCTGGCTCCAGCGCAACAACGACCTGAAGTCGAAGCAGGAACAGTACGGCTTCTACAGAGCGTACTCGGGGCCGGTCTACCTGGACGCCAAGGGCAAGTGCGTCGACTGGGGCGGCGAGATCGACGGCTACGTCGTGGCCCGTTACAAGACAAACTGCGGCACCCTGGCCCAGACCGGGCGATAGGCCCGCTGAGGTGCCCCGGCCCGCCGCGGGCCGGGGCACCCTCGCGTCGTCCCCCGGCTCAGCCCGACTGCCGGGCGAGGGTCTGCAGCAGGTCGACCGCCTCCTGGGCCCGGTCGTAGGGGACGAAGAGGTGGTCGTGGTGGAAGCCCGCGACCACGTTGCAGCTCAGGCCCGCCTGGGCGAGGGCCTGGGCCACGGCGGCGGTCAGGCCGACGGCGTCCAGCGCCGAGTGCACGCGCAGCGTGATCCAGCCCGCCACGTAGTCGTAGCCCAGCCCCGCCGCGTCGGCCTCGTGCAGCGGGGCGACCAGCGTCATGCCCTCCGGCTCGTCGACCGTCACGACGGGCGTGATACCGGAGGGGACGTCGCCCTCGACGGTGGTGAAGACATACCGGCCCGGGTTGAGTTCGGGGCGCATGCCGGTCAGCAGTTTCTGAAGGTCTTTCTCGCCGCTCATGGCCGCAAGACTATGCGAGGGGGGTGTTCTGTCCGGACAGGCCGCACGGGGAGGCTCCGTGACGGAGTGTCGGACCCCCGACGTAGGGTGTGCGGGATAAGGCCGGAATAAGGCACTGATACACACAACGAGGGTGGGTCCGCCGGTATGGCACGGAAGTACGGCGTCGTGGTGGCAGCGGCATGCGCGAGCGTCGCGGCGATGGTGGGGGTCACGGCGTGCGGTGGGGGCGGCGGCGCCACGAAGGCCGTGGAGAAGGGCGCCGACACGACGGGCGCGAAGAGCGGTGCCGGCGCGAGCCCTTCGCAGCCGGCGAAGCCGCGCAATGAGTTGCAGGGGCTGTCGGCGAAGGAGATATCCGAGAAGGCCAAGCAGGCGATGCTGTCCGCCTCGTCGGTCCGGATGAAGGCCGACATCACGATGGAGGAGAACGGCAAGCCGCAGGCCATGAAGATGGACCTCGCGCTGGACACCAAGGGCAACTGCACCGGAACGATCAGCGCCGAGGGCGCCCAGCTCCAGGTCATCGGCATGGGCGAGAAGTTCTGGATGAAGCCGGACGAGGCCTACTTCAAGAACATGGGCCCGGAAGGCGAAGCCGTGGGCGAGCTGTTCAAGGGTCGTTACCTGCACGGCACCGTGGAGGACGGCGACCTCAAGGAGTTCGCCGAGATGTGCAATCTCGCCGTGGTCCGGAAGCAGTTCACCGAGGAAGCCGGCAGCGGGGGACGCTGGACCAAGGGCGAGCTCACGACGCTCGACGGGCAGTCGGCTCTGCCGCTGGCCAACAACGAGGGGAAGACCGTCCACGTGGCCGCCACGGGCAAGCCGTACCTGCTCAAGATGAGCAAGACCGGCGAGGAAGCCGGGACGATGACGTTCACCGACTGGGACAAGCCGGTCACGGTGACGGCCCCCGCCGAGTCCGAGTCCATCGATGTCTCCAAACTCGGGAAGCTGGCCGGCGGCGGCACCGCCGGCACCCCCACGCGTGGCCGCGAAAAGGTCTGACCCGCCCGCCGGAGCGCGGGCCGCCCGGGTGAGCCCCCGCCGCCACCCGGGCGACCCGCAGGGTGCGGACGCTTGCCCGGTACGGCCGTGCGCGGTGGCCTACCGGCGCACCCTCGTGTCCCGGGAGGCACACCCATGTCCGTACCCACAGCTACCGCACGTACTGCCGCCGTGGCGGCCGCCGTTGCCGTCGTCCTGCTCGGCCCGGCGCCGCCCGTGGCGGCCACGGGCGGCGCCGAACACGGCCGGCTGTTCCTGACCGTGTCCGGCTCCCAGAACACCTGGATCCGCGGCATCCAGCTCAACTGCCCCGGCGGCGAAGGCCATCACCCGCACCGGACCGAGGCGTGCGAGCGGCTGGCCGACGCCCACGGGGAGCTGGACCAGGTGCGCGGCGAGGAGCGCATGTGCACCCGCGAGTACGATCCCGTCACCGCGACCGCCGAGGGGGACTGGGGCGGCCACCATGTCTCCTGGCGCCACACCTTCCCCAACGGCTGCGCGCTCGTCGCCGCGATGGGCCCGGTCTTCCTGTTCTGAGCGGACCCAGGACGGGGGAGCCCACCGCTCTCACCCCTCCTCGGTGCCCCGGGCTATGAGTGCCCCTATGGTCACCAGCATCAGCACCACCCACGCGAACCACAGCCAGCCACTGCTGCCGATCGTCACGGAGTAGGCGGTCACGAGGACGAGACCGCCCACCGTGAGCGCCGCCATCGCCTTCGTCGATCCGGGCATGCCCGCACCTCCTGAAAACGGCGGCCCCGTACGCGCCCGCACGCGAAAGGGGCCGCGGCCTGGGACCATCGTCCCCTGACCGCGGCCCCTGCCGCCATACCGGCCCTGCCGTGCGCTGGGTCAGCGCCCGCGCGCCTGCAGCGAGGCGAGATACGCGTTGTACGCCTCCAGCTCCTTGTCGCCGTCCCGCTGCGCCGCCCGGTCCTTGCGCCGGGCCTGCCGCTGCTCGGAGCGGTACCACTGGTAGGCCAGCGCGAGCAGCACCACCACCGAGGGGATCTCGCTGAAGGCCCAGGCGATGCCGCCGCCCGCCTTCTGGTCGTCCAGCGCGTCGATGCCCAGCGAGGCCGCCGGGTGCATGTAGGTGCCGATCATCGGCTCCGAGGCCATCATCAGCGCGATGCCGAAGAACGCGTGGAAGGGCATGCCCGCGAACAGCTCCAGCATCCGCATGACATAGCCGGGCCGGTGCGGGCCCGGGTCCACGCCCATGATCGGCCAGAAGAAGACCAGGCCGACCGCGAGGAAGTGCACCATCATCGCGATGTGCCCGGTTTTCGTCTCCATCAGGAAGTCGAACAGCGGGGTGAAGTACAGCGCGTACAGGCTCGCGATGAACATCGGGATCGTGAAGCCCGGGTGCGTGATGACACGCATGTAGCGGCTGTGCAGCAGGGCCACCAGATACTCGCGCGGGCCCTTGCGGCCGCGCCCGGCCGTCGGCAGGGCCCGCAGCGTCAGCGTCATCGGCGCGCCCAGCAGCAGCAGGATCGGCGAGAGCATGCTGATCACCATGTGCTGCACCATGTGCACGCTAAACATGACCATGCCGTAGTCGTTGAGCTTGGTGCACATCACCAGCGCGATGGTCAGCACGCCCAGCACCCAGGCGACGGTTCGGCCCACGGGCCACTTGTCCCCGCGCCGCAGCAGCCGCACCACGCCCCAGCCGTACAGCGCCAGCGCCAGCAGACAGCCGGTCATGAAGAAGGGCTCGCCGCTGAACTCCAGCCCCCGTCCCAGCGTGAACGGCGGCATGTCCATCGGCATGTCCATCATGCCGTGGTGCCCGCTGTGATCCATCCGCTCTCTCCCATTACGTACCGATGCGCCGGAACAAGACTAGAGGCGCCCCCGGCCGGAGGACCGGCCGGGGGCGCCTGTCGTCGGCCACCGGGAACGGGCGGGCTCAGAGCACGCAGTCGACCTCGGCATAGCGGTCGGCCGGCACCGTCTTGAGGTGCTCGACGGCCTCGGCCAGCGGGACCAGCGTGATGTCGTTGCCGCGCAGCGCGGTCATCATGCCGAACGCGCCCCGGTGCACGGCCTCGACGGCGTGCCAGCCGAAGCGGGTGGCCAGCACCCGGTCGTAGGCGGTCGGGGTGCCGCCCCGCTGCACATGGCCGAGGATCACCGGCCGCGCCTCCTTGCCCAGCCGCCGCTCCAGCTCACCGGCGAGCTGCCGGGCGACCCCGGCGAAGCGCTCGTGCCCGTAGACGTCCGTACCGCCGGTCTCGAAGGCCATGGAGCCCTCGCGCGGCTTGGCGCCCTCGGCGACCACGACGATCGCGAAGCGCTCGCCGGCGTCGAAGCGGGCGCCGACCACCTTGGTCAGCTCGTCGACGGCGAAGGGCCGCTCCGGCACGACGATCGCGTGCGCGCCCGCGGCCATCCCGGAGTGCAGGGCGATCCAGCCGGTGTGCCGGCCCATCACCTCGACGATGAGCACGCGCTGGTGCGACTCGGCCGTGGTCTTCAGCCGGTCCAGGGCCTCGGTGGCGACCCCCACCGCCGTGTCGAAACCGAAGGTGACATCGGTCGAGGCGATGTCGTTGTCGATGGTCTTGGGCACGCCCACGATCGGCAGTCCGGCGTCGGAGAGCAGCCGGGCCGCCTTCAGGGTGCCCTCGCCGCCGATCGGGACGATCGCGTCGAGGCCGAGCTCGGCGACGTGGCCGCGGGCCCGCTCGACGCCGTCGCGCAGCTGGCCGGGCCGGACCCGCGAGGAACCCAGCACGGTGCCGCCGGTGGCCAGGATGCCGGCCACGGCGTCGAGGGTGAGGGGGCGGTGGTCGCCCTCCAGCAGGCCGCGCCAGCCGTCGTGGAAGCCGATGACCGTATCGCCGTGGTCGGCGACGGCACGGTGCACGACGGATCTGATGACGGCGTTGAGACCGGGGCAGTCGCCGCCGGAGGTGAGGACACCGATGCGCATGGGGGAGAGCCTTCCGATCGAGGCCGGTCGCCTGTGAGGAGGACCGGACCCCGTCGTCCGGCTGGATCCCCGCCACCCTAGTGCGGGGGCGGCGGGGATCGCGAGCGCTGACGCGTCAGGACGCCTTGGCCGCCTGGGTCGCCGCCTCGATCCGCTCGTTGCGCAGCGCCTCGTACCAGCGGTCGTCCACCGGCGGCAGCGCGTTGACGTCCAGCGCCAGCTTGATCAGCAGGTCGGCGATCTGCGGGTTGCGGGCGAGGACGGGGCCGTGCATGTACGTACCGAAGACGGTGTCGTTGTACGCGCCCTCGAAGCCGTCGCCCGTGCCGTTGCCCCGGCCGAACCGCACCCGGGCGAAGGGCCGCGCCGTCGGGCCGAGGTGGGTGACGCCCTGGTGGTTCTCGAAGCCCGTCAGCGGGGGCAGCCCCAGCCGCTCGTCGATGTCGGCCAGCACGTCACCGACGCACCGCTCGCCCTCGCCGCGGGTGCTGATGACATCCAGCAGCCCCAGGCCCTGCTCCCGCTGCCCCAGGTCGTTGATGAACTCGTGACCCAGGATCTGGTAGCCGGCGCACACCGAGAAGATGATGGCGCCGTTGGCGGCGGCCCGGCTCAGACCGCCGTCGCGGCGCAGCCGCTCGGCGGCCAGCCGCTGCGGCCGGTCCTCGCCGCCGCCGATCAGATAGATGTCCCCGGAGGTGGGGATCTGCTGGTCGGAGCGGACGTCCAGGCGCTGGACCTCCAGCCGGCGCTGCCGCGCCCGCCGCTCCAGGACCAGGGTGTTGCCCTGGTCCCCGTAGGTGCTGAGCAGGTCGGGGTAGACCCACACCACACGCAGACTGTTCTGGCTCATGCTCGCAATCCCATCAAGCGTTGGCGGGGTCAGTTGCCGACCCGGCGGCGGACGTCCTGGAACGCCGTGTAGTTGGCGATCAGCTCGATCCGGCCGGGCGGGGCCGACTGCACGGCCTCGTCCACGCTCTCGCAGACCCGGAAGTCCACCCCGGCGACCTCCAGGCGCACCGCGAGGTCGAGCTTGCGGTCACCGATGACGAAGACCGGGTGCCCGGCGAGCCGCGTGTAGTCCACGTCCCACAGCCAGGAGGTGTCGGTGCCGTCCGCGCCGCGCGCGTTCACACCCAGGATCACCGGGGTCGGCGGGCCGTCGATCAGGGAGAAGGTCTCCAGCCAGCCGGCCGGGTTCTTCGCCAGCAGCAGCCGGACGTCCCGGCCCAGGAACGAGACCACGTCGAAGCGGCCGGCGACCGCCTGCACCTGGTACATCCGCTCCAGCGCCACCTGCGGCGGCACCCCGAAGGTGGCCGCGACGGCCGCGGAGGTCGTGGCGTTCGCCTTGTTGGCGCGGCCCGGCAGCTGCAGCCGGATCGGCCACGCGGAGCCGTGCGGGTCCAGCACGTAGTCACCGGAGAGCGCCCAGCTCGGGGTGGGCCGGCGGAAGCCGCACTCGGCGCAGAACCAGTCGTCGCCGGGGCGCTGCATCACTCCGCCGCACGACGGGCACGACCAGGCGTCGTCCTTCCACTCCTGGCCCGCCGCGACCCACACCACGTTCGGCGAGGACGAGGCGGCCCACACGATCAGCGGGTCGTCGGCGTTGGCGATGATCACGGCCTTCGTGCCCGCCAGGCCCTCGCGCCACTTCTCCGCCAGCATGCGGGTCTCGGCGGCCCGGTCGAGCTGGTCGCGCGAGAGGTTCAGCAGCGCTATCGCCTTCGGCGAGACGTCCCGGGCGACGCCCGCCAGGTACTTCTCGTCCACCTCGATCACGCCGTAGCGCGCGTCCGAGCCGCCCGCGAGGGCCGAGGTGATACCGGCGGGCATGTTCGCGCCCAGCGCGTTGGAGACCACCGGGCCGCTGGCCCGCAGCGCCTCCGCGATCAGCCGCGTCGTGGTCGTCTTGCCGTTGGTGGCGGACACCAGGACCACGTCCAGGTGGGTCGCCAGCCGGGCCAGCAGATCGGGGTCGAGCCTGAGGGCGACCTTGCCGCCGATCACCGATCCGCTGCCGCGGCCCGCGGCCCGCGACACCGCCGCCGCGGCCTTGCCCGCCGTCACGGCCAGCTTGGCCCGCGCCGACAGCGGCCCCGTGTTGCCTGCCATCGTCCTAGATCCTCCTTGCATTCGGGCCGACGCCTTCATCCCTGGTCCGCCGGTGGAACGCCCCCTCCGTGCCGAATTCGCCGTCCAGGAGGCCTCGGTCGGGCTCAGCCTATCGAGATCCGGCCGCGGGCCCGAACCCGCTGCCCGCGGAACGTACCCTTGGTCACATGCGAAAACGCACCATCCCCGGCAGTTCCGGACGCGTACGGCCGATGCGGCTGCTGGGCGATGAGGGTCTGGCGGCACCCTGCGCGGAGGTCACCGACTTCGGCCCCGCCCTCGCCGAGCTGGTCGAGTCGATGTTCGCGACGATGTACGCGGCCCAGGGCGTGGGGCTGGCGGCCAACCAGATCGGGGTGCCGCTGCGCGTCTTCGTCTACGACTGCCCCGACGACGAGGACCGCCGTCACCTGGGCCATCTCGTCAACCCCCGGCTCGTGGCGGCCGACGGCGTCGTCGTGCGCGGGGACGAGGGCTGTCTGTCGGTGCCCGGTGTCGAGGCCCCGACACCGCGCTGGGACCGGGCCGTCGTCGAGGGCTTCACGGCGGACGGCGCACCGGTGCGTGTGAGCGGCACCGGGTTCTTCGCGCGCTGCCTGCAGCACGAGTGCGACCACCTGGAGGGCGGCCTGTACCTCGACCGCTTGACGGACCGGCACCGCCGCCGCGCCCTGCGCGCCGCTCGCAAGGCGCCCTGGGCGGGCAGCACGGAACGGATGCCGGTCCCGCCGGCCGCGGAGGCGCCCGTACGGGCGTGAGCGGCGCCGGGGCCCCGCGGCCCAGGGTGCGTCGTCGCGGGCGGGCCGTCAGGAGTCCGCCGGGGCGGGCCGGTTGCCCGGCGCCCCGGCCGGACCGTCCGTCAGAAAGCCGGTCCGTCCGCCAGGTCGCCCGCTGTCGCGAGGCGGCCCCACAGCAGGTCCGCCAGATGCCGGACGAGGTGCTCGCGCGGGAAGGGGCGCTCGCGCAGCCACCAGTCGCCGGCCGCGTGCATCATCCCGACGATTCCGTGCCCCCACGCGCGGGCCGGCTCCTCGCCGCCCGGGCCCAGGTCGACCCGCTCGGCGATGACCTTCGCGAGCTCCTCGCCGAGCCGGCGCAGCAGCGGCGCGGAGTGCCGTCCCACGTCGAAGCCCGTCTCGGCGGGCTGCTGCTCCTCGGCGGGGTGCATCAGGAACCGGTACACCTGGGGGCGCGCCTCGATGGCCGTGAGGTAGGTGTCCAAGGTCGCCTCGACCCGGTCGCGGCGCGCGGGCGCCGGGGCGTCGAGCGCCGCGCGCAGCCCGGCCAGCAGCGCGTCCGTGTGCCGCGCGGCCAGCGCCCGGTACAGCCCGCCCTTGTCGCCGAAGTGCCGGTAGAGGATCGGCTTGGTGATGCCCGCCTCCGCCGCGATCGCGTTCATCGACGCCCCCGGACCGTCCCGCAGCACCACCCGGTCCGCGGCCTCCAGCAGCTCCTTGCGCCGGCGTTCGGCCGCTGTGCGCTGGTCGTCCCGCGCAGTGGTCTCCATCTCCGTCCTCCCCGCCCCTCGGTATTCGTGATGCCTGCGCAACGTAACACCCGTTCCACTCAGCGAATCCGACGGGCGGGCGCCGTTGACAGCGCTACTCACCGGTAACAGACTCGCGTTACCGCGCGTAAGGGGCAACCGGGAGGGACCATGCCGGAGTTTGTGATGGAGCTCGACGAGGACCAGCGGGGTGTGCGCGACTGGATCCACGGCTTCGCCGCCGATGTGATGCGCCCGGCGGCCGCCGAGTGGGACGAGCGCGAGGAGTTCCCCTGGCCGGTCGTCCAGGAGGCCGCCAAGATCGGCCTGTACTCCCTGGACTTCTACGCCCAGCAGTTCTTCGACCCCACCGGGCTCGGCATCCCGATGACCCTGGAGGAGCTGTTCTGGGGCGACGCGGGCCTGGGACTGGCCATCGCCGGCACGGGACTCGCCGCCATCGGCGTGCTCACCAGCGGCACCGACGAACAGATCGGCACCTGGCTGCCGCAGATGTACGGGGACGCGGGCGACGTGAAGGTCGCGGCCTTCTGCTCCTCCGAGCCCGACGCCGGCTCGGACGTCTCCGCCATGCGCACCCGCGCCGTGTACGACGAGGCCAGGGACGAGTGGGTCATCAACGGCACGAAGACCTGGGCCACCAACGGCGGTATCGCGAACGTCCACGTGGTGGTCGCCGTCGTCGACCCCTCACTGGGCTCGCGCGGGCATGCCTCGTTCATCGTCCCGCCGGGCACCGCCGGCCTGTCCCAGGGGCAGAAGTTCAAGAAGCACGGCATCCGCGCCTCGCACACCGCCGAGGTCGTCCTGGACCAGGTGCGCGTCCCCGGCTCGTGCCTGCTCGGCGGCAAGGAGAAGCTCGACGAACGCCTCGCCCGCGCCCGGGAGCGGGCGAGGGGCGCCGGCGGCACGGCCAACTCCTCCAACGCCGCCATGGCCACCTTCGAGGCCTCCCGTCCGGCCGTCGGCGCCCAGGCCGTCGGCATCGCCCGCGCCGCGTACGAGACCGCCCTGGACTACGCCCGCACCCGCGTGCAGTTCGGCCGCCCGATCATCGACAACCAGGGCGTCGCCTTCCAGCTCGCCGACATGCGCACCCGTATCGACGCCGCCCGCCTGCTGGTCTGGCGCGCCTCCTGGATGGCCACCACCGGCAGGCCCTTCACCTCCGCCGAGGGTTCGATGTCCAAGCTCTTCGCCGGCGAGACCGCGAAGACGGTGACCGCCCAGGCCATGCAGATCCTCGGCGGCAACGGCTTCACCCGCGAGTACCCGGTCGAGCGGATGCACCGCGACGCGGCGATCTACACGGTCTTCGAGGGCACGAGCGAGATCCAGCGGCTGGTGATCGCGCGGGCGGTCTCCGGGGTGCCGATCCGCTGACGTGCGCCGGGGCGGCGCACGGGCGGCCCGAACGGAGCAGTGCGCGCAACCTCCCCGGCCGGGCCGCGGTTGTCCGGGGCACCTCCCGCGGCGGCGCGCCGCGACGACAGCCCCCCAGTGAAAGGCCCGGACGTGCTCAAGAAGGCTTGCGCGACCACTGCCCTGACCGCCTCGGCGCTCGGCTGCGTGGTCGCTCCCGCGGCGGCGGCCGGTGACAGCCGCACCGTCTCCAACGCCAACGGGGCGACGACCAGTTACGGCAACACGATCAGCGGAGGCCACGGCAGCCCACCCATGAACCTGGTCGGGGACACGCTCAACAGGCTCTGCCTCGGCGTCGGCAAACTCGGTGTGCAGTCCCTGCTCCTGCTGATCAACGTCGGTGTCCAGGACGTGCCGGTGCTCACGTCGCAACAGCAGCAGCAGTGCACGGAGAACTCCACGACCGGCGACGGCGACGACCCGGTCTCGCACCTCGCCGACCAGATCCCGGTCGCGGCCGGCAACGGCGCCGGCAACGAGGGTTGAGCGCCGGGCATGCCAGGCAGTCACCGGATGCGGTGACGGCCTGGCGCCGTGGTCACCGGGCTTCGCCGCCCGGACGCCTGCGCTGGGCCGCGAGCCATTGCGAGCGCAACCGCTCGTAGGCCTCCCGTTCGGTACGGGTCAGGACGCGGTCGCGGCGTTCGGCCAGGAAGGAGCGGATGGCGGCGTTGGTCTCCTCAAGGGACCGGTGATCGAGCTGTGGGCTGCGTGGCATGAGCACACACTACGAAGCGCGGCGGCCCGGCGGGCGCCGCAGCGGCCGAGTTGGCACAATGCTCATCAAACGCTCATCAAGGCGAGGGCGGACCGCCGGGTTCCGGGACGGTGCCGGACGGAACCGGGTCCGGGCAGAACGGTGCAGTCTACAGCAGTTTTGTGTCAAGAAAGCGTCATGTCCCGATCTCCGATGCATTTTCGGCTCATTCGGAACAGGGGCATCCGCGCGCTGCTCGTTCGTCTGTTCTGGGACTCCGGTGCGGCGCCCGGCGGGCGCGGAGCTGCGGTCCTCGTCCCCAACTGAGCGGCCAAGCTGGCCGGATCACGACGGTCCCCCCTCCCACCTGCTGTTATCTTCGCTTCTGATCTTGGCTGTGTGCGGCGGCCCCCGGGACGCGACCGCGCGCCGGTCTACGGGGGTACTTGTGCGGCTTCGGGAGAGAAGGCATCGCCGTGTCAGTCACCAACGACAAAGACCGGGACAGCGCGCGGCGCCTGATCGGCCGTGCCGAGGAACTGGCCTGTCTGTCGCGGTGTTTCGACCGGGCCCGCACCGGTACGGGGCAGGCCGTCGTCCTCCGGGGACCCGCCGGAATCGGCCGGAGTGCCCTGCTGGACGCCGCCGTCGAGCGGATGGCCGGGCGCGGAGCCGCGGTGCGGCGCTGCTCGGGCCGGGAGGGCGACGGCGCCCGCACGCGGATGCGCGAACTCTTCGGCACGGACCTGCCGGAGACCCCTGACGGGGACGCCGGCACCGTCCACGGCTTCCACCGGGCCCTCTACGCGCGTATCCGTCGGGAATCGGCCACCGCGGCCCCCCTCGTGCTCGCCGTCGACGACGCCCAGTGGTGCGACGAACGGACGCTGCGCGCCCTCGACTTCGTCCTGCGCCGGGCCGACACGCTGCCGCTGTACATCCTCCTCGCCCAGCGCACCGAGTGCGCCGGCCCCGCCCTCCCCGTGCTGGAGGAACTGCTGGCCCAGGACCGCTGCGCGGCCCTCGACCTTCCCCCGCTGACCCGCGAGGACGCCGCTCGCGTGGCCCGCGACCGGCTCGGCCCCGGCGCACCGCGGGAACGCGTCCTGCGCGCGGCCGAAGCCAGCGGCGGCAACCCGCGGCTGCTCACCCGCCTGACCGCCCGGGGCGCGCACGGCGAGGTCCTGCTCGCCGCCTCCGCCACCGCCTTCCTCGCCGGACGCCCCGGCCACGTGCGGCAACTCGCCCGCGCCCTCGCCGTCCTGGGACACGCGGGCCCCGACGTGCTGGGCGCCCTCTCCGGGGTCACCGGCAGCCGGCTCGACGCGGCCCTGGAGACGCTGCGCCGGGGCGGGGCCGTGACCGTCGCCTTCGGCACGGCCCGGCACGGCCCCCGGTACACGATGCCCGGCCCCGTGCGCTCGGCCGTGCTCGCCGAATCGGGCCCGGACCGGCTGCAGCAGCTGCGGGCCCGCGCCGCCCGGGTCCTCAACGACGCCGGGCGGCCCGCCGCCGAGGTCGCCGACCAGCTCGTACTGCTGCGGGAACTGCGCGAGCCGTGGATGCTCGCCGTGCTCCGCGAGGCCGCCGCCGAGGCCCCCGGACCCGCCACCACGCGGGCGGCGGTGCGCTATCTGCGCCGCGTCCTCGCCGCCGGGATCACCGGCGCCCAGCGCACCGGCGTCCGCCTCGAACTGGCCCGCACCGCGGCCCGGGTGGCGCCCGCCACCGCGCTGTGGCACCTGCGCAAGGCCCTCGCCGAGACCCCCGGCGCCCGGCAGCGGGCCACGGTCGCCGTCGAGTACGGGATGACCGCGTTCGGCACCCGCAACGCCCCCGACGCCACCCGGGCCCTCCACGAGGCCCTCGACGCGCTGCACGGCGAACTCGGCGAGGACCCGGCACCCGCCGACGCGGAGCTGCGCACCTCGCTGCGGTCCGCGCTGCTGGTGACCGCCGTCAACGAGAAAGGCACCATGGCGGCCGCCCGGGAATGGGCCGACGCCTGGCCCGTACCGCGCGGGGACAGCCCCGCCGAGCGCCAACTGCTGTCCGTCCAGAGCTCCTTGGCCGCCCTCGACGGCCGGCCCGCCCGGCAGGCCGCGGCCCTGGCCCGGCGGGCGCTGAAGGTCGAGGACCCCTCACCCGCCGGCTGGTGGGTGCTGGGCGCCTCCCTGGTCCTGGCCCTCGCCGACGAGACGGACGAGGCCCTCGCCGGGCTGGGGCGCGCGCTGTCGGCGAGCCGGGCCCGCTTCGAGCCGTGGATGCGCGTCGCCGCGCTCGCCGGACGCTCGCAGGTGCTGCACGAGACCGGCGAGGTCGCGGCCGCCGCCGAAGCGGCCCGCGAAGCCGTCGGACTCCTCGGCCAGGAGCACGTCCCCGCCCAGGCCATGCCCCACATCGCCCTCGGCACCGCCCTGCTGGCCCAGGGCCGCGCCGAACTCGCCGACACCGTCCTGGACCGGGCCCTGCGCCCGGACCTCCGCGAGCACATCTGGGAGTGGCACCACTACCTGTACGCCAAGGGCCGCGTCCGCCGCGCGCTCGGCGACCTGGACGGAGCCCTGGAACTCTGGCTGCGCTGCGGCCGCTCCCTGGACGAGGCGGGCGTCACCAACCCCGTACTCGCCCCCTGGTGGCTGCCGGCGACCACCACGCTCGCCGGCCGGGGCAGGACGCGGGAGGCCGCCGAACTGGTCGCCACGGCCCGGGAGCGGGCCCAGCGCTGGGGCACCCCGCGCGCCATCGGCCTCGGCCTGCTCGCCGCCGGCGTCACCGCCGAGGGCCGCGCCCGGCTGGAGCTGCTGTCCCAGTCCGTCGACGCGCTCGCCGCCTGCCCGGCCCGCCTCGACCGGGCCAAGGCCGAGTACCAGCTGGGCTGTGAACTGCTGCGCTACGACGACGCCCCCGCCGCCCGCCGCCACCTGCGCTCCGCGATCGAACTGGCCACGCGCTGCGGCTACCACACGCTCTCTTCCCTGGCCCGCACCGTCCTCGTCGCTGCCGGCGGCCGCATGCGGCAGCTCACCGCCGGCCCGGCGGACTGCCTCACCGACGGCGAACGCCGCGTCGCCCTCCTCGCACGCGACGGCGCGAGCAACCGGGAGATCGCCGAAGCCCTGTTCATCACCTCCCGCACCGTCGAGATGCACCTGACCAACGTCTACCGCAAGCTCGGCGTCCGCGGCCGCGCCGAGCTGCCCGCCGCCCTCGCCGACCTCGCCCGTACCGCCGTCGCCGCCCACGCGGCGGGCCACTAGGCCGGGGCGTCAGATGCCCAACGGCACGGCCGGCGAGGACGCCGGACAGTGGCCGCCGGACACCGGCCGCCCCGGCGCGCGGGCCCCGTTCGCCGAACGCGAGCGGGAGACCGCCCTGTTGGACCGCCTGCTCGGGCAACTGGCCGACGGGCGCTCGGCGCTCGTCCGGATCCACGGCACCCCCGGCACCGGCCGCAGCACCCTCCTGGACAAGGCGTGCGCGCTCGCCGACACCGCCGGGATCCGGGTCGCGGCCGCACACGCCTCCTACGGGGAAAGAGACCTGCCGCACGGCGTCGTCGCACAGCTCCACGCCGCCGTCGGCCCGCTCACCACCGGCACCGTCCGCTCCGGTACACCCCTGGAACTCGCCCGGCTCTTCCTCGCCTCCGCGCGGCGCCGGCCCCTGCTGATCGCCGTCGACGACATCCAGTGGGCCGACGAGCACTCCTGGCAGTGGCTGCGCGCCCTGGCCCGCCGGCTCACCGACGCGCCCGTACTCCTGCTGGCCACCCGCAACGACGCCGTCCCCCCGGGTCCCGCGCAGCGTCTGGAACTCTCCCCGCTCGTCGACGAGGACCGCGTCACCGAGCACACCCTCACCCTCGGCCCGCTGTCCCCGGCCGGCGTGGCCGAGGCCCTCTCCCACCGCTACGGGCAGCCCGTGGACGCCGGTTTCGCGGCGGCCGCCGCCGAGGCGACCGGCGGCAACCCCGCCGTGCTCGCCGCCCTCGTCGCCCGCTGCGCCCGCGCCCGCAGACCCCCGGCCGCCGGAGCGCGGGAGCACCTGGCCGCGTACGCGGCCGACGCCGTCCGCGAGCGGACCCTGCGCACCGTCGCCGTGCTGCCCGTCGAACTCCTCGACGTCCTGCGCGTCGTCGCCGCCTGCGGGCCCGACTGCACCGAGGACACCGTCCGCTACCTGGCCGAGCTCCGCACCACCGGCGCCCGCCGCGCCCTGGAACTCCTCGCCGGGACCGGCCTGTTGACCGGCGGCGAACAGCAGGCATTCCGCGATCCGGCCGCCGCCGGCGTCGTACTCGCCGGGCTGAGCACCGAGCGCCGCGAGGAACTGTGCGCCCGCGCCGCCGAGTACGCCCACCGCCGCGGCGCCCCGGACCAGACGGTCGCCCGGCTGCTGCTCGCCTCCCGTGCCGTCGGCAGCGCCTGGGCCGTCGCCGTGCTGCGCGCCGAGGCCGCCCGCCGCCGCGCCGCCGGCGAAGCCCGGGACGCGGAGCGGCTGTTGCAGCGGGCCCTGCGCGAACCCATGCCGCCCGCCCGGCGCGTGCGCGTACTCGTCGAACTCGGCGCGGTCGCGCTGCCCGCCGACCCCGAGGCCGCCGACCGCCACCTGCGGCGCGCCCTGCGCACCCACGCGGGCGCGAGCGCCGGACCCGCCTGGGTGCGCGCCGCCGAACTCCTCGTCGTCCGCGGCGACGCCGTCTCCGCACAGCCCCTGATCGCCCTGCTGCTGGACCGCTCGACACCCGCCCCGGCCGACCGGGCCGCGCTGCGGGCCCTGTACTGGCTGGCCGAGCACAGCCAGCAGGGCACGGCCCACGAACTGGACCGCCCCGACACCGCCGGACTGCCCGCCGAACCCGCCGACCCCGCGCAGGCCGGCGCCGCCGCCTGGCGCGCCGCCCTGCTCGGGGACGCCGTCGACCGCACCCGGCGGCTCGCCCGCACCGCGCTCACCGGACTTCCCGGCGACACCGCGCCGCCGACCGCCCAACTGGCCGCCTGCCACGCCCTGGTGCTGTGCGGCGACACCCGCGAGGCCCGGGACGGCGCCGAGGCCGTGCTGCTGCGGGCCGAGGCGGACGGGGCCCGCCCGCTCGCCGGGCTCGCGCACGTCGTCCTCGCCCTCGCCCACCTGCACGAGGGCCGGGCCGAGGCCGCCGCCCACGCGCTCGAACACAGCCGGCGGGCCATGCCGGAGCACCTGTGGCACCCGCTCCTGGCCCCCGCGTTCGCCGCCCTGCGGGCCCTGGTCCACCTCGCCTCCGGCGCCGTGGACGCGGCCGCGGCGGTGCTCGCGGAACGCGGCGCCGGCCAGGAGACCGGACTGGCCCGCGCTTTCTGGCTGTACGCGCGCGGCCGGGTCCTCCTCGCCCGCCGGGAGGACGCCGCGGCCCTCGCCGACCTCCAGGAGTGCGGCCGGCTGCTGCTCGCCCGGCAGGTCCTCAACCCGGCGCTGCTGCCCTGGCGTTCGGCCGCCGCCGAAGCCCTGCACCGGCTCGGGGACACGGAAGCGGCCGAGCACCTCACCGCCGAGGAGGGCCGGCTCACCCGCGCCTGGGGCGCCGCCCCCGGCCACCGGCACGGGGGAGCGGACGCGGGCCGGCCCCCCGCGCCCGTACGCCCGGCGGGACCCCGGCGCCGCGGGCCCCGGCCCGCACCCGCCGAGCCCCCCGCCCGCGGCGCCACCCCCGGCGAGCTGACCGACGCCGAACTGCGCGTCGCACGCCTGGCCGCCCGGGGACTGGCCAACCGGGCCATCGCCGCCGAACTGGCCGTCACCCTGCGCACCGTCGAACTCCACCTCACCAAGACCTATAGAAAACTGGGCATTCCAGGACGTGCGGGGCTGACCGCCGCGCTGGGGCCCCTCAAGGAGTCAGCCGATGATCCCCCTGCCCGGCCGCACTCTCGGCCGTCTGCTCGACCGGCACCATGAACTCGACCTGGTCACCGAGGCCCTCGACGCGGCCGGAGCCGGCAGCGGCAGGCTGCTCGTGGTCTCCGGCGGCCTCGGCTCGGGCCGGACCGCCCTGCTGCGGGCCCTGCCCGCGCTCGCCGCACCCCGCGGACACCGCGTCCTGCGCGCGAGCGCCGCCCCCCAGGAGAGCGACTTCGCCTTCGCCGTGGCCTGCCAGCTCCTCGAACCCCTGCTGGCCCCGGGCCCGTTCACCGGCCCGGACGGCACCCTGCCCGGCGCGGCCGACGACGCCGAACCCTACGACGAACTCCTCGCCCTCGCCGCCGACCGCAGCGCCACCCGCCCCCTGCTCCTCCTCGTCGACGACCTGCACTGGGCCGACGTGCCCTCCCTGCGCCTGCTCGCCCGCATCGTCAAACGCCTCGACCGGCTGCGCATCACCGTCGTCGCCTCCGTGCGCGAGGGCGACCCCCGCACCGACGACCCCCTCGTCCAGGAGATCACCGACCGCGCCCGGCACGTCCTGCGCCCGGCCCCGCTGTCCCGGCGCGGCACGGCGGCCCTCGCCGAGCACGTCTTCGGCCGCCCTGCCGAGGACGCCTTCACCACCGCCTGCCACACGGCCACCGGCGGCAACCCGCTGCTGCTGACCGCGCTCCTGGAAGCCCTCGCCGCCACCGGCGCCCCGACCGCCGAACACACCGACGCCGCACGGGAGATACGCCTGCCCGCCCTGCGCGAACGCCTCGGCCGCGCCCTGCGCGCCCAGGCCGCGCCCGTCCAGGCCCTCGCCAAGGCCCTCGCCGTCCTCGACGGCCACCCCGACACCGAACTCGTCGGCCGCCTCGCCGGACTGGACGCCACCGGCTGCGCCGAGGCCCTGCGGACCCTGCGCCGCCTCGGCCTCCTCGCCCCCCAGGACCCGCCCCGCTACCTGCACCGGGCCGTCCGCGACGCCGTCGAGGACATCATGACCCCCGCCGAGACGGAGGACAGCCGCATCCACGCCGCCCTCCTGCTGCACAGCGGCGGCCACCCCGCCGAACAGGCCGCCGCCCAGCTCCTGGACGCCACCTCCTGCCAGGACGGCTGGGCCACCGAGGTCATGCGCGCCGCCGCCAGGTCCGCCCTCGGCCGCGGCGCCCACGAGACCGCCGGCCGCTATCTGCGCCGCGCCCTGCTGTGCAGTTCACCCGCCGGCGCCGACCGCGCCGCCCTCCTCGTCGACCTCGCCACCGTCGAGCGCGACCTCGACCCCCCGGCCGCCGTCCGGCACATCTCCCAGGCCATGCTGCTCATACCCGACACCACCCGGCGCGCCATGGCCGCCGCCCGGATCGCCCCCGTCCTCATCGGCGGCTGCCCGCCGCCCACCGTCGAGGCCGTCCGCGAACTCGCCGAGGAACTCGGCCCACCGGACCGCATCGCCGGCGAGGACCGCGAGTCCGCGCTGCGCCTGGAGGCCCGGCTGCGCCACCCCGCCATGGCCCGCCCCGGCCTGCTCGCCTCCTGCGCCGCCCGGCTGCGCGCGCTCGGCCCCCGGCCCGCCCTGCACACCGCCGCCGAACGCGAACTCGTCACCGTGCTCCTCGCCGGCGCCACCCTCACCCAGGACGTCTCCGCCGCCGAGGCCGTCCCGCTCGCCGAGCGCGTCCTCGCCCACGAGCCCGCCTCCCCGGCCCACGTCCACACCGCCCTGACCCTCCTCGTCCACGTCCTGTCCGCCGCCGACTCCGTCACCACCGTCGAACCCTGGCTGCGCACCGCCGCCGAACGCGCCCACGCCACCGGAACCCCCGTACCGCGGGCCGTGATCGCCGTCGAGCTCACCCAAGTCCTCCTCGCCCAGGGACGCTTGACCGAGGCCCGCGCGCGGGCCGCCGAGGCCCTGGACCTCGGCATCGCCGACTGGACCACCCTGCACTCGCTGATGCCCCTGGTGATGACGGCCATCGAGAGCCGCGACGCCGAACTCACCGGCCGCCTCCTGGCCTGCTACCGCGAGGGCGCCCACCACGGAGTACGCCCCTCCCCGCTGCAACTCCTGCGCGGCTCCACGGCCGCCGCCGCCGGCGATCTGCCCACCGCCCTGGAGTACTTCCTCGACTGGGGGCGCGCCGCCGAGCGCGCCGAATGGCACAACCCCGCCCTCTACCCCTGGCGCGCCCGCGCCGCCGGAATCCACCAGCGCATGGGCCGCACCGTGCAGGCGGAACGGCTCATGGAGGAGGAGTACGCGCGCGCCCACCAGTGGGGCAGCGCCGTGGCCGTCGGCCGCGCCCAGCGCATGAAGGGCGCCCTCACCGAGGGGGAGGCGGGCCTGGCCCTGCTGCGGGAGTCCCTGGAGACCCTGCGCGAGGCCGTCAACGGCATGGAACGCGCCCGTACTTCGGTCCTCCTCGGCAGCAGACTGCGCGACGCCGGCCGGCCCGAGGCGGAGGGCCATCTGCGCCGGGGCCGGCAGGAGGCCCTGGACTGCGGGGCGCCCTGGCTGGCCGCCCGCGCCGCCCGCGAACTGGCCGCCATGGACCGCGGCACCGCCGTCACGGCCGTCGGCTCCCTCACCCCCGCCGAACGCCGCGTCGCCTCCCTCGCCGCCCACGGGGTGCCCAACAAGGACATCGCCGAACGCCTGCGGGTCAGTTCGCGGGCCGTGGAGAAACACCTCACCCGCAGCTACCGCAAGCTCGCCATCACCGGCCGGACCGAACTCTCCGGCCTGGCCCACCTCCTGCCCCAGAGCACCACCGGGTGAGCGCCACCGCGCGGCGGACCGTACCGAACCGCGAGCCACTTCGGTCGCAGCCCGACCGAACCTTCCCGCCCTCCCCACAGGGTTAGCGCGGCAGGGCACCGATTCCGTTGACAGTGCTCCGGCCGCCTCCATAACGTCCCGCTGAATCCCCCGTAGTTCACTCCTCTTCGCGGCCCGTCGCGGGCCCGTAGTGTCGGAAGGCCAGGTAACTCCAGCGTGGTAGACAACCAGCAGCACCTGTCGCGGCGTCGTCTCTTCGGCCTGGCGGCCCTCGGCGCCGCCGCGGCGGCCGGGGTGACCACCATCACCGCCGCCCCCCGCGCGGCCGCCGCCACCAGGGCCGCCGACGACGGCTCGTTCGTGCCCGCCGTCGTCATCGGCACCGGCTACGGCGCGGCCGTCTCCGCGCTGCGGCTCGGCGAGGCGGGGGTGTCCACGCTGATGCTGGAGATGGGCCAGCTGTGGAACCAGCCCGGCCCGGACGGCAACGTCTTCTGCAACATGCTCAAGCCCGACAAGCGCTCCAGCTGGTTCAAGAAGCGCACCGAGGCACCGCTGGGCTCCTTCCTGTGGTTCGATGTCGTCAACCGCGACATCGAGCCTTACGCGGGCGTGCTGGACCGCGTCAACTTCGACCAGATGTCGGTCTACGTCGGGCGCGGCGTCGGCGGCGGCTCCCTCGTCAACGGCGGCATGGCCGTACAGCCCAAGCGCTCGTACTTCGAGGAGATCCTGCCGCAGGTCGACGCGGGCGAGATGTACGACCGCTACTTCCCGCGCGCCAACGCCATGCTCAAGGTCAACCACATCGCCCCGGACTGGTTCGAGAAGACCGACTGGTACCAGTTCGCGCGCGTCTCCCGCGAGCAGGCCGGCAAGGCGGGCCTGAGCACCACCTTCGTCCCCAACGTCTACGACTTCGACTACATGCGCCGCGAGGCCGCCGGCGAGGTCCCCAAGTCCGCACTGGGCACCGAGGTCATCTACGGCAACAACCACGGCAAGCAGAGCCTGGACAAGACCTACCTCGCCGCCGCCCTGGGCACCGGCAAGGTCACCATCGAGACCCTCCACCAGGTCAAGGCGGTACGCCAGCAGCCCGACGGCACCTACGTGCTCACCGTCGACCGGATCGACGCCGACGGCCGGCAGCTGGCCCGCAAGGAGATCTCCTGCCGCTACCTCTTCCTCGGCGCCGGCAGCCTCGGCTCCAGCGAACTCCTCGTCCGCGCCCGCGACACCGGCGCCCTGCCCGGCCTCAACGACGAGGTCGGCCGCGGCTGGGGCCCCAACGGCAACATCATGACCGCGCGCGCCAACCACATGTGGAACCCCACCGGATCCAAGCAGTCCTCGATCCCGGCGCTCGGCATCGACGACTGGGACAACGCGGCCGCCCCCGTCTTCGCCGAGATCGCGCCCATGCCCGCCGGCGTGGAGACCTGGGTCAGCCTCTACCTCGCCATCACCAAGAACCCCGAGCGCGGCACCTTCGTCTACGACCGCGCCACCGACCGGGCCAAGCTGCAGTGGACCCGCGAGCAGAACGCGCCCGCCGTCGCCGCCGCGAAGTCGCTCTTCGACCGGATCAACAAGGCCAACACCACCATGTACCGGTACGACCTGTTCGGCGCCCAGCTCAAGGCGTTCGCCGACGACTTCTCCTACCACCCGCTCGGCGGCGCCGTCCTCGGCAAGGCCACCGACCTCTACGGCCGCGTCCAGGGACACAAGAACCTCTACGTCACCGACGGCGCGCTCATCCCCGGTTCCGTCGGCGTCAACCCCTTCGTGACGATCACGGCACTGGCCGAGCGCAACATCGAGCGCGTCATCGCGCAGGACATCACCGCCCGGTAGCAACTCCGGCCCCCTGCGGGGGGCCTGCACGGCACGCCCCCCGGCTTCCGGCTCCGCGGGCCTTCCGCAAGAGGTGACTTCGTGAACGACCCGCAGCTGACCGACGGGGAAAACGATGGGGAAGACGACGAGGAAAGGCTGCGCGGCTTCCTCCGGCACGTGATGGCGGACCTGCGCGGGGCCCGCGAACGCCCGCCGCGCACCGGCGGGGACGGCCGGGAGCCGATCGCGATCACCGCGGCGGGCTGCCGCTTCCCCGGCGGCATCGACTCCCCCGAGGACCTGTGGCGCCTGCTGGCCGAGGGGCGCGCACTGCCCGACGGCCCCGACGACCGGGGCGGCGGGCCCGTCACCGGGGACCCCGGGCAGCGCCTGCTGCTCGCCTCCTGCCGGCAGACCCTGGAACGCGCCGGCATCGACCCGGTCCCGGGGACGGGCGGCAGCGTCGGAGTCTTCGCGGGCGCGGTGTACCACGACCGCACCGGCGCGCCGGGGGCCGGCCGCGGCACGGTCGGCGTCGTCTCCGGCCGTATCGCGGGCGGCCTGGGCCTCGAAGGCCCCGCCGTCACCGTCGACGCCGCCTGCTCCTCGTCGTTGACCGCCCTGCACCTGGCCGTCGAGGCCGTCCGTCAGGGCGAGTGCGCCATGGCACTGGCGGGCGGTGTCAGCGCCGTACGCGCCTGCGCCGTCCCGTCGGACGGACCGGTGTGGTCCACGGGGGTCGGCACCCTGCTCGTCGAGCGGCTCCCGGCCGCCCGGCGGGCCGGCCGGCCCGTCCTCGCTGTCGTCCGCGGCAGCGCCTTCGGCCGGGACGACGGCGAGGAAGCACCCGCCGACCCCGGGGGAGGCCGCCAACAGCGCGTCATCCGGCAGGCGTTGGGCAGCGCCGGGCTCACCCCCTCGGACATCGACGCCGTGGAGGCGCACGGCGCCGGAGCCGCCCTCGACGACTCCGCCGGACTCCGGGCCCTGACGGCCGTCTACGGCCGGGACCGGCACCGGGACCGTCCGCTGTGGCTGGGCTCGCTCCCGTCCGTCCTCGGATACGGGTGGGGCGGCGCCGGAGTGTGCGGGGTGATCGCGATGGTGCAGGCCCTGCGGCACGGGCTGCTGCCCGGCGCCCCGGCCGCGACCGGTCCCGCCCCGCCCGGGGCCGGGACCGCGGGCGGAGTACGGCCGCCGGCCGGCCCGGCCCGCTGGCCGCGCGGCGGGCGACCCCGCAGGGCCGCCGTCGGCGCCTTCGGCACCGGTGGCGCCAGCGCCCACGTCGTCATCGAGGAGGCCCCGCCCGCCGAGGGCGGCCCCGTCGGCCCGAACGGACAGGAAACGCACGGCACTTCGGCTCACACCTCTCTTCCCGGCGGGTGGACCCATGACGGAGAACACGCACAACGAGCGGACCGGACACCCGACGCGTGAGCGAGGGACGGGGGAGCCAGGGACGGGGGAGCGGGAGCCGGTCGCCGTCGTCGCGATGGGCTGTCGCTATCCGGGGGGCGCCGACAGCCCCGAGGCCCTGTGGCGCCTCGTCGAGAACGGCGCCGGCCCGGACCCCGACCCCCTGGCCGACCGGCACAGCGGCGTCAACGACCCCTTCCTGAACGGGGTGTTGCGTCTGCCCTCGCGCGCGGCGCTCGCCGCCGGCACGCGACAGCTGCTGCTGGAACTCGCCCAGGAGACCTTCGCACGCGCGGGCATCGACCCGCTGTCGGCCCCCGGCTCCGGGGCCGTCGTCTTCGCCGGCCTCGCACACCGGGCGGGGGAGGGCCGGACGGAAGAGGCGCACGGCCGGCTTGTCACCGGAACCGTCTCCGGCCTCGCCCCGGGCCGCGCCACCGGCGGCGCCGGCTCCTCCGGCTCCTCCGGCCCCGAAGGGCCGGCGCCGGCCGCCGGCCCCGCGTGCTCGCTGGTGGCCGTGCACCTGGCGGTCCGGGCGCTGCGCGACGGCACGTGCGCGCTCGCCCTGGCAGGCGGCGCGACGGTCGACGCGGCCACCGTGCCGTCCCCCGTCTCCGGCGACCGCCGGGGGCACGCGGTGCCCCGCCGGGGCGTGGGCGCGGGCCTGCTGCTCCTGGAACGGCTCTCGGACGCCCGGCGCAACGGACACCCGGTCCTCGCGGTCGTCTCCGGTTCGGCCTCCGGCCGGGACGACGCGCCGGAGGAACCGTTCCAACGGCACGTGATCCGGCAGACGTTGGCACACACCGGCCGGGCCGGCGAGGAACGCGCCGCGACGGCGTACGGACAGCACGGACCCGGCGGGCCGGGCGGGACGGTGAGGCATCCGCTGCGGCCGGGGCCGCTGCAGTCCGTCCTCGGGCACGTCCGGTCCGCCGCCGGTGTGGGCGGTGTGATCGTGATGGTGGAGGCCCTGCGGCATGGGCTGTCCCCGGGAGAGCTGCGGGTGGACCGGGCCTCGGGCGCGGTGCGGCTGCTGGACGGACCGGACCCGAGGCCGGAGGACGACCGCCCGGACCGGGCCCGTGTCTCCTCCCACGGGACCGGCGGCACACGCGCCCACGTCGTCGTCGAACGGGCCCCCGCCGCGCCCGCCGCGAGCCGCGTGCCCGCCGTGCGGACGGTCTCCGCGCGCAGCGCGACGGCACTGCGCGAGCAGGCGGAGCGACTGCTCGCGCACGTCCTCGGCGTCACCGAGGACAGCACCGCCGGCAGCGCGTACGTACCGGCCGCCCCGCTCGCCCCCGCCGTCGCCCCGCACCGCCGCCGGCCCGGACCCCGGCGACCGGAGAGGCACTCCCGGGCACACGGCCCCGCGCACGGCGCCCCGGCCCTTCCCGTGGCCCTCCTCGAATCCCTTGAATCCCTTGTACCGAAACCCTGTTGGAAGGAACGAACGTCCCCGTGACCTCCGCGAGCGCCAAGACCGACGACAACGGCCTGTGGATCCGCAGATTCCACCCGCGCCCCGACAGCGACGTCCGCCTGGTGTGCCTGCCGCACGCGGGCGGCTCGGCGAGCTTCTTCTTCCCCGTCTCGCAGGCCATGCCGGACGGCGTCGACGTCCTGTGCGTGCAGTACCCCGGCCGCCAGGACCGCAGGCTCGAACCCCTCGTCGACACCCTCCCCGAACTCGCCGACCGGGTCTTCGAGGCCCTGCGGCCCTGGGCCGACCGCCCGCTCGGCCTGTTCGGCCACAGCATGGGCGCCACCCTCGCCTACGAGGTCGCCCGCCGCTTCGAGAAGGCCGGCACCCCCCCGGCCGCCGTCTTCGCCTCCGGCCGCCGGGCCCCCTCCACCCACCGCACCGAGACCGTGCACCTGCGCGACGACAACGGCATCATCGCCGAACTCAAGGAACTCTCGGGCACCGACTCCCAGCTCCTGGGCGACGAGGAGGTACTGCGCATGGTGCTGCCCGCGATCCGCGCCGACTACCGCGCCGTCGAGACGTACGTCCACACCCCCGGCCACCCGCTGCGCACCCCCCTGACCGTCCTCGTCGGCGACGACGACCCCAAGGTCACGGTCGCGGAGGCCAGGGCGTGGGAGCAGCACACCACGGGGGACTTCGACTTCCATGTCTTCCCCGGGGGGCACTTCTTCCTCGCGCACCACCAGCGGGTGATCAACAAGTTGATCGCCGATCGGATGGTGGGGGCGGGGGCCGTGTAGACGGGGGAACGGCGGTTGGCCCCTGGGGATGTCCCCAGGGGCCAACCACCCCCTGCTGCGGGGGCGGTTGCTACGCCATCGCGTTGGTCTGGTTCGTGCCGTCCTGGCCGATCCAGCCGGTGAAGCCGGTGCCCGTGTGGCGGGCGCTGCTGATCTTGCCGTCGGGGCCGATGACGACGACGACCGTACGGCCCTGGGCGTCCTGCGTGACGCCGGGCGTGGCGCGGTGGTTGATGCCGCCGTCCAGCCAGGTGCCGGGGCGGCCCTGGCCGACGGAGAGGCGGACGCGGCCCTTGGCGTCGCGGGCGGCCAGGACGGTGGTGCCGTCCTTCTCGACGGAGACCGCGGCGCGGCCGAAGCCGCCGATGGCGTCGGTGAGGGCGGTCTGCTTCCAACTGCCGTCCGCCGGGCGGTCGCAGACCATCACGCGGGCCGTGTCGGCCTGACGCGAGACCATGCGCATGCCGCCGTCGGAGAGGGGGACCAGGGTCAGTTCGCCGGTGACCAGGGGCAGGCCAGTCGGGTCCATGAGCCGCGGGGTCTCACCGGCGCTCGGCGACATCCAGTGGGTGACGGTCTTGTCGGAGACCTGGATCTCGAACTTGTCCTTGCCCTTGTCGTCCTTGGTGACGGTGTAGCCGTAGGCGTAGGAGTAGGCGACCAGATGCATCCGGCCCTTCGCGTCGACGGCGGCGTCCAGACCGTCCTCGATCCGCCTCCCGTTCGGCGAGGCCAACTGCTGCCACCGCGACCAGTTCTTGCCGTCGGAGCTGGTACGGAAGCTGATCTTCTCGTCCCAGTTGCGGACGAAGACGGAGAAGTTGCCCTTCTCGTCCACGACCGCGACCGGGTAGCCGACCTCCAGGGACCGGGCCGCGTCGCTCTCGGGTGAGCCGAGACTGTCCCAGGGGCCGAACGCCGGCGCACCGCCCGAGCCCGGATTGGTCTGCAGGGCAGTGACGACCTCTTGCTGCTGATACTTGCCCGCGGTCGACGGCACGGTCCTGCGGACGGCGAACAGCTGGAGTTTGCCGTCCGGGCGGCGCACCACCTGGATCTGGCCCTCCAGTACCTGGTCCTTCGGAAGGTCGCCGCCCACCGAGGCGGGACCGGTCCACTGCCCGCTGCCGGCCGTGGTTTCCGTCCAGCACTGCGCGGCGCCGTTCAGCAGGGAGAAGGCCGTGAGCCGGCCGTCGGGCAGCGTCGCGATCCAGCGCGCCGTGCCCGTCGCACGCGTACGGCAGTGGTGGCTCCATCGCTGGCCGGTCGCGGGGCGCTTGCCGACCTTGAGGTCACCGCAGCCCGCCGCGTCGCCGCAGTCCGCCTTGTCCGCCCAGCCGTAGGTCAAGAGGTAGTCGACCTTGCGGTCGATGGCGTTCGTGTCGAGGTTCCACGGCAGGCTCAGGCTCGTGGTCTCGTAGCCGAGGTAGGTCTCCACCGCGGTGGGGCGGGCGTGCTCCTTGGACCAGTACCGGGTCAGGGCCATCTGTGTGTAGAGCGCCGAGGCGGTGTGGTCCTGGTGGTCGTGGCTGGCAATGCCCTTCAGTACCCCCGGGGCCGTGTTGAACGGCGACCTCTCCCAGTAGGGAAGGTGGGAGGGGTTGGGGTCCAAGGTGCGCACCACGGAGGGCTGGTAGCGCTCCAGGACAGCGGTGAGGGTGTCGATGACATCCCCGTGCTTGTACTGGTAGGTCTTCTTCAGCGGGCTCCTGGTGGGCAGGAGCGTGGACAGTGTGGGAACTGCCCCCAGCCACAGGCCGCGCATGCAGTTCGGGGGCGCGTATTGGATGGTCCGCGCTTCGCACAGGCCCATGAAGATGAGCTGGACCTGAGGGGCGGCCGTGAGCGTGTGCAGTTCGACCTGGAAGCCGGGTATGAGGCTCAACGCCTCAAGCTCCCACGGACTTTCGGGATCGCCGGTGGCCATCTGGGCGGTCGCCCGACGCAGGCCGTTGGTGCGAGCGCGGACAAACTCGGGACGCTTTTCGGGGAGCTCCGGACCGTCCTGCGAATTGTTGCCGTTCGACTCGCCACCCGTCATGCACACCGTCACCGACGGAGCCCCACTCAGAATGGACTGCTCCAGCTCCGGGTTCATGAAGAACAGGTTGTCGTCCTCGTGCGCCATGATGTGCAGGAACGACTCATTGCCCGAACCCTTCGCCCGCGCCTGGACGAACCTCCTCGCGCCGGACTCCGTCGCCTCGGGCGCGGGGGCCAGCCACTGCCAGGTTCCGGCGGCGCCCGCTCCCACGGCGAGGCCGCCGCCGGCGATCTGGAGGGCGCGACGGCGCGATATGTGCCCAGGCACGGATGGTCTCCTTCGATCTCTGCGCCCTGCGGCGCAGCATGCAAAAACGGGCGAACTGCTCCGATCGCCCGCGCGGTTCAAGAGGTGATCATATGATGCAGAACAGCGGCGGTGGGCCCCTCGGTACCGAGGGGCCCACCGCCGCTGTTCGCCAAGCAGTCCGTTACGACATCGTGCTGGTCTGCGCCTTGCCGTCCTGCCCGATCCAGTCGGTGAAGCCGCTGCGGCCCGTGCCGGTGCGGCGGGCGCTGCTGATCTTGCCGTCCGGGCCGATGACGACGACGACCGTACGGCCCTGGGCGTCCTGCGTCACGCCGGGCGTGGCACGGTGACCGATGCCGCCGTCGAACCACGCGGTGTCCGGGCGCCCCGCGCCCTTGGCGAGGCGGACGCGGCCCTTGGCGTCACGGGCGGCCAGGACGGTGGTGCCGTCCTTCTCGACGGAGACCGCGGCGCGGCCGAAGCCGCCGATGGCGTCGGTGAGGGCGGTCTGCTTCCAACTGCCGTCCGCCGGGCGGTCGTAGACCACTACGCGGGCGGTGCCGCCGTGGCGCGCGACCGCGCGCATGCCGCCGCCGGGCAGCGGGGCCAGGCTGAGTTCGCCGGTGACGGCGGGCAGGCCCGTCGGGTCCATGAGCCGCGGGGTCTCGCCGGCGCTCGGCGACATCCAGTGGGTGACGGTCCCGCCGGAGACCTGGACGTGGTACTCGTCGTTGCCTTCCTTGTCCTTGGTGGTGGTGTAGCCGTAGGCGTAGGAGTAGGCGACCAGGTGCATCCGGCCCGCCTCGTCGAAGGCGGCGTCCAGACCGTCCTCGACGCGCCTGCCGTTCGGGGTCTCCAACTGCTGCCACCGCGACCAGTTCCTGCCGCCGGCAGCGGTACGGAAGCTGATGTTCTCGTCCCAGTGGCGGACGAACACCGTGACGGTGCCCTTGTCGTCCACGACGGTGACGGGCTGGCCGACCTCCAGGGAGCGGGCCGGGTCGCTCTCGGGGGAGTCGAGGCTCTCCCAGGAGTCGAACACGGGGGTGCCGCCCGAGCCCGTACCGGTCTGCAGCGCGGTGACGACCTCACGCTTGTGCGTCCTGCCGGGGGCCGACGGCACGATCCTGCGGACGGCGAACAGCTGGAGCTTGCCGTCCGGGTGGCGCGCCACCTGTATCTGGCCCTCCAGCATCTCGCCGCCCGCCTTGGCGGGGCTGTTCCAGGTGCCGCTGCCGGCCGTGGTCTCCGTCCAGCACTGCGCGGCGCCGTTCAGGACGGCGAACGCCACGAGCCGGCCGTCGGGCAGGGTCGTCACCCAGCGGGACGTGCCCGGCGTGCGGGTGCGGCAGTTCTGCGTCCAACGGGTGTCCTTGGAGCGGTCGTCGACCTTGCGGTCACCGCAGCCGGACTTGTCGCCGCAGTCCGCGCCGTCGACCCAGCCGTAGGTGTCGAGGAACTCCAGCTTGCGGTCGATCGCGGTGCCGTCGAGGTTGGGCGGCAGCTTCAGGTCCGAGACCTCGTAGCCGAGGTAGCTCTCCACGGCCGTGGGGCGGCTGTGTTCCTTGGTCCAGTACTGGGCCAGGGCCGCCTGCGTGTACAGCGCGGAGGCGGTGTGGTCCTGGTGGTCGTAGCTGACGATGCCCCGCAGCTTCTCGGGCGTCGAGGGCTGGTTGAGCCGGTCCTTGTCCCAGTAGGCGCGGTGGCTGGGGTTGGGGTCCAGGGTGCGGACCACGGAGGGCTGGTAGCGCTCCATGACGGCGGTGAGCGTGTCGACGACCTGCCCGTGCGCGTACTGGTACGTCCTCTTCACCGGACCGCCGGCGGGCGGGAGCGTCGTCAGTGAGCGAGCGGCGCCCAGCCACAGGCCGCGCATGCTGCGCTCCTTCGGGTTCTTGATGGCCCCCGCTTCGACGAGCTCCATGAAGATCAGCTGGATCTGGGGAGCGGCCTTCAGCGTGTGCAGTTCGACCTCGAAGCCGGGTATGAGGCGCAGCGCCTCGATCTCCCAGGGGCTTTCGGCGTTGCCGGTGGCCATTTGCGCGGTCGCGCGGCGCAGGCCGTTGGTGCGGGCACGCACGAACTCCGGCTGCTTCTCCGGGAGTTTCCTGTAATCGGCGCCGCTCAGCTTGTGGCCGTTGGCGTTCCTGCCGTCGGACTCGCCGCCCGTCATGCACACCGTCACCGAGGCGGCCCCGCTGAGCAGGGACTGTTCCAGCTCGGGGTTCATGAAGTACAGGTTGTCGTCCTGGTGCGCCATGATGTGCAGGAACGACTCGTCGCCGGAGCCCTTCGCCCGCGCGAGGACGCCGTTCTTCGCGCCGGAGTCCTCGGCATCGGGAGCCAGCCACTGCCAGGTTCCCACGGCTGCGCCCGCTCCCACGACGAGACCGCCGCCGGCGATCTGGAGGGCGCGACGGCGTGATATGTGCCCAGGCACGGATGGTCTCCTTCGATTTCCGCGCCCCGAGACGCGGCGGCCATGCAAAAACGGGCGAATTACGCTAATCGCCCGTGGTTCAAGAGTTCGATCATATGATTCGCAGCCTGCTGTTTCCCATCCGTCGTGTAACAGCCGCATCTCGACCTCGCGGAATTCGCGCCCGTTCTGGATGGTCGTGCCGCTCCGTATGCGACTGATTACGCGCGGTCGTGAGGAAAGTGCTCGACGGGCCTTCCCCGGTGATCGCCGCCGCGCCAGGATGGGTGCCCATGGCGAACATCTCGGCACTGGTCACCCTGCTCGGCCTTGAACCCCACGTCGAGGGCGGATGGTTCAAGGAGACGTGGAAGACGCCCGTCGTGGCACGGCCCGACGGATACGACGGGCCCCGCGCGTACGCGACCGGCATCTACTTCCTGCTGCACCCCGGAGAGATCTCGCGCTGGCACCGGGTGCGCTCGGACGAGCTGTGGCTGTGGCACCGGGGCGGGCCCCTGCGGATGCGGCTCGGCGGCAGCGGCGGCGCCCCGGACGAGGCCGGTGCCACGGAGACGGTCCTCGGCCCCGGGGTCGAGAGCGGGGAGCGGCCGCAGTTCCTCGTCCCGGGCGGCGTGTGGCAGTCGGCGGAGCCGGCCGGTGACGAGCCGGTGCTGGTGAGCTGCGTGGTGGCGCCGGGCTTCGACTTCGCGGACTTCGAGATGGAGTGAGCGGCGGTCCGGTCCGCGGTCCGCGGTCTGCGACTGTGGTCCGCAGGCCGTGTCGTGGTCTGTGGTCTGCGGGCCCTGGAGTACGGGGCGATCCCGGGGAAGTCCCGGAGACCGGTCTCAGGGGTGGCACTGGCATCACCCCGATCCGGGCGCCGCAGGGGTTGATCATGGATCTCGCAGGCCAGAACATCACTGGTGATCCCGCACCACCTCACAGGAGGACCGATGTTCCGGACCGCCGGACCGCGCCGCGCCACCACCCTCGCGGCAAGTGCCCTGGCCACGGCAGCCGTTGTGGCCACCCTGCTGCCGACGGGCGCCGCCGTCGCCGACGACCGCGCCCCGGCCGCAGTGCCGCCCGTACCGGCCCGGTACGCCGCGCAGGAGCTGCGGTGGCAGCCCTGCGAGGGGGATCCCTCCCTGCAGTGCGCGGACATGACCGTGCCCCTGGACTGGCACCACCCGGACTCCGGGCGGGACATCACGGTCGTGGTCTCCCGCAAGGCGGCCGCCGACCCCTCCCGGCGGCGCGGCGTGCTGATGACGGCCGCCGGCGGGCCGGGGGCCTCCGGGCTGCTGCGGATCGCCGGCCTGGTCAAGGACGAGCCCGAGGTCGGCGCCGTCTACGACGTGGTGAGCTTCGACCAGCGCGGCGTCGGGAAGAGCACGCCCGTCGACTGCCAGACCGCGCAGGAGTCCCAGGCGTACTGGGCGGGCGACTTCCGCGACCGCTCCCCGGCGGCCGTGGGGCGCGTCGTCGACAACGCCCGCGCGCTCGCCGGCAACTGCCGTGACCGGCAGGGGGAGCTGGTCCGTCACCTCACCACCGACCAGGCCGCGCGCGACATGGACCTCTACCGCGCCCTCCTCGGCGAGCAGAAGATCACCTACTACGGGGCCTCCTACGCCACCATGCTCGGCGCCTACTACGCGACCGAGTTCCCCGAGCGCCTCGAACGCGCCGTCCTGGACAGCAATATCGCCTTCGCCGACGACTGGCAGACCTGGGAGGAGGGGCAGCCGCGCAGCTTCCAGCGCCGCTTCGAGGAGGACTTCCTGCCCTGGCTCGCCCAGCACGACGACGTCTACCACTACGGACGCACCCCCGCCGAGGCCAAGGCCACCTGGGAGCGGCGCCGGGCCGCGCTGCGCGAGCACCCCCTCGACCTCGGGGGCGGCAAGGTCCTCGACCCCAACCACTTCGACTTCGGCGCGAGCAACGCGATATACAGCGCCAAGGAAGGATTCCCCGGCCTGGCGCAGGCCCTCGCCGCCGTCGAGCACTGGGACAGCGCGACGGCGGCCGAGAAGGGGCTCGTGGCGAAGGTCTACGGCGGCTATCTGTCCTCGGCGTTCCTCTCCGACTTCCTCTCCGTCACGTGCAACGACACTCCCTGGAACCGGGATGCCGACCACTGGAAGCGGCAGAGCGGGCGACTGGCCGCGCGATACCCGCTCGTCGGGGCCCGTGTGCTCGCCTTCGGGGCGGCCTGCGCCGCCTGGCCGCAGTCCTCGGCCCCGCAGATCAAGGTCACCGGCAAGGGCCTGCCGCCCGTGCTCATGCTCAACTCCCTGCACGATCCCGCGACCTACTACGAGGGCGCCGTCCGCGCCCACCGCGCGCTGCGCGGCTCGCGCCTGGTCACCGTCACCGGCGGCGACCACGGCGTCTACCGCAGGGGCAGCGCCTGCGTGGAGCGCGTCGTCAACGACTATCTGCTGGAGGGCAAGGTCCCGGAGCGCGACCTCACCTGCGCCGGGGCGCCGCTGCCCGGGGCGACCGCGATATCCGGCGACGGCCACTGACGGGCTGTCACCACAGCCCGGCCAGGGGCCGGTCAGGGGGCGGCCGGGGCCGGGGTGAGGCCGAGTTCGGTGCGGGCCCGGTCGACCATCGCGCGGGCGTGCCGCAGTCCGAACCCGCCGAGGGTGCGGTGCAGTTCGTCGAGGTCGGCCGCGGTCCGGGAGGCCTCGCGGCCCAGCCGGGCCCGGGTCTTGACCAGGCCGAGCCGGGCGAGGGCCGCCCCCCGGGGCTCCTGCATGGCCTCGAACTCGGCGAGCGCCTCGCGGTAGCACTCCCGGGCCTCGGGGTAACGGCCCGCGCGGAAGAGGACGTTGCCGCGCATCTTCAGGTTGTAGCCGAGCGCGCTGAGCAGCCGCATCCGACGGCAGGTCCCCTCGGCCCGCGACAGCAGCTCCAGGGCCGCCTCCGTCTCGCCGCGCAGCGAGCGCACATCGGCGACGCCGCGCAGCGACCAGGCCAGCCCCCGGGCGTCCTCGGCCGCCCCGGCTATCCCGGCCGCCTCCTCGAACATGGCCAGGGCGGCCTCGTGGTCACCGGTGTTGCGGCGCATCTGCGCGATGCCGGACAGCGCCCACACCATGTGCCGGGCCTCGCCGCGTTCGCGGGCCTCCGCCAGCAGCCGCTCGTGCAGCGCGTGGACGGCCTCGTAGTCGCCCTGGATCCGGCCCGTCTCGGCGAGGCCGGCCAGCGCGTAGCCGCGGGCCAGGAAGTCCCCGGAGCCGTCGGCGAGTCCGGCGGCCAGGGCCAGCAGCCGACGGGCCAGCGGCAGGGCGCCCCGCTGCCGGGCGAGGGTGCCGCCGCTCCACAGCGCCCACGCCATGGCCGCCGGATCGCCCGTGCTCCGGGCGGCCCGGTAACTGCCCTTCCAGGCCCGGTCCGCCTCGGTCACCCGGCCCAGCCTGCGGCACGCCTCGGCCACCGCGAGCCGCGCGTGGGCCGACTCCCGCGGGCAGCCGGCGCGTTCGGCCTCGCGCTGCCGCTCCAGGGCCGTGGCGAGGACGGCGTCGAGCGAGGCGTTGACCGACAGGCCGTCCAGCGAGCCCTGGTACTCGGGAGCGAATGCCTTGCCGTACATGGTGGTTGCCTCACTTCTCGATCTTCGCGATCTTCTCGATCTTCTCGATACGTCACCCGGAGCGCGCACTACTGACGGGGCATCACGTCAGCGGCGGTGATCAAGAAGCTATGGCCTGAACCCTGGGGGCGGTATCCGTCCGTGAGGGGGTCTTCCCGTCCCTCCACGGGCGGGGGTCGGCGCTCCGGGTCATCCTTGGGGTGGACGGCGGCGTTCCTCTTCCGTGAGCTTCTCTGACGGATCCCTGACGACGGGTGATCAAATTCCGCTGAATCGCTGGTAGTTTCAGCGTTGTCGATCTTCAGCGCGGCCGCTCCGGCACGCGCGTACCGCCATGGGCGCGCGTCGCGCGTCCCCGCGGCGGCCACCCCCGAGATTTCCGACAAGGATCCACCATGGTTCGCAACCGTCCCCGCCCCGCGCTGCGGCTCGCCGGCTGCGCGGCGGCCTCGGCGTTCGCCCTCGCCGTCCTGCCCGCGACCCCCGCGGCCGCCGCCGGCCCCGCCGCCGGCACCCCGCACCTCGACGCCGTCGAGAAGTCCCTGCGCGAGGTCTCACCCGGACTTGAGGGCAGTGTGTGGGAACGCACCGCCGGCAACCGGCTCGACGCCTCCGCCGCCGACCCCACCGACTGGCTGCTGCAGACCCCCGGTTGCTGGGGCGACGCCTCCTGCGCGCAGCGCCCCGGCAGCGAGCGGCTGCTGGCGAAGATGACCGAGAACATCTCCAAGGCCCGCCGCACCGTCGACATATCCTCCCTCGCGCCGTTCCCCGACGGCGCGTTCCAGGACGCGATCGTGGCGGGTCTGAAGAAGTCCGTGGAGGGCGGGAACAAGCTGCGCGTGCGGGTCCTCGTCGGCGCCGCCCCCGTCTACCACCTCAACGTGCTGCCCTCCTCCTACCGCGACGACCTGCGCAAGAAGCTCGGCAAGGCCGCCGACAGCATCACGCTCAACGTCGCGTCGATGACCACGTCGAAGACCGCGTTCTCCTGGAACCACTCCAAACTCCTCGTCGTCGACGGCGAGTCGGCGATCACCGGCGGCATCAACAGCTGGAAGGGCGACTACCTGGAGACCGGCCACCCGGTCTCGGACGTCGACCTCGCGCTGACCGGGCCCGCCGCCGGTTCGGCCGGCCGCTACCTCGACGAGCTGTGGGGCTTCACCTGCGGGAACAAGAACAACATCGCCAGCGTCTGGTTCGCGGCGTCCCCCGGAGCCTCGTGCATGGCCGCCATGGAGAAGGAGGCCAACCCCACACCCGCCCCGGCCACCGGCGACCTCCAGGTCATCGCCGTCGGCGGCCTCGGCGTGGGCATCAAGGACCGCGACGCCTCCTCCGCCTTCAGCCCCGAGCTGCCGACCGCCCCGGACACCAAGTGCGTGGTGGGCCTGCACGACAACACCAACGCCGACCGCGACTACGACACGGTCAACCCCGAGGAGAGCGCGCTGCGTTCCCTCGTCGACAGCGCCACCGACCACATCGAGATCTCCCAGCAGGACCTCACCGCCACCTGCCCGCCGCTGCCCCGCTACGACATCCGGCTCTACGACGCCCTCGCCAAAAAGCTCGCCGCCGGGGTGAAGGTCCGCATCGTCGTCAGCGACCCCGCCAACCGGGGCGCCGTCGGCAGCGGAGGCTACTCGCAGATCAAGTCCCTCGACGAGATCAGTGACGCCCTGCGCGGACGGCTCGCCCTGATCACCGGCGGCAAGCAGGGCGCCCAGGCCACGATGTGCAGCAACCTCCAGCTCGCGAGCGCCCGCGTCGCCGACAGCCCCACCTGGGCCGACGGCAAGCCCTACGCACAGCACCACAAGCTCGTCTCGGTGGACGGCTCCGCCTTCTACATCGGCTCCAAGAACCTCTACCCGGCCTGGCTGCAGGACTTCGGCTACATCGTCGAGAGCCCCGACGCGGCCCGCCAGCTGGACGCCAAGCTGCTCGCCCCGCAGTGGAACACCTCGAAGGCCACGGCCACGTTCGACTACGAGCGCGGCATCTGCCAGGGCTGAGCGCCCCGTTGATCCGGTGCCCCCGTGGACGGCCACGGGGGCACCGACGGTTCAGCGCAGTGCCGCGAGCGCCTTCAGGGTCGCCGTGACGTCCGAGGGAGAGGCCGCCACGCCGCTGCGGGGCGCGGGCCGGTCCGTACCGCAGTACTCGGCCAGCAGCAGGGGAGTGCTGTCACCGGCCCAGTCATCGTTGAAGTTGAAGGACGCCGTGTGCCGGCCGTCGGCCGTGCCACTGGCCATCGACATCGAGCCGTGGATACCGCCGCCGTGCATCCAGATCGTGGTGCCGCACGGGAGCGTGGCGGCCATCACGCCCAGCCCGTACCGCCCGCCCGGGATCTGCTTGCCGGTCGAAACCGTGGTCAGCAGCTCCTTCTGCTGCCGCTCGGGGAGCAGTTTGCCGCCCAGCAACGCGCTGTAGAACGTGTTGAGATCGCCGGTCGTGGAGATGATCTCGCCGGCCGCGCCGCCCCACGAGGGGTTGAGCTCGGTGACGTCGTGGATCTTCGCGTCCGGGGCCGGGTCGGTGAGCTTGCTGTAGGCCCGGCCGTGCGGGCCCGGTACGGTCGGGTCCGTGCCCGGCAGGCTGGTGTGGCGCAGGTGCAGCGGGCCGGTGATCCGCCGCTCGATCTCGTCGGCGTAGGAGTTGCCGGATACCTTCTCGACGATCATTCCGGCGAGGATGTAGTTGGTGTTGGAGTAGTGCCAGTCCGTCCCCGGCTTGAAGGACGGGGCGTGCTTCATGGCGGTCGCCACGAGCTCCTCGGGCGTGAAGGAGTCGAAGCGGTGCTCCGGGAAGTCCTTGCTGAGGAGGGAGATGAAGCCCTCGTCCTCGGTGTAGTTGAAGATTCCGCTGGTGTGGTTGAGGAGTTGACGGATGGTCACGGCGCTGCCGTCGTGGCCGTTGCCGTGGACCACACCGGGCAGCCAGCGCTCGACGCTGTCGTCCAGGCCCACCTTGCCCTCGGCCTCCAGCTGGAGCAGGACGACCGAGGTGAACGCCTTGCTGATGCTGCCGACGCGGAAGTGGTCCTGGGCGATGCGCGGACGGTGGGTGCGCAGGTCCGCGACGCCCGCCGAGGCGTTCCAGCTCCCGTCCCCGTCCCGGGCCTGCCCCAGGACGCCGACCGCGCCCGCTGTGACCTGGGCCTCCATCGCGGCGCGGGTCGCGGCGTGGCGGCCGTCCCCGCCGCCGGTGGCGGCCGCGGCGGGCACCGTGAGCGTCGCCGCGGTGACCGCGGCGGTGACGGCGGCCGTGGTCAGCGTGGTGAGGACGGCTCTGCCGGCGGTGCGTGTCTGCATGGTTCCCCCTCCGTTGAACGGACATGTACACGCGGGGAGACTCCGTCCAGTGCGCGACAGTTGAGCGGACCCGGCAGCGAGGGACGGAAATCGGCCACCGTCGGCGCCCCCGGACCAGCGCGGCACCGGCCGGCGGCCCGGGCACGTGAGTGGCTGGTCAGCGGGCCACAGCCGCCTCCCGGCCCGTTCTCTCGCGTGCCATCGGTACCACGAGTGGTGTGCCGGTCTCCGGGTCGTCGATGACGCGGCACTTCAACTGGAAGACGTCCTCGACGAGTTCGGCCGTCACGATGTCCCCGGGCGCGCCCTCCGCCACGACGCGTCCGTCCCGCATCGCGATCAGGTGCGTCG
>NZ_JBHSPB010000018.1:0-142100 GCF_042656465.1 Streptomyces gamaensis
CGGGCCATCGAGCTGATCACCACGGGGACGGCACAGCGCCCCGTCGAGCGGGTCCGCTCCCGCGCCTTCGACCACATCGCGCTCGCCCGCGCCCAAGTCCAAGCCGGTGAGCTCGAAGCAGCCGACCGCACCACCGCCACAGCGCTCGACCTGCTCGGGCGGGTGACCTCGACGCGGGTCACCGACCGGCTCCGCGAACTCGACAGCGAACTCGCGGCGACCACCGCCACGGTTGCGGCTCAGACCCGCGACCGCATCCGGGCCGCGCTCACGTGACCACACATGAGGCGCCCCCTTCCCGTTCGGACTTCTGGGCCCTGGTCCACCCGCACACAGGAGACCTGACCCACGCCCGCCCCGTCCCGGGCGGGCACAGCTCGGACGTCACGGCCCTGGTCGAGTGCGCGAAGGGGCGGTTCTTCGTCAAGGCGGTCCCCAACCGGCCCGGGGGCCGCCGTGACTCCATCACCCGGGAACAGCTGATCAACGAGGCCGTCCGCCCCGTTTCCCCAGCCCTGCGGTGGCATACGGAAAGCGACGAGTGGATCGTGCTCGGCTTCGAGTTCGTCGAGGGGCGACCGTCCGAGTTCGCCCCGGGCTCTCCCGACCTCCCCACGGTCGTCGGCCTCCTGAACCGGATCGGCGGCCTGAAGCTGCCCGAGGTGGCCCAGGACTGGGACGAGACCCGTTGGGACCGATTCGTCGCGAATGAAGCCGACACCGCACTCTTTCGGGGCGACGCCTTGCTCTACACCGATATCAACCCGGGCAATCTGCTGATCGGAGACCGTGACGCCTGGGCGGTCGACTGGGCCTGGCCCACGCGCGGCGCCGGGTTCATCGACCCTGCCCGTCTCGTTGTGCAACTGATCGCCGCAGGCCACAGCCCGCGGTCCGCCGAGGACTGGGCCGCCGGGTGCACGGCGTGGGTGAACGCGGACCCGGGAGCGATCGACGCCTTCGCTGCGGCCAACCTGCGTATGAACCGTCGGTTCGCCGACCGGAACCCCGAGGCGTCGTGGCTCACAGCCATGGTGGCAGCGGCTCAGGCATGGACGGACCACCGCGGCATCCCCGAGACGGGGCTGTAACCACCGCAGTCGCCCACCAGCCCGCACCCCCCAACCGCACCCCGCCCAATACTCCAGCAGCGCCAACCCACCCGCCTCCGGCTCATTCGCCGGAACGAAGACGGGCCGCGCGGAAACTGGGAAGCTCACCTCGACACTCAGTCCTGGGCCGTCACGACCGTCGGCGTGTGCAGCTCGGCCGGTCCCATCGACTTCCAGTACCTGTGAACCCGGGCTGACCCGGCCAGTGCGGAGCGGCGCCGTTCTTGACGTTGCTCCGCACCCTTCCGCCGGGTATCACCCCGCTGCGACACTCCGGCCCATGCGGCACACCAGCGGCCAACACCCGGGCCACGACCCCGACTCCGCGTTACGAGCCCTGGTCGCGCACCCGCCCTTCCCCGTCCACGGCTTGCGTGAGCCGACCGTGACCCCTGCAGCCCTCGCCGAGGCCCACCGGGTCGGCGGGCGCTGGACATCGGTGACCCTGGCGTACGGCCAATGGGACAGCCCTGCAGGGCCGTTCGTGGCCGTCACCACCCTCGCACCGGACAACCGGTCGGCCCGAGCCGACCCCCGCAGCGCCTTGACGGCGGCCGTCGAGCTGGAAGAGGAGCGGTACGCCTCTCTCAACGATGAGCAGCACCCGGCCGCTTCCGGCCCTGTCGACATCTCCGAGGCACGTATCCACTGTGACCCCGCGTCGGCAACCGCCGCTCTGGGACGACGCGGTGCCCTGTGGGCGCTCGTACTCGACCTGGACAGCCAACGACTCGTCACAGTCGGCAGAGGAGTCGAACCCGGGTCTGTCGAGGTGGGGCAGGTCCAGGACCTCGATCCGTTCCTGCAGGGGCGCAGCACCCTGCTGCAGCGCATGACGGAAGCCGTAGAGCACTCCGCAGCACCGCGTCCACAGCCTGATGTCGCCGGCGGCCGTATGGACGTGCCGAGTCACGCGGCTCAACGGGCCTGGGATCAGTACTGGCGCGCTCACCCAAACCGATCCGACGCCACCCCGGATGCTCGACAAGCAGAGCCGGCCCACCTCACGGACATCCTGCTGCCGCGCTGAATCGAGGCCTGGAACACCTGGCGCGAGCGACGCTGACCCGGGTGCGGGCACCTGACGGTACGCCGACAGCAAGATGGCGCGATCTTGGCGTGGCGGACGTTGCGTGACGAGCATGTTGCCGTCGGGTGAACAACCACGCTGCCCGAGTCGGACCATTCGCACGATTACGCAGGGTCGATTTGAGTGATCACGAGACCTTTGGGCCACACCAACCAATACACCGCAATCGCCACACTCTATTGCCATCCGCACTCTGCGTTTGTGTATTCAACGACCCGCATTTGGCCATGTATAAAAATCCACTTTAAGCGCCCCTTACGACATGCCATGATCTCCACGTGCACCGCTCGGAACGGCATTCATCGCCGCTCCGTCAAGGTTTCGCAACGACAACGGGAGAATCATGAGCTCCGCAACGATCGGTGAGAGAATCTTCAAGCGGTTGTCCATGGCAGGCGTTGCGGTGGTGACCGCCGGCGCCATCATGACGGTCACCGCTTCGACAGCGTCAGCTGCGCCGGTCCAGTCCCCCACCGTCGCCCAGGCGGCCGCCGCGGTCGCGGCGGAGACCGGAACGCCGGTCGACACGGCGGTGGTCCAGAAGATCGTCGACAACATCAACGCTGCCCGGGGCTCGCTGTCCGAGGGCCAGAGCAAGTTCGTCTACGACAACGGCGAGTACGCGCTGAGCCTGGGCAAGGCCGGCGGCAAGACCACGTTGCGGGCCGTCGTCTCCCCGACCAGCAAGGGCGGCATGAACCAGCCGCGCGGCTTCTGCCACACCGCCGCCATGGCCGCGGTGTACGGCATCGGCGCGGCGGCGTTCGCCGCGGCCGCCGCTGTCGGCGGCATCGAGGTCATCGGCATCGCCATCTCGGCCGACGCCGCGCAGGCACTGTCGGTGGCGCTTTCGGCGGGATCCGGAGTCTCTGCCCTGGTCTCGCAGTACATTTGCTGAGCCTGCCCCTGATCTGAACGGAAATCATGCGCGCCCTCATTACTGTTCTCGCAATTCTCGCGATCCTGGTACCGCTGGCCGGAATGCGACTCAGCAAGTCGCAAAAGCAGCTGCCCAAGTGGTACTTCTTGGTCTTGATCGCGGTCGTTCTGGCCCTGGTCATTGCCGTTGTCTTCGGACAGCTGACGTGAGGAGAGAAAATGCGAAACGGTAATGTGGGCAAGTCTCTGGGAGCCGTCTGGCTGCTGGCCGTGGCAACCCTGGCGGTGCCGGGTGTGGCTCTGTGCGGCGGGACCGCTCTCAGCGACGTCCTGGCCTCCAGCACCCCGTTCCTCGCTTCGGTCGCCGTTGCCACGGCCATGACGGCCAAGCGAGGTTCGGAGGCCCGTGAGGCGCGCACCTCCGCTCAGGTCGCACACATCTGAAAGGCCGTCCCCAACGGGATGTGATCGGGGCTGCGGCACCTCGCCGTGGCCCCGATCAGTGCGTCCGGCCTCTCGTGCCACTTCACGAACCGGCTGCTCAACCAGTGGGGCCGAGCCGTACGAACACCTACCCCCGCCCATCAGGCACAGGCGAGACACCGGAAGAATGCGCCCGGCGCGAGCTGATGGAGGAAGCCGGGATCACCGCCACGCGGTGGGGCTTCCTCGGCTCCTACGCCATCACCCTGGAGTCCACCGCCCGCGTGCACCTGTACGAAGCTCGCGGCCTGACGCTCGGACCCCAGCAACTCACCCCGACCGAGGCAGACTTCAAACTGTCATGGTGGCCCATGGCAGATGCCATCGCCGCCGCCGAAGACGGCCGGTTCCTCCTCCCGGCCGGGCCCCTGGCTCTCCTGCTCGCCAGCCGATGACGCGACCGCGGAGGTCACCACGGTCACCTCCGCCGGGCGGGCGGGTGGGCACGGCCGGCAGCCTCCGGACCGCAGCCGCACGCTCACCCCACCCGATACTCCAGCAACGCCAACCCACCCCCCTCCGGCTCATTCGCCGGGACAAAGCCCGCCGCTCCCGCCACCGCATTCCACCCCGAACGATCCCGCTCCCGCCCCCCGAGTACCGCCAGCATTTCCACATCCGTGAGTTTCCCGAGGTCGAAGCGGCCCGGCCCGGCCAGCAGCATGTCGACGATCAGCAGCCGGGCGTCCCGGTCCGCTCCCATCGCCTCCCGCACTCGCCGCAGGATCCGTACCGCGTCCTTGTCGCCCCAGTTGTGCAGCGTGTGTTTGATGAAGTACGCGTCGAAACCGCCCGGCACCTCCGTGAAGAAGTCGATGCCGATGGCCGTGGCCCGCCCGGACACGCCCCGGGCCGCGAACTCCTCCTCCGCCCCCGCGACAACTTCCGGCCGGTCACACACAGCCCCCGTGCACCCGGGGTGCCGGGCGAGCACCTCGGCGAGGAACTGCCCACGCCCGCCGCCGACATCGGCAATACGCGCGAAGCGCGAGAAGTCGAACTCGGTGAAGATGCGGTCGGTTCCGGGGTAGCGGTTCTGGGTCATGGCCCGGTCGAAGAGTTCCGCGCTGTCGGGGTGCCGCCGCAGGTAGGAGAAGAAGGTCTCGCCGAAGGCGTGCTCGAAGGAGGGCTCGCCGGTGCGGGTGGTGTGCAGGAGGTTCTCGTAGGGGCGCCACATCATGGGGTCGCTGGCGAACAGGAACATCTCCCGTATCCCGCCCGCCACGCCGGCGCGCAGTCCCTCGGCGGCCTCGGTGAGGGCGTAGGCGCCTGTCGTGGGGTCCTCGCGCAGGATGCCGGCGGTGGCGACGGCACGCAGCAGGCGGTGCAGTACGTCGGCGTCGGCGCCCGTGCGGGCGGCTAGGTCGGCAGCAGTAACGGGGCCGTCGGCCAGCAGGTCGGGGACTCCCAGCTGGACCAGGGGGCGCAGGGCGCCGATGGTCCACTTGGCGGCGAACAGGCCGATCACCCGTTGCGCGGGCGGCAGTTCGGCGGGGAACCAGTCGAGGATTCCGGCCGATGTGGACGACTCGTGTGCGGCGGTGCTCAATGTCTCTCCCCAATGCAAGGCATCAGCGGAAGCGCACCCGCATCCGCCGGTAGCTGTTCATGAAGTTGGTCGCGGTCCGCACGGGCTCCTCCGTGAGCTCCAGCCGGGGCAGCCGGTCGAGGAACGCGGCCAGGAACAGCCGCAGTTCGAGGGCGGCGAGCCCGCGTCCGATGCACACGTGCGGGCCGCCGCCGCCGAAGGAGACGTGCGGGTTGGGACGGCGGGCGACGTCGAAGCGTTCGGGGTGGGTGAAGGCGGCCTCGTCGCGGTTGGCGGAGCTGTACCACAGGACGACGCGTTCGCCGGCGGCGAGCGGCTGCCCGGCGATCTCGGTGTCCTGGTGCACCTGGCGGGCGAAGTGCGTGGCGGGTGTCACCCAGCGGACGATCTCCTCGACGGCGGTCGGCACGAGTTCCCGGTCGGCGCGCAACGCGGCGAGCTGTTCGGGGTGTTGCAGCAGGGCGAGGGTGCCGCCGGTGATGGAGCAGTAGGTGGTCTCGCTGCCCGCGCCCATGAGCGTGGTGGCCAGCAGGGCGATCTCTTCCGCCTGGAGTCTGCCGGTCTCCTCGGAGCCGGCCGCGAGCAGGACGGAGAACAGGTCGTCGCCGGGGTCGGTACGGCGACGGAGTACCAACTCCTCGAAGTACGCCATGAGATGGACGAAGGCGGCGGAGGCCCGTTCGGGGGTGCTGTGGTGGTAGTCGGGGTCGCCGAGGTTGACGGTGTGGCGGGTCCACTCGATGACCTGCGGCCGTTCGGCCTCGGGTACGCCGACGAGTTCGGCGAGTACCTCCAGCGGCAGCCGCAGGGCCACGTCCTCGGCCAGGTCGAACTCGCCGGCCGCCGCGACGTCGTCGAGGATCCGCCGGACGATACGTGCGACGGGCTTCTCCAGCGCGGCCAGCCGGGCGGGGGTGAAGCCCTTGAAGGCGAGGCGGCGCAGCCGGGTGTGCTCGGGGGCGTCCAGGAAGGAGATCAGGGGCAGCCCGGTGGAGTCCTGCCGCACCGAGGTCATGGTGCTCGGCGCGGAGCGGAAGGTGTCGTTGTCCCGTGAGGCGCGTACGACGTCGGCGTGCCGTACCAGGTACCAGAAGGGGAAGCCGTCGGCGTCGTACGCCCGGTGGAGGCCGGGGCGGGCGCGCAGTTCGCGGAAGTAGTCGTGGGGGACTCCGCCGGCGAACGCCCGGGCGTCCATGAGGTCCAACTCGCGCATGATGGCTGTCACTCCCCCCGGCTACTTCGGCCGGTGGCACACCACGAGGGTGTCGTAGTCGCCGAGCGGGTGCCGGGTGATGTCGGTGAAGCCGGCCGACTCGGCGTGTGCGCGCAGTTCGGCGGCCGTGTACTCGCTGCCGCCGTCGGTGACCAGCAGCATGTCGAGGCTGATGACGAGGTTCTCCACGTGACGGGAGTCCGTCTCCAGCATGCGGTCGTACACCAGCAGGACTCCGCCGGGCATCACACTGTCGTACGCCTTGTGCAAGAGCAGACGGCGTCGTTCTCCGTCCCAGTCGTGCAGGGCGTGGCCGAGGACGACGATGTCGGCCTGCGGGAGCGGGTCGGTGAAGAAGTCCCCGGCGTGGAAGGTGACCCGGTCCGTCGTGCCGAGTTCGGCCATGCGCGCGTCGAAGAGCGGGGCGAGCTGCGGCAGGTCGAAGACGTGCCCGGCGAGTCGGGGGTGGGCGGTGACGATCTGGGCGGCCATGTTGCCGCGGCAGCCGCCGACGTCGAGGACGGAGCGGTAGCCGTCCCAGCCGTCCCAGGCGGCCAGGAGCTGCGGGCCCAGTACGTGGGTGAGCGCGTCCATCATGTCGGCGAACTGGCCGAGCAGCCTCGGCTCGTTGATCATGGTGTGGAAGTCGCCGTCGGCCTGCGGTTTGCCGGTGCGCAGGGCTTCGGTGAGCCGGCCCCACGCGGGGTAGAGGTTGTGGTTGGAGCGTTGCAGGAAGCCGCCGACGTACAGGGGCTCGCCGGGCACGAGGTGCCGGTCGGCGCCGGGCGCGTTGCGGTAGTGCTCGCCGTCGCGCTCCAGCAGGCCGAGGGCGAGCAGGAGTTGCAGCCAGTCCGCCAGGCCCCGGCCGTGCAGCGCGAGGTCGGCGCGCAGTTGCTCGCGCGTGCGGGGGCCGGTGCGCCGCAGGCTGCCGAACAGGTCCAGTTCCACGGCGCTCAGCAGGGCTTTCGCGTCGCAGAAGGCGTTGGCCAGCCGCAGGATGCCGGCCGGTGTGGAGACATCCGGGCCGGCCACGCCTGCCCCCGTACGGTCGTCGATGCCCGTCATCCGCCTCACTCCCTTCCCACCGCGGCCCGGCCTTCTCGCCGTGCCGCATCGCCCCGACGCTGACAGCGGGCTGTGGAAGGCGGCTCGAAGGCCGTTGGAGGGCGGCGCGCGGCCCGTCGGCCGATCCTCAAGTGCGCGCCGAGAGCGGTGGGTTTGGATACGGGCGCATCCGGCAGCACACCGACGCGAGGGAAGACGCGAGGTACAGCATGGATCAGGCGGGTCGGACCGATCAAACGGATCAGAGGGATCGGACGGATCGGGCGGATCAGGCGACAGTCCCGGTGCTGGTCGTGGGCGGTGGTCCCGTCGGCCTGTCCACCGCGATGTTCCTCGGCCGTCACGGCGTTCCCGCCGTGCTCGTCGAGAAGCGCGAGGACACCTCGCTGCTGCCCCGGGCGCCGGGTCTCCAGGCGCGGACGATGGAGCTGTTCCGCGCGGCGGGCTGCGTCGCGGACGTACGGGCGCTGGAGAAGGACGACTCGCACCCGTACTTCGAGGGCGGCATCATCCGTACGTCCACCTTCGCGCGGATCGACGAGGCGGTCACCCTGGAGGCGCCCTCGCTGGACGGGCCGCTGGTCAGCCCGGAGCGGGTGATGGGCTGCGGGCAGGACCGCTACGAGAAGGTGCTGGTCGCCAAGGCCCGTGAGGCGGGCGGCGAGGTCCGTTTCGGCACCCGGCTCCTCGGGCTGTCCCAGGACGCCGACGGGGTCACGGCCGTCGTGCGCGGACCGGACGGTACGGACAGCACGCTGCGCGCGCGGTACGTGGTGGCGGCCGACGGGGCCAGCAGCTTCGTCCGCCGTTCCCTGGGCATCGAACGGTACGGGCGGGGCACGGTCTTCAACGCGCTGAGCATCTACTTCCGCGCGCCGCAGCTCGAAGGCGCCCTGAAGGGCCGGAAGTTCATCCTGTGCTACGCCACGGCGGCCCGGGGCACCCTGATGAGTCTGTCCCGGCTGCACGGCTGCGACCCCTGGCTCGCGACCCCGCTGTACTTTCCCGACCGGGGCGAGAAGCCGGAGGACTTCACCGACGAGCGGTGCGTGGAGATCATCCGTACCGCTTCGGGCCTGCCGGACCTCGACGTGGAGGTCGTGTGGAAGGTGCCGTGGCAGGGCGCGCAGCTGGTGGCCGAACGCTTCCGCGCCGGGCGGGTGTTCCTCGCCGGTGACGCAGCGCACGTCCACCCGCCGGCCGGCGGGTTCGGGGCCAACACCGGTATCCACGACGCGCACAACCTGGCGTGGAAGCTGGCCGCCGTGCTGCGGGGCTGGGCGGGCCCGGAGCTGCTGGACACCTATGACGCCGAGCGGCGCCGGGTCGGTGAGGCGATGGCCGAACAGGCCATGATCCGCAACCGGATCCGGCACGGCTACGCCGACGACGCCACCCGCTCCGCGATGGTCGACGACATCATCATCACCCTCGGCTACCGCTACCGCTCCTCGGCGATCCCCGGCGGGGACGCGGACGCGCCCGTGCTCTCCCCCCGGCTGGACCTGACCGGCCGGCCGGGCACCAGGGCGCCGCACGTGTGGCTCGACCGCGGCGGCCGGCGGATCTCCACGATCGACCTGTTCTGGGACAGTTACGTGCTGCTGTGCGGGGCGCGCGGCGGCGACTGGGCGCGGGCCGCCGCCCGCGCGGCACGGCGCCTCGGCATACCGCTGTGTACCCATGTCGTGGCCGCCGGAGGGGAGTTGGCGCCGGTGGACCGGGACTGGGCGGAGGCGTACGGGGTCGGCGAGGACGGGGCGGTGCTCGTCCGCCCGGACGCGTTCGTGGCCTGGCGGGAGCCGGGGGCCGTGGCCGACCCGGAGGCGGCCGTGGGTGCGGCCCTGGCCCGGGCCGCCGGGCACAGCGCGCCGGCCGGGGTCGCGCGGTGAGCGCGCGGCCGGGGCCGGGCTCCCTGCTGGAGACGGCGATGGCCTTCCAGCGGGCCAAACTCCTCCTGGCCGGACTGGAGCTGGGCCTGTTCGAGCTGCTGGCCGAGGGGCCCGCCGACGAGGAGACGGTCCGCGCGCGGCTGGGCCTGCACCCGCGCGGCACCGGGGACTTCCTCGCCGCGCTCGCGGCGGCCGGGGTCCTGGTCCACGACGGGCGCGGCTACCGCAACAGCGAGGAGGCGGCGCGGACGCTCGTACGGGGCGGCCAGGAGTACCTGGGCGGCTTCCTGCGCGTGGCCGACCAGGTCATGTATCCGGCGTGGGGCCGGCTGGCCGAGGCCCTGCGCACCGGGGCGCCGCAGGCCGGTACGTACTCCGGCACCGACATGTTCGGGCAGCTGTACGGCGACGACGGCAAACGGTCGGCGTTCGTGGGCATGGCGGAGGACGCGAGCCGGCCGCTCGTCCCGGCCCTGCTGCGGGCCTTCGACTGGGGCTCGTGCACGGACGTGCTGGAACTGGGCGGATGCCGGGGCAGCGTCCTGGCGGCCCTGGTGGCGGCGTACCCGCGGCTGAGGGCGACCGTCCTCGATCTGCCCGCGCTGCGGCCCGAGTTCGACGCCCGGATGAAGGAGCTGGGCACCGCGGGCCGGATCGGCTTCCACGGCGCCGACTTCTTCACCGACCCGCTGCCCGAGGCGCAGACCGTGATGATCGGGCACTGTCTGGTCGACTGGACCGACAAGCAGCGCCGCGCCCTGATCGCCCGGGTCTTCCCGGCGGTACGGCCCGGTGGCACGTTCCTGGTGTGGGACCCGATGGTGGTCCCCGGCGACGAGAGCTGTCTGCGCAATCTCGTGCGCAGTCTGAACTTCCAGCTGATGACGCCGCACGGCACGAGCTACCGCGTGGACGCGCTCGCCGCGATGCTGCGGGACGCCGGTTTCGCGGAGGTGGGCCATGCTTCCCTCGGCCGGGACGTGACGCTGGTGACGGCCCGCAAGGCCGGCTGACCGCCGCGCGCAGCACGAGGGGCTGTCCGCCGGGAACTCCCGGGCGGACAGCCCCTTTTAAGTTCTTTAAGAGGTGCTTCAAGAGGTGCTTCTTAAAGAGGTTCACAGCAGGGCGGCCGCCAGGGCGTTGACGATGGCGGCGGCGACGGCCAGGACGGTGCGCAGCAGGTGCCAGCGGTGCCACAGCGGGCGCGGGTCCCGCCAGTCGGGCGGGAGTGCCGCCGGGTCGGCGCCCTTCACCCGGCGGTTGATGGGCACGTTGCCGAAGTGCGAGACCACGGAGACCGCCAGCAGCAGCACGGCACCGGCGGTGAACAGCGGCCGGCCCGGCCCGTCGTCGAGGGCGGCGAGGGCGGTGTCGGCGGCGCAGGAGCCGAGGACGATCAGCGGCATGACGGGGTCCCAGTTGCGGCCGAGCAACTGGTGGGCGTACACGTAGCGTTCGGGCGGCATGGCCCGCAGCGCGGGCAGCACGCTCAGCGCCACCGCGAACAGCACCCCCGCCACCATCCCGCTGGTGACGCCCACGGCGGCGGCGAGGACGGCGAGGCCGCTCACGGCAGGGCCTCCGCGAGCAGCTCGGCCTGCTCGGGGCCGGGCGAGCACGGGAACAGGACGAGTTCGTCGCAGCCGGCCTCGGTGTACTCGGCCAGCAGGTCGGCGAGTTGTGCCCGGCCGGTGACGGCGCGGGCGGCCGCCGCCCGGCCCTTGGCCGGGAAGGCGGCGTAGTAGGCGTGCAGGTAGTCCTCCGCTGTGCGCCGCCCGTCCGGGCCGAGCGAGACGTAGCCCAGGCACACCACGCGCGGCCGGTCCGTACGGCCCGCCTCGGCCCAGGCCGTACGGGCCCGGGCGGCCAGTTCCCGGAAGGCGGTGCCCGAGCCGCCGCCGGAGATCCAGCCGGAGCCGTGGCGGGCGGCCCGGCGCAGGGCGGCCGGGGAGTGCCCGCCGAACAGCAGGGGCGGGCCGCCCTGTTGGACGGGCGCCGGTCCGATGCCGGGCACCGGTCCCTGCCCCGCCCACACCGCGCGCAGTTGCGTGACGAGCGTGTCCATGCGGCGGCCGCGTCCGGCGAACGGCAGTCCGGCCGCCGTGAAGTCGTCCTCCCGGTCGCCGACGGCCAGCCCCACCGTGAGCCTGCCGCCGCTGAGCCGGTCGAGGGTGGCGAGCTGCTTGGCGAGCTGGGCGGTGCTGCCCCGGCAGGCGGCGAGCAGCACGGTGCTGGCGAGGCGGATCCGCTCGGTGACGGCGGCGGCAGCGGTCAGTGCGGTGAGGGGTTCGTATCCGTCGTGGACGAGCCGGTCGACCGCGCACAGGCTCGTGAAGCCGGCCCGGTCGGCGCGGCGGGCGAACTCCAGCAGGTCCGGGCCGCGGAGGCCGGGTACGGTCGTCGGCAGCCCTATGGAGAGATCCACAACCCGCCCCCGTTCAGTGGCCGTTGCCGGAGGCCGCTGCGGCTTTCGGCTTGTGCCCGGTGACGACGGTGTTGCCGGGGCCCGCGGGCAGCGTACGCACGCCGGTGAAGCCCGCCTCGGCGAGCCATTGCGCGCAGTTGTGCGGCGGGTAGCCGGCGCCGGCCGGGGACATCACCAGCATGTGCAGGCTGCCGACGGCGGCCGACAGGTCCGGGTGCGCCGGGTCCGGCATCGGGTCGTAGACCAGCAGGGCGCCGCCGGGCGCCAGGGCCTTGTACGCGGAACGCACCAGGGCCCGCCGCTCGTCCTCGGAGAAGTCCGCGAGGACGTGCCCGACGACCATCGCGTCGCAGGCGGGCAGGGCGTCGGTGAAGAAGTCCCCGCCGGTGAAGGCGATCCGATCGCCGGTGCCGAGCCCGCGGGTGTGCTCGGCGCAGGCCGGGGCGTTCTGCGGGCGGTCGAAGACGATGCCGCGCAGGTGCGGGTGCTCGCGCAGCAGGAGCGACAGCAGATTGCCGCGTGCGCCGCCGACGTCGGCGACCACGGTGTGCGCCCGCCAGTCGAGGGCTGCGGCCACGTACGGGGCGAGGGGGGCGCTGAGGGCGTCCATCATCCCCAGGTAGCCCTGGCGCCGGTGCGGGTCGGCGAGCATGTCCTCGATGCCACCGGTGTTCTGCGGGGCCCCGGTGCGCAGCGCCTGCTCCAGCCCCGCCCACGCCGGGTAGAGCACGGCGTCGGCCCCCTCCAGGAAGCCGCCCGCGTAGCCGGGGCCGCGCACCAGGCGCTCCCGCGCGACGGGGGCGTTGCGGTAGCCGTCGGGGGTGCGCTCCAGCAGGCCGAGGGCGGTGAGGGCGTGCAGGAAGTCCTCGATGCCCCGTCCGTGCAGGCCGAGTTCGTCCCGCAGCTTCCGCGGGGTACGGGGCCCGCCGGCGAGCGCGGTGAACAGCCCCAGACGCAGAGCGGTCAGCAGGATCTTCGCGGTGGCGAAGCCGAGGCCGAGGCGGTCGATGTCGCCGGGGGACGGGGTGGCGGCGCGCGGTGCGGTCATCGGGGCGGCTCCTGGGTGTCGTGGGGGAGGTCGGCGGCGACGGCGGCGCCGTCACGGGTCCGCCGGACTGTGGGCGCGTCCGGGAGACGGTCCGCCGCCGGCGGGGACACGGCGGCCGGGCCACGGACCGGGGCACGGCCGCCGTGCAACGCACCGGTCCCGTACGGGACATCAGCGCCCAGCCCCGGCGCAGCCGCGGCCACGGCACAAACCGCCGCCCGCCCCTGTCGGGCGCCTCGTGTCGTCACGAGTGGTCCTCCCCCGCCTCGTGGGGGACGTCGGCGACCACCGCCGCGTCGTCGTCTGCCCGTCCCGCCGCGACCGCCGTCGCGTAGCGTTCCGCCGCCTGTCGGCACAGTGGCAGAGGCAGGCCGTGGGCTTCGGCTTGTTCCAGGGCTAGTTCGAGGTCCTTGCGCATCAGGGCGGTGCGGAAGGCCGCCGGCCGGTAGACGCGCCGTCGCATGTACTCGGCGCGGAAGCCGAGTACCGGGGAGCGCCAGCCGCTGCCGAGGAGGATCTCCAGCATCAGCTCGCGGTCGAGTCCGGCCGCCTCGGCGAAGGCGGTGGCCTCGGCCAGGCCGGCGGTCTGGATCCCCAGGAGCAGGTTGAGGGAGAGTTTGAGGGCGCTGGCGCGGCCCGCCGCCCCCAGGTGGCGCACTTCCTGTCCGAGGGCGGCCAGCACGTCGTGGGCGTCGTCGTACGCGGCCTGCTCGCCGGAGACGAACAGGCGCAGCTTCCCGGCGGCGGCCATGTCGGGGTTGCCCAGGACGCAGGTCTCCAGGCGGCGGACGCCGGAGGCCGCGAGCCGGGTGGCGGTACCCCGCGCGTAGGACGGCGAGACGGTGGTGGTGTCGAGGAGCACCGTGCCGGGCCGCAGCCGCCACACGAGTTCCCCGAACAGGACCTCGTCGACGGCCGGTTCGTCGGCGAGGCTGAGGACGACGGCGTCGGCCCGTTCGCCGGCCTCGGCCGCCGACGGCGCGGCTGTCGCGCCCGCCGCGACGAGGGCGTCGGCCCGCTTCCGGGTGCGGTTGAAGACAGTCACGTCGTATCCGGCCGCGAGGAGGGCGCGGGCCATGCCCGCTCCCATGCCGCCGAGGCCGATCACGCTCACCTGTTTCGTCATGCGGCGGGCTCCCCCTCGGGGTGGGTGTCGACGGTGAGTTCGGCGATCCGGCGCATCGTGGCGTTGCGGAAGTAAGCGGCGAAGCCCTCAGGGGTGGCGGTCTCGCGCGGTTCGGCAAGGAAGGGCGCGAGTTTCTCCTCCAGGACGTGGACGCCTTTCTGTGCTGCCATGTGCCGGGCGATGGCGCTGTAGTCACCCTCGTAGTGGATGACGCGGACCAGGACGTCGTCCTTGAGGAAGACGGCGGTGCCCAGCAGCCGACCCGCGATCCCGCCGTCCTCGCCGCGGAATTCGGGGGTGTCCACGCGCCGGAACCCGGCGAAGATCCCGGCGATCTCGTCCTCGTGTCCGGGCCGGACCCGGTAGGTGATGGCCGCGTACGGCATCAGATGCCTCCGTCGACGTTGAGGGTCGTGCCGGTGACGTAGCGGGAGGTGTCCCCGGCGAGGAACAGCACCGCGCCGGCGATGTCCTCGGGCTGTGCGATGCGGCCGAGCGCGGTCATGCCGGTGATGTGCTCGACCGCCGCAGGGGGGAGCCCGGCGCCCGGCTCGGTCTCGGTCAGGCCCGGGGAGACGGTGTTGACGCGGATGCCGCGCGGGCCGAGTTCCTTGCACAGGGCCCGGGTGAAGCCGATCAGCGCGGCTTTCGACGCGGTGTAGTGCACGCCGCCCGCGCGGCCGCGCAGCGCCGCCGAGGAGCCGACGTTGATCACGGAGGCCCCGTCGGCGAGCAGCGGGAGGGCGGCGCGTGTCACCAGGTACGCCGTGGTCACGTTGGTGTCGAACATCCGCCGCCACTCGGGCTGTTCGAGGTCGCCGAAGGGGACCGGTCCGTCGCAGCCGACGTTGTTGACGAGCACGTCGAGCCCGCCGTACAGCTCGCGGCAGCCGGCGGCGAGCCGGGTGACGTCCTTCTCGCTGGTGACGTCGCAGCGCACGACGCGGTGCGCTGCACCGTACTGCGTCAACTCCTTCTCCAGGCCCGCGGCTTCCTCGCCGGGGCTGCGATGGCAGGTGATGACGCGGGCGCCGGCGCGGGCGAAGGCGAGCGCCGTGCAGCGGCCGATGCCCCGGGTGCCCCCGGTGATCAGCACGCGTTTGCCGGACAGGTTCTGCTCCATGGGTGCCGGTTCCTCCTCGGGCACGGTCGGTGGGCGCGCAGGACGGGCGCGCGGGGCGGGGTCGTCAGGCGCGGCGCAGCCCCAACTGCGGTGCGTAGGCGAGATAGAGGCCCTCGACGGCGCGGTCGGGGCCGGTCGGGGCGGCCTTGAGTTCGTGTTCCTTGTTGAGGTTGGCGAGCGGGTTGGGGTCGCCGCTGTCGGCGCCGCCGAGGTGCTGCCGGACCCGGCGGTAGACGTCCTCGGCGTCCTTGAGGTCGGCGATGCCGGTGACGATGCGGTCGAAGGAGGCCTGGAGGTCGAGGGCGTCCCGGTCCTCGGCGGACAGCCGCTGCGCGTTGTAGAAGTGGTACTCCTTGCCGCGGTAGCTCTCGTAGAAGACCGAGACGAGCACCAGCAGCCGCTCGTAGGCGCCGCGGTAGACGCCGTCGAAGAAGGACCGCGCCTCGCTCTCGGTGACCTCGCCGCGCAGCACGGAGCCGATGGCGGCGGCGGCGAGCATGGCACTGTAGGTGGCCAGGTGCACGCCGGTGGACAGCAGGGGGTCGAGGAAGCAGGCGGCGTCCCCGCACAGGAAGTAGCCGGGGCCGCTGAAGACGTCGCTGGTGTAGGAGTAGTCCTGTTCGGTGCGCATACCGGTGGTGCGTTCGGCGTCCGTGAGCATTCCGGCGACGGCGGGGCAGCGGGCGAGGGCCTCGTGGTAGACCTCCTCGATGCCGCCGAGTTCGGCGCGCCGCCGGTTGAAGGTGTCGCGTCCGGTCACCAGGCCCACGCTGGTGGTGCCGTCGTGCAGCGGGATCGCCCAGAACCAGCCCTCGGGCACGGAGGCCACGACGATGGCGCCGTCCGGTCCCTTGCCGAGTGGCTGGACGTCCTTCCAGTACGACCAGGTGGCGACGTTGCGGAAGACGCTGTGGAACCTGCGGGTGCGCAGCTGCCGGCTCGCCAGGACGCCGCGCCGCCCGGAGGCGTCGACGAGATGGTCGAAGGTGATGCGGCCGCTTGCCGGGCCGTTCTCCCAGTGCGCGGCGACCGGTCGGTCGCCGTCGAACTCGACCTCCTTGACGTTCACGCCCTCGTGCACCTCGACGCCGAGGTCCCGGGCGTGGTCGAGGAGGAGCTTGTCGAAGTCGCCGCGCACGACCTGCCAGGCGTTGCTGCCGTCCTGGCCCAGTTCGGTGAAGCGGACCTCCCACTCCTCCGGGCCCCAGCTGAAGTAGGCGCCGCCCTTGGCCCGGAAGCCGTGGGCCGCCACCTTGTCCCACACGCCGAGGAGTTCGAAGATCGGGCGGCAGGACGGCAGGATGGACTCCCCGATGTGGTAGCGCGGGAAGGTCTCCCGCTCCAGGAGTGTGACCCGTACGCCCTGGCGCGCGAGCAGCCCCGCGGCCGTGGCACCCGCGGGGCCTCCCCCGATGACCAGTACCTGGGTGGCAGCGCGCATGTGTCTCCCCTTCCACGGGCGGTGTGCGTCCGCCTCGAACGTTGCAGGTGTGCTTCGAAGAGGGCTGGAAGGGCGCTCGTGGGGCGGCTGGTGGGCAGTCGGCCGGTTCCGGCTTCGGCGGGGATCGGGACCGTGCTGCCGACTGCCCGGCCGTCAGGCCCAGCCGGCGGCCGTGGGCGCCAGTTCCAGGGGGGCGCTCCCGTCGCCGGAGGGCGCCACGGGCAGCCGCCGGCGGAGGGGCACGCCCGCCGCGGGGGCGGCGAGGGAGGCGGCGATGCCGCGTATGGGCGGGCGCACGGAGTAGCGCAGCACCCCGCCCACGTCCTCGGCCTCCGCCAGCTGGTACTCCACCAGGTCCTCCAGCAGCAGTTCCGCCTGCGCCTCGTCCACCTCCAGCAGCTGGGCGGCGCGGGCGACCGACACGAAGGGCTCGGCGGCGCCCGCGACGGTACGGAAGGCGGCCTGGCCCGCGCCCGGCAGCAGCCGGACGGAACGGGCCACGCTGTCGGCGAGGCCGGGGGCGCCGACGGCGGCCGGGGGGATGCGGCGCACGTCGCCGCTCGCGGCCGCCAGGAGCTTGGCCACGGGCCAATGGGGGCGCAGCTGGAGCAGGTTGGCGGCGGTCTGCAGGGGCATCGGCAGTCCGCCGGACAGCGTGACCAGTTCGCCGAGCCGGTCGCCGTCCGCCGCGAGCCGGTCGGCGCCCAGCGCGCCGGCCAGCATGCCGTGGCAGGCCTCCTCCCCCAGCGGGCCGGTCCGGGCGGTGACCACGACCGCCGGGTGCCACAGCATGCGGCGTCCGACGGCGACCACGGCCGAACCCGGGCCGGGCAGCAGGGCGCTGATCTGCTGCGCGTCGACGACGTCGTCGAGCACCACCAGGAGCCTGCGGTGTGCCGTCCAGGCCCGGAAGGCCGCCTGTGCCTCTTCCGGGCAGGCCCCCTCCCTGCCGTGGCTCAGGCCGAGCGCGCGCAGGAACCCGCCGAGGACCTCGGCCGCCGGGACGACGGAGCCGTCCGGCCGCTGCAGCGCGGCGAAGAGCACCCCGTCCGGATAACAGGCCCGTACCCGGTGGGCGACGTGCACGGCGAACGCGGACTTGCCCGAGCCGGGCGCGCCGACGGCCAGGGCCACGGCAGGCGTGGCCCGGCCGTGCCCGGCCAGGGCCCGGCACACGTCGTCGAGCTGCCGCTCCCGGCCCAGCAACTGACCGGCGACCATCGGCAGTTGGTTCGGCGGCCGGCGGTGCCGGGCCGCCGGCCGTACGGTGCCGGGGACCTGCGGCGGGGCGTCCAGGGAGGGGTCGGCGGCGAGCATGGCCTGGTGCAGCCGCCGCAGCTCCGCGGAGGGCTCCAGCCCCAGCTCGTCCGAAAGCGCGGTCCGGGCCCGCTGATACGCCTGGAGTGCCTCCGCGCGCCGGCCCGCCCGGTACAAACCGAGCATGAGTTTCGCCTGGAAGCCCTCGTGGGTCGGCTGCTGGGCGACCAAAGTGGTGAGTTCCCCAATAAGGTCGATGTGCCGGCCGAGCCGGAGGTCGGCCTCGATCCGGTGGTCCAGCGCCAGTTTGCGCATTTCCTCCAGGCGCACGAGTTGGGCGTGCAACAGGGGGCCCGGGCTGACCGCTCCGAACGCCCGGCCCGTCCACAGTTCCAGTGCCTGACGCAAGGTGCCGGCCGCCTGCTCGAAACGCCCGGCGGCGAGTTGTTCCCGGCCGGCGCTCACCCCTCGCTCGAACCGTACGGAGTCCAGGGCGTCTTCCGGCAGCCGGAGTACGTAACCCCCCGGCGTGGTCCGCAGCGCGACCCCGTCGCAGGCGGCGGCCGCGGGCCCGACGGCCGCCTCCGACCAGCAAAGCAGCTTGCGCAACTGATAGATGTAGGTCTGCAGGGTGGTGACAGCACTCAACGGCGGGCGGTCCTCCCACAGTTCCTCGATGAGCTGATCCGTGCGCACCGCACGGTTCATCTCGACGGCGAGCAGGGCGAATACTTGCCGCAGTTTGGGGGCGGAGGGGGTCATCTCGACCCCGGAGCGGGTGACTGCGAACTCCCCGAGCACTCTGACATGCATGCGAACTCCCCCTTGCTGTTCCGTCCGATGATGAATACCGATTCACGAAAGATCGTGATACCCAGGACTTCACGGGAACCGACGGTCGAGCCTTGAGCCTGCGCGCCCGGAAAGGCCCGGAAGGGGCCGCACGGCGCACTTGTCCCCCGGTGGAGATCTGCTGGAAGGTGCGGAATTGGTGTATCCGCATCAGATCGAATTTCGCTCGAAACTCGTTGGAAGCCCCGCAGAAATTTGATCGAGAATTTATGGGGGAAGATGTTTTGCCCAAGTCGCCGCAGGTGGCGGGGGTTGGGCGGCCGCAGGCACCGTCCGGGACGACATGCCTTGATGGTCGCCGGGCTGACTAGTAGTCTGGCGACTATCTTTCCGGCGGGTGAACCGCGGCCCGCCTTCGTCATCGGCGCAACGGCGCCGATTCGCCGAGGAGTTGCCGAATGGATCTCGGACTCAAGGACAAGCGCGTACTGATCACGGGCGGCACCAGGGGCATCGGGCGCGCCGCCGCCCTGCTCTTCGCCCGGGAGGGCGCCCGCGTGGCGATCACCTACAACTCCTCGGCCGAGGCCGCCGAGAAGCTGGTGGGCGAACTGGGCGGCCCCGGCCGGGCGTTGGCCGTCCCCTACGAGCTGCGCGACCCGGAGTCGATCACCGCCGCGGTCGACCGGGTGCGGGAGGCGTTCGGCGGCGTCGACGTCCTGGTGGCCAACGCCCTGTGGTTCACCTGGGGCGACCCCGGCGAGGACGACGCCTTCCAGGACCTCGACCCGGCCAAGTGGACGGCCCGCTTCCGGGCCAACACCGAGGGGCACATGCTCACCGCGCAGCGCGTACTGGGCGGCATGCGGGAGAACGGCTGGGGCCGCATCGTCCTGCTGTCGTCGATCACGGCCCACTACGGCATGGAGCGCTCCGAGATATACAGCGGCTCCAAGGCGGCCCTGCACGGCTTCGCCAAGGGCCTGATGTGGGAACGCCACGGCGTCCTGGCCAATGTCGTCGCGCCGGGCGCGACCCGTACGGAGTTCATGGAGCAGTTGCTGGAGGACCCCGCCACCCGGGAACTGGTGGACAAGGAGATCGAGAAGACACCGAGCGGCCGCATCAGCGAACCGGAGGACATCGCGAAACTGATCGTCTTCCTCGGCTCCGCCGCCAACGGCAACATCAACGGCGAGATCATCCACACGGCGGGAGGGCGCTGAGCGGCGCCCGTACTGCCTGTAGCGCTTGTACGTCCGTACGCCCCCGTACCGACTGTGCTGCCCGTGCGCCGGGCAGCGTGGCGCAACCGCCCCGCTGCCCGGCGCACTTCGGCCGCGCCCTGCTTCAGGCCGTCGCCCGGAAGACGGCCACGCTGCCCCGTACCACCACCCGGGAGACGGGGAAGTGCTCGCGCAGGGCGCGCGCGAGCCCGTCCGGACCGTCGCCCTGGTTCTGGAAGTTGCCACGCCGGTGCTGCTCGGCCAGCAGACGGCGGGTCAGCGCGTTCATACGCACCCCCTCGGCGAGCACCGTCGTCCCGAACAGCGTCCCGCCGGGCCGCAGCACCCTGGCGACCTCGCCGAAGACCACGCCCTTGGCGTCCCAGCCGCCCGGCACGGTGTGCAGCACCAGATTCATGGCCACCGAGTCGAAGTGCCCCGACGGCAGCGGCAACGGCTCCAGCAGATTGGCCCGGCAGGTCCGGGGCCGGTACCGGGCCAGCCGGCGCGCGGACGCCTGGAGGCACTCCGCGCTCAGGTCCAGCAGCGTGATCCGCGGATCCGGCACCGGGAAACGGCACCGGTCGAGGAAGTAGCCGGTGCCCGGCCCGATGTCCAGGTGCGCCGCGCCCGCGGCGCGCTCGTACAGCCGCACCATGGAGCGGCGCGGGCAGCGCCACACGAGCGAGCAGAACAGGCCGAGGACGAGGGCGTCGTACACCGCCAACCGGGCGGGGGTGTAGGCCTGTTGAGCGCGCTGGATCAGCGGATCGATCACTCCCGGGTGGTCCGGCACTGTCACACCCCCCGGCGGGCGATCAACAGGGTGTCATCGGCGACGAGATGGCGGTGGGTCACTTCCGCGAAGCCAGCGTCGAGGAACCACCGGGCACCCTCGCGCGCCGTGTACTCCCCGCCCCCCGGCGTGCACAGCATCATGTTGAGCGAGATGAGGAGGGGGTTGGCGGCCGCCCGCCGCCCCTCGTCGATCATGGTGTCGTACACGAGCGCGTACCCGCCGGGCGAGAGCGCCTCGAAGGCGCGCCGCGCGAGCCGCTTGCGCTCCTCCACACCCCAGTCGTGCAGCACGTGCCCGAAGACGACCACGTCCGACTCCGGCAGCGGATCACGGAAGAAGTCCCCGCCCCGGAACGCCACCCGCCCGGTCAGCTCCCGCTCCGCCATGTGCTCGTCGAACACGCCCCGCACGGCGGGGAGATCGAAGACGGTCGCCTCCAGATGCGGATGAGCCCGTACGAGCCGGGCAAGCAGATTCCCCCGCGCCCCGCCGGCGTCCGTGACCCGCTTGACGGAACCCCAGTCGAAGGCGTCCACCAACGCGGCACCGCTGGGCCCGTTCAGCGCGTCCATCCCCCCGTAGTACGCGCGCCACTCCCGCGTACTACGGTGCTGCCGGACGAACATCCCCGCCCCGGCCCGCGCCCCGTTCTGCGGCTCCCCGCTGATCAGCCCCTCCCCCAGCCGCCCCCAGCGCTCGTCCGCCTGCTCCAGGAACCGCCCCAGATAAGCGGGTTGCCCGGAATCGAGAAACCGCGCCGCGAGCGGAGCACTCCGATACGCCCCGCCCGCCTCCCTCTCCAGCAGCCCCACCGCGACCAGCGCGTCCAGAAAGTCCCCCACGGCCCGCTCACTGATCCCGAACCGGTCCCGGATCTCCTCCCGCCCCAGCGCCTCGTCGAGCAAGCCGGTGAACAGATCCAGTTCGACGGCGAACAACACCGTCCGCCACTTGTAGAACTCGGCCGCCATCTGCAACAACGGCCCGGCCGTCACCTCGCCCCCGGCCCCGGCCCCGTCCGGCGCCACCACGCCCTTCGCCATGCGCGACTCTCCTCCCGGCAGTCGTGAGGGTGCTCGGGCAGGACGGTAGGCGGGGGCACTCGACGGGAGGTACAGGGGCGCTGGTGCGGTCTCCGGGGCGGCCCGGACCTGCCGGGCCGCCGCCCCTACAGGTCACGCGGATCACTCAGGTCACGGGTCAGTACAGGACCTCACCCATCGGAGAGCTGTCGCCGACGACATAGGCGCGGATCGCCGCCAGGTACGCGCCGCGGGCGACCCGGCCGTCGCCGTCGGTGTCCAGCGCGCCGAAGGCGGCCTCGGCATTGCCGGGCGGATTGTTCAGCGCGGTGCGCAGCGTGGTGAACTCGGCCCGGTCCAGGGCACCGTCCCCGTCAGCGTCGACGAGGTCGAACAGCGAGCCGAGTGCGTACTGGCAGATGGTGTCGAACTTCTCGCCGTCCACCCACGCGTCGTACTCCTCGAAAGTGAGCCGACCGTCCGCGTTCGCGTCCATCACGCCCCATGCCTTGAGCCCTTTCGCGCGGGCGGTGGCGACAAGCGGGTCGTCCTCCGTGCGCCCCGTCGCCTTGACCACCCGATCGATGCGGGAGAGGTAGTCGTCCGCCGAGATGACGCCGTCCCCATCCCGGTCCATCATGGCGAAGACGCGCCGCGTGGGGGTGGTGGGGGTAGCGGTGGTGGGGGTAGTGGGGGTAGTGGGGGTAGTGGCGGTGCTGGCGGTGGTCGTGCGGTCCACTCGGTTTCCTCCTGCTCGCTCCGGCTCGACGAGGACTCGTCCCGCGCCTTCCTACCCGGCGAGCTGCGCGCTTCATGCGCGTGCTGCGACGGGCGGACTCCTGCTGGAGTGAAGGTCAGTTGGGGTGCACAGGCGGGCGAATGCGCGCGGGCGGCGCGCTTCGGGGCGCCGGGATGACAGCTGCGCTCAGGGGGCAGCCAAGAGGCGGTAGCGGCGCGGACATTTGGAGGGTGCGTGTTCGGAATGCGTGGCACGACGGTGACGCTGGGATCCCTGGCACTCGTCGTCGCGTCGTCACTGTGGGCGCCGGCCAGTCAGGCCCACACGAGCGAGGCCGTCACCTGCACGGGCCACGCCGAGAGCCGCTACGACCCACCGCTAGCCCTCCTGCCCCGGCAGACCCGCAACCACGCGGACGTACGGTACACGTGCACCGTCACCCCCGGCCGCACCCTCCCGGCCTCCGGCTCCTTCGACTTGGACCCCACCCCGGCATCCTGCGTCTCACTGTCCAACGGGCACGGCACGGAAACCGTCCGGTACGCCGACGGCCGACGGTCCGAGATCGACCTCACCGGCATCACCACGACCCGCGCCGCAGGCGCCCTGATCCTCCTGCAAACGGGCCACGTCACCGAAGGACGCGGCAAGGGACACCACGTGCGCCGAACAGTGACCATCGCCCCCACAGGCTGCGGTCCCCGAAGCTACGAGAGCGCCGTCCAGCTGGAGATCCTGCCGTGACGCCCGCCGGGTGCGCCGCACGCTCGACTCCCCGGGAGGTACGGCTACTCGCTCCTCCATCGGTTGGTGAGCGCGAAGGTGCCGGGCAGAGGTAACGGCCCCTGGAGCACGGGATGTTGGTGCTAGTTTGCCTCACATCCCGTCGGGGATAAATGGACGACCCTGTCGCAAACCACACTTGGAGTGATCGGTGACCAACTCGGCCGTCGCAGCCTTCCGCCACATAGAAGGGTTCTATGCCCCGGTTTCGGAAGACATACCCAGGAGCGTGCAGGAGAGCTTCTCCGCCCTTGACTTCGAGGCACGCTTCCTGGCTCTCCTGGCGCTGTCCACTCTGAACTCGGCCGGCCTCCCGGGCGTCACCATCGGCAGGTCGCCGGGACTGGGAGAGTGGATCTCACTGCTCCGCGACCTGCGCACGCGCCTGGGCAATGCCGATCCCGACACCACGGGCCACCGCGTGGCACAGGCACTGAATGAGGCGCTGGCCCACTATGACCAAGGAATCCCAGGGGCGCCACCCGAGCTCCGGGCAACCAAGAACCTTCGTGATCACGTGAGTCACGGAGGCGCGATCCCTGACGGGCTGTCTCCTGTCGTGGACACCCTGGTACGAGCGATCTCCGGCATCATCGCAGACTGCCTGTCGGATGCCGAGCTTTCCCTCATAGACGACGGAAGCCAAGAGCAACGCCCGGTGTTCACTTGGGGCGACACCGACGTGTGCCTGTGGCCCTTCATGTATGTGAAGCCGGACGGCAGCTGGCATATATACGCCAGATTCACCGGAAATAGTCCCGACTACCTCACCTTCGGAACGCCGAACTACCGATCCAACCCGAGCAACGAGGCGCTCATCGATTCGCTGCGCATGCTGTTGAAGCCAAAGCGAGCGCCACAGGACCCCCTGGAAACTTTTCGGGCGGAAGTGGAGAACGACCTCATGGCTTTCGCCGATGTCGCCTGCGCACCTCCGCAGCACTTTGACCACTGTCACGGGTTCGGTTATGAGTGGGGCAAGTCCGTCAGCGAGGGTACCCAGCCTCGCAGAGACTATTTCCGCCTTGGCCCCGATGGTCCCGAGTGGCAGGATGAGCAAGGCTGGGTACCATACCGGGCATATCTACGTAAACTGACCAACTGGCCAATCGTCGCCAGCCGTCTGCGCCACAAGCTGGAAGAGATCGAGCGGCAGTTCGCCGAAGAGGAAACCAAGCAGCTTGGCTGGGGACCGGACGTCAGCACTCACCGGGAAGCCCACGTCCGAGTGACCGAGTACGACGGGGGCAACCCGCGGAAGAAATCGTTCTCTCAGCTGATCGACGATGTCGACGCGGACCTCGGCGTCGAGACGGGACAAACCCAGGTTTTCTTCGTCAACGGCGAGGCGGGAATCGGTAAGACGCGAGCGATGGTCAAGGCCGCGAGGAACCGGGCGCGGGAGGTCGAGCAGTACTGCGGTAGCGAGCGGGGCACCCTGCCTCTCTTCCTCTACGTGAGATCCACGGGGCGTGTCCTGGACGACCTGGATGCGGCGGTCAACAACGCCGTGGCTCACACTCAAATCCTTACTGAGGAACGAGTCAAGACCCTGTGCAGGAAAGGTCTGATAGCTCTCCTCATCGACGGTTTTGACGAACTTCTTGGGGGGGCTGCTTACAGCCATGCGATCGACTCGCTGCAGGGCTGGCTCAATGCTCTGGGTGGACGCGGGGTGTTGGTTATCTCGGCACGCTCCTCCTACTACATGAACCAGTACCGTTCGAGCGTGCAGAGGGCCAGCAAGGCCGGAAACGCATCGGTCCGCCACAGCATCGCCGAGGTTCTGCGCTGGACTCCCGTCGAGATCACATCCTTCTTGAGTGACTACGGAGTGCCGACTTACCGTTTCGAGCGTCTGCCGGATGGAGACCGGAAACTTCTCGGCCTTCCGTTCTTCGCCCGGGCTTTCGCTGAGATGTGCCGCTCGGGGGCCTACAAGGAGTCCGAGACGGGCACCCCATCGTTCACCGATCGCCTCCTGAATCACTACCTCGCGCGGGAGGAACGTAAGCTCGCCTACGCAGCAGACAGCAACTCGGGACTCTTGAACCGAGAGGAACTGCGGCACACCTTCGAGTATGTCGCGGAGATCATGGTGGACGGCCGTGAGAGGGAGATCGACTCCAGCGACCTGGAGTTCGCCGCCGCGATGGCGCTGGGCATGGCCGACGTCAACAATCTGGACGATCGCGAAGGTCTGAGGGAGCGCCTCCAGGTCCTCTGTGGTTTAGCCACGGATTCGGGAACGCGCGGACCGACCAGATTCAGGTTCCAGCACGAGGTGTTCTTCGACAACTTCCTGGCCGGCATCGTTGTACGCCACCTCCAAGCCGGGCGTGTCGCAGCCTTCCAGCGGCTCATGAGCAGGTCGGAATGGCGTGCGGCAACAGTGAGCGGCGTGGTCGCAGCGGTGGACACTGGCCTCCTTATCGATTCACTAATCGGTTTTCGGCTCACTGACATTCAGTCGACTTCCGCCCCCCGCGACACTATCGCCACCAATCTGGGCGCTATCTGGGCAGAGGTCATCCGGACCGCTGCTGAGATGCCCAATGGACCGATCGCCGATGCGGCGTTCACCGACCCGCTCGATCTCAGTCGCACCAAGGTGGGCGATGCCACCCTGATCAACTGCCGCTTGGAATCGCTGACTCTTCCTGCCGGCTCCGGCTGGCAGCTCAGGCTTGAAGGAACGAGCGTCAAGAAGGTCACGGCCAGTGCCGAGCAGACAGACCTCACGGGTCTGCGCGGGGTACGCCATAGGGACCTGGTGGAACTCCTCTTCCGCCCCAGCAACTACTACGACCGCCGACCCGACATCCTCCAAGCACTGCACACGCGAGGCGCCGAGGTCATCGACGCACCAGAGCCTTCCAGTGCCGAAGTGCCGGTACGGGTAGAAGCGGTTCGGCACTACCTGAAGAACCTCGTGGAATATGCCTCCTCAACGCTGATCCTGAAGGACAATCACCAACCGGATGACCAGCGGCTGAAGTGGACGCAGGCGTATCCCGGCGAGTGGAAACCCTTCGTCGACAGCCTGACAAAGACTGAACTTGCACGACTGGAGAAATTCTCAGCAAAGGGCTCTCGGAAAGTAAAACTCCGACTTCAATTTGGCCCCGCCAACATCCTTGATGAGAAGTCTGAGGACCCACAGATCGGCAATTTCTGGGCGGCGGTGAAGAGCTGAGCAGCCACAGCTTCTTCACCAGATAGTGGTACCTCTTCCGCACTGGCTGCGACACCGAGACCGACGTACGGAACGACCTCGACAAGGTTCGCGCGCTGCTCAACATCGCCGACAAGGAGGACAAGGAAGGCCGGCGCCGCCTCGGCGACATGCTCGAAACCGTCGGTGCGAGCAAGGAACCCATCCCCGACCATGACGACACCAAACGTAAGTTCGCGACGGGACAGTCGCTCACACAGCACACGACTGTCGCCGAATGGCTCGAACTCTGGCTCGCGGGAAAGAAGGCGCTCCGCAAGAGCGGCAAAGACCGGTACGAGGTCGACATCCGCATGCACCTCATTCCTCGGATCGGGCACATACGTCTCGACAGACTCACTGTCCCGCACCTCGACGAAATGTTCGCCGGCATCGCCGAGACGAACATTGAGATCTCCGACGCGAACGCTTTGCGCAGAGCCGCGTTCGACGAGCTCAAGCTGATCCCGTGGAAGGGGCTTGAAAACCGTCGCCGCCGCAAGGCGCTCAAAGAGAGCATTGATGCCATGCCGCCGTTCCGGCGGATCACGGGCGTCTCGACGCAGCATCACATCAAAGCGACACTGCGGGCCGCGCTGAACGTCGCCATCGCGCGCGGATCGATCGTGTTCAACGCGGCCGCGCATGTCGAACTCGCTTCGGCCAAACGCCCCAAGACCCTCGTATGGACCGACGAGCGCGTCGCCGAGTGGCTGCGGACTGGCGTCAAGCCGTCCCCGGTCATGGTGTGGACTCCGGAACAGGCCGGCGAGTTCCTCGACTTCCTCGCCGCCAGGAAAGAGCGCCTCTACGGGCTCTACCACCTGATCACCTTCCGGGGGCTGCGCCGCGGGGAGGCGTGCGGCGTCCGCCGAGCGGACCGGAGCCACACGCAGAAAACTCTCACCATTGCCACCCAGCTCGTACAGGACGGCTGGGAGATCGTGGAGTCCGCCCCCAAGACAGACAGTGGCGACCGCGTCGTCACCCTCGACGAGTACACCAACGAGGTGCTCGACGAACAGCAACGCAGGCAGGACGCCGAGCGGGCCAAGTGGGGCGAGGCATGGCAGGACACCGGCCGGCTTTTCACCCAGGAAGACGGGGCCTTGATTCATCCCGGGTGGCTGACCGACCACTTCGAACGGCTCGTTGAGACGAGCGGCCTGCCGCCGATCCGGCTGCACGATCTCCGGCACGTCGCGGCCTCGCTCATGCTCGCCGCCGGCGTCGACATCAAGATTGTGTCCGAGACGCTCGGGCACTCGGACACCCGGATCACGCGGGACATCTACCAGTCGGTCATGCCGAAGGCAGCCCGTGACGCCGCTGAGGCCACCGCCGCCATGCTCGTCGCCTCAGTCAGGCGCCCGCTGAACCGTCTGCCGACCCACGCCACGAACAGGCAGGGCAGATGGCCATCGATCATCTCGTCGCGCAGATCGTGGAGGCCGCCGGGCAGGACGGCCGCACGGTCGAACAAGTCGCACGGATGGCCCTCGATCGCCTTACCGGGCCGACCGCCGGTGCGACTGCAAAACAGGATGGGCACGCAATGGGCACGCAGGGGGGTGCGAAGATCATCGCGTTCCGTCCCCGCACGGCGCACGCACAAGAAAAAGCCCAGGCCAGAAAGGATCTGACCTGGGCTTCAACGGAGCCGCCTTCGGGATTCGAACCCGAGACCTACGCATTACGAGTTTGAGTCGTTACCGTCCGTGCCCGTCCGGGACTGTCCACGACAGCCGGCCTCACGAGCACGTTCCCCGTGCGCTGGACGCGTCTGGACGTTCCTGAACACCTACGGATTCGCGGGCGACTGAGACCAGAACTGAGACCGCGATCGCGCCCGTCAGGCTGCGAAGCACAGCCTCCGGGGCGGCGGCGTCCGGTCGCTGAACCCGTGCGCCGCCGGGCCCGTCGGCCGCTGGGCCAGCCAGCCAGAGACGCGGGGGCCGCCGTTCACAGCAGAGCCCTCACGGACTGTGCGGACGTGCGTGAAGCCCTGCTGGAGGTAGTACTTCTGGAGTGCCTCGTTCGTCGTCCACGCGTCCAGGCGCAGCCATCGGGCTCCTGCGCGGTACGCCCGATCTCCAGCCCAGTCGAGCAGGCGGCCCCCCACGTTCTGTCCGGCGTACTCCCGGGCAACGGTCAGCTTGTTGATGAACATGGAGGGTTCAGCCAACTCGCGCTCGCTCCACAGACCCTCTTCAGCCTCGGGGGTGAGCGTGACGGTGCCGACCGTGGCCTGCCCGTCGCGGAGCATGAAGACCGTCCCGCTGTGAATCGTCGCGAGCAGCCTGTCAGCCGGGTACGGCCTGCTCCACTGGTCGGAGCCCAGCTCACGCAGCCAAGCGGCGGCCTCTTCTCTGAAGTCCAGCAGCTTGGACAGATCGCGCGGTTCGGCAGGGGTGATGATCACAGGTTCACTTCCCGGGCGCCCAGGTCGCCTATCTCGTAGTTCATCCGATTCAGGTCTCCACGGAACGTCGTGATGGTGCACCGGATGGGCCTCTCGTCCGAGTACCCCGTACGCGTCCAGAGGAGCACGGGTACGCCGGCGCCCACTTCCAAGAGCCGCCCTTCGTCCGGGGTCGGCATACGGGTCGCGATCTCGTCGAAGTAGCCCACCTGCTCGATCCCGACTCCGGCCAGGTAGCGAGTCGTGCCCTCGGGGATGTCCCCGGGGGTGGTCAGGCGCGACGCCTTCTCGATGAGCCAACCCGGGTAGTACGTGGCCTGCGTCGACCACGGAACGTCGTCCACGTAGCGGTGGCAGAACCGGAGCACCGTAGTGGAGCCGGGCTCGATGGCGAGCCGCTTCGCCACGTCCTCAGGTGCCGGCTTGAGCTCCACGCGGAACGTCTGGTGAGGACGCCTGCCCGCGTTGGTCACGTCCGTGTTGTACGCGTCCCCGTTCTGCGGAAAGGTCAGGTTCTCGAACCGGCTGGCGTTCAGCTCGAAGACCTCATGTGACCGCACCTCGTAGCCGAGTCCCTGGCTGGACGCGACCAGACCCTCGCTGACCAGCAGCGAGAGGCCCGAGCGGACCGTGTTGCGTGAGGCGTCGAACCGAGCGGACAGCTCGCTCTCCGATGGGAGGCGTGCCCCGGGCGGGTACTTCCCCCCGTCGATCTCACGGCGCAGCGCATCAGCCACCTGTCGGTACTTCGGTTGCCTGCTCATGCCCTCATCATGACGCACTCGCTCAACTTGTCGGTACATGTGGGCTCCGAATCGCTTGACGACTCACCGTCCGTGGGTGCACCATCACTGCATCAGCTTGTACCAACAAGTTGAGCAAGAGGTGCAGCACCTATGAGTGTGCACCCTTGCGCCGACATGCGTCGGCACTGCACGGAGCGGAGGACGCTGCAAGTCCGCTAAAGGCCAGGTGGAACAGGGTTTCGGCCCGTACTGGCGAGGTGGCCCGGTGACCGCGAGCAACGGCCGGAGAGTGGGGACGTGGTCCCCCTTGCAGTGCAAAGTCCAGTCGCTTCGTCAGAGGGAGTTCCGGTGAGACGACACCGATGGGCGTCGCTGTGGTCGACCGGCACAGCGGCGCCGTTCAGCACTTCGTTCGTGAGCTGAACGCCCGGCAGCGAACAGGCCGGTCACGCTCCAACCGCATCGCAGTAGCTATCGCTGCGCCGGTTGCCTCCGCTGCTCGTCTCGTACGAGCAGCGCCGAGGGGAGCCGGAGTTGCCGACTCTACGGCGCGGCCCCGGGTGGTGCCCCGGGGCCGCATGGGCCGTTCCTCGTGAAGGGACCTGACCCAATGCAGGACATCGGTACTGATCAGGACGCCGTTACCGGCGTCGGCTTCGACGGCGAGCCGTCGAAGCAGGAACTGGACGAGATCGACCGCGAGATGCCCGTGATCCTCGCGGAGGTGGACCTGTTGGACGCGCGCATCATCTGCCTGGACCGCGTCCCGTCGGAGCTGGACAGGCGGCGCATCCGCCGCGCTCGCCGTCGGCTGCTGGCCGCTCGCCGGGCCCTGGCGGACCGGCCGGACTCGGGGGAGGCGGCATGAGGACCGTGACGGCGCATCTCTCCAGTAGCGGCGGGCCGTGGCGGCTGTACGTCGTGCTGATGGGCGTGTCGCACTGGCCGGACTTCCAGTGGGAGCGGCCCGGACCGGTGCCCACGATCGCCGAGCGGCGCGAAGCTCTGGCCCTCTTGGGCTACGAGCCCGTGCGCGGGGCCGAGTGGTCGTGGATCGAAGACACCGCAACCTACGACCCCTCGTCTCCGGTCGTGCTGATCGCGGCAATCAAGGTGCGGAAGCTGACCTGGGGCGCCGGATGAACCGGAAAGGGAAGCCGCTCCTTGTCGTGGCGCTGATCGCGGTGGTCGCGATGGCGTTCCGGGTGTCGTGGAACGCGCTGCGGGACGTGGCCCGGGCGATCGGCGCGGACTCCACCGCCGCCACGCTCTACCCGTTCGTCGTCGACGGACTGATGGCGCTGGCTCTGATTGCGGCGCTGGTCCTGACGGACAAGCGGGACAAGGGCGTTGCGCTGCGGGTCCTGGGGGCCTACACAGTCGCCTCGCTGGTCCTGAACTACGTACACGGGCTGGTGCCGGCACTGCACCGGTCGGCGGTCGACTGGGGTCGGCTCGCCGACTGGAGTCCGGCGAACTGGGCGCTGGTGCTGCTCGCCACGTCGTTGCCGGTCGGGTCGATCTACTTCGGCTCCGACCTGGTGGCCAAGGTGCTCCACCATCACCCCACCCCGGTCACGAATGCGGAGAAATCGACTGAGACTCGGGTGAATCAGTCTATAGCTGACCTCGTGGAATCGACTTCCGAGCAGGTGCCCGGGACGCCGACCCTGAAGGCGCTGCCGGTGCCGGTTGACTTCGTGAAGTCGGCCCTCCCACTCAAGTCGGCCCCGACCACCGCCCCGGCGGTCGGGCAGCATCCAGCGGCCGACCAGTCGCCCCGATCGCCGCGTCGGGCAACCGGTCAGGTCCCGGCCGTTGCCCGATCGCCCCGGCCGAAGCGTACGGCGAATGAACTGCTCGACCAGGCCCGTACAGCAACGGCGGACTGGTCGGACGCGAAGCTGACGGCAGAGGGTATCCGGCTCGCGGTACGGACCTCACCGAAGAACGCCCGGGCTCTGCGCGACGCGTTGCGTGCAGAGCGAGCCAACAAGGTTGCCTGATGGCAGGGTTCAGCACCTGCATCGATCCGACCGGTGCTGTCCACGGCCTGCCCACGTATCCGTGGCGCTGCGCCCCGGACGGACTGGCCACGCGGCGCCAACTCCGGGCGCGTGGCTTACGGCCGGGCGGTCAGCCGATAGCGGCGCAGGTGCTGCGGCCGCGGTACCGGCGCGGTCCGCTGGTCGCCTACCTGTACCGGATCGACCGTGCGAAGCCGGTGCGTGCGATGACCCCCGCCAAGCGGGCCGCTCTCGCGAAAGCGATGTGTGCCCGCCGCACGTGCCCCGAGTGCCGACGGGATGCCGGATACGTCATCCCCACTTCGCTCGGCGCCTGCGTCTCCTGCACCTACCCCGACACCGAACCCGCTGCCTGAACTGCGGAGTTGGACGGAGAATCCGTGAAGCCCATCGTCACCACACACAAGCTCTTCGGTCACCGTGACCTCCTGCACGAGGTCAAACACCTCGCCCCGGCCGCCATGAAGCTCGTGGGCCGATCCGTGCCGGGTCGCATGCCCCGCGTCCACATCATCGTCAGCAACGCGCGCGGCATGGCCGAACTGGCCACCGACGCGGAGTTCGACCTCGCCGGGGCCAACGACGAGCGCATGCACAACCGTCGGCGCCGCTGGCACACCGGGGAGTGCCGGAAGGCAGACGGCATCGCCGTCCTCGCCTCTGAGGGGACCGCGCTGGTCCTGCTCAACGCTGGCAGGCACCACAGCAGCGAAGACGTAGCCGTGACGCTCGTACACGAGCTGACCCACGCCATGCAGTTCAGCCGCAGGGGCGTGCTGGAACGGCACACGGCATACCTGCGCGACGCGTTCGACATCGAGCCGCAGTCCTGGCTCCGCAACCACGCCCATGAGCGGCACGTGCGCCAGGAGGAAGCCGAGGCGTACGCCACCGAATTCCTCGCTGAACAGCTCCTCGCCGACGCTGCGGCCTGAGGGCCGCCGTCACCCTTCACCCGGGGCGGCCGTACCGGCCACGGAATCGGGCCGCCCCGGCTCTGTCAACCCTCTTCGGCACGACGGGAGTTCCCACCATGAGCAACGTCGTTCGGCTCTTCAAGGACCCGCCCAGCAGCCCGGAGGAGCCGCCCGGAGTCGCTGCGGCCGACCTGCCCCCGGCACAGGAGGCGCCTCCCGAGCGGCTGTGGGTGCGCTGCAGTCGGGCCGTGCGCACAGCAGCGACCCACGAGCGCACCCGTACCGCCGGCCGAGCCGCAGTCCGGCACGGCATGTACGTGGTCGGCGGCACGAGGATCGTGACCCGCCGGGCGTGGGAGGGCCGCACAGCCGCCCGCTACGAACGTCTGCTGCGCGCCGCCGAGGCGGCTGGGCAGCTCGACTTGGCGCAGGAGTGGGAGGAGCGCGGGCAGCGCTTCCGTGAGGCAAGGCACCGGCGTCGCATGGACCTGCTGACCGCCCCGGTGAAGCTCGCCAAGAGTGCTGCCGCAGGGCTCGGGCTGACGGTGGGCGGTCTGCTCCTGCTGGGCATCGTCCTAGCCGTCGCGAATAGGAACATCGCGGATCTCGCCGCCCCCACGATGGCGTTGATCACGTTGATTCGCTGGGCGGTGTTCGTCGCCTCGGTGGTCTGGGGCCCGCTGGTCACCTTCGGCCCGTTCGCCCTGCTGCTGGCGCTGTGGGGCGTGGGTAGGCATCAGCAGGCCGCGCCCCAGTGGACGCTCCCGGACCGTGGGCAGGACGCGGGCGCTCCCATCACCCCGTCCGTCGTGGTCACCGCTCTGCGGGACCTGGGCATTGCACCGCTGCGCAACGCCATCAAGGAGATGGGCGACGCCGGCGCCGCGATGCTCAGCCCTATCCGTATCGCCGGGTGCGGCGTGGAAGTCGACGTGACCCTGCCGTCCGGGGTGTCGACGAACGAGGTGCAGAACCGGCGCAAGAAGCTTGCGGAGAACCTGACCCGGCACGAGCACGAGGTGTTCATCACCATCCCCGAAGCCGCCCGCACCGTGCGACTGTGGATTGCCGATTCCGGCGCCCTGGACGAACCCATCGGCCCGTCCCCGCTGGTCACCGACGAGACCCTGACTGCCAACTACAAGACGGGCCGGGCGCCGTGGGGCCAGGACCTGCGCGGGGATGCGGCCCTGATCAGCCTGTACCAACGGCACGTGCTGATCACCGGTCTGTCCAACCAGGGCAAGACCGCCGCCCTGCGCGCGCTCGCCCTGTGGCTGGCACTGGACCGCACCGTCGAATTCTGGCTTGGTGACCTCAAGGGCGTGGGTGACTGGGCCATGTTCGAGGGGCTGGCCACTGTGTTGATCCAGGGACCGACGGATGAGCACGTCATCCAGGTGACAGAGATGGTGGAGGACGGGGTGAAGGAGATGAACCGGCGCCTCCAGGCCCCGCCCGGGACCGAGTTCCCGCCCCTGATCATCATCGTGGACGAGGCACAGGTGGCGTTCATGTGCCCGGCGACCGACGAGGACAGGCGGCCTTACGGCGGCAGCAAGGCCACCTCTCGGTACTTCATGGCCGTCCGCAAGATCCACAACCAGGGCCGAGCCGTGAACGTAATCCTATGGGAGGGCACGCAGGACCCCACCGATCAGAACCTTCCCAAGCTGGTTCGCGAGGGTGCCCACACGCGCGCCTCGCTCGTGGTGGGCACCGAGTCGCAGTCCCGGATGGCGCTGGGCGACAAGGCCGTCAACGGTGGCGCTGCCCCGCACCTGCTCCGGCAGGGCCTGGACAAGGGGACCCTCGTCGTTGCCAGCGACGGCATCCAGATCCCCGCCGGTCAGGCGTCCATCACCGTGCGCACGCACTACATCGACACCGACGAGGCCGCCGAAGTTGCCGAGCGCGCCAAGGCGTTGCGCGACGGGGTGACGATCCTGCACACCATCGACTCCGGTGACGAGGACCGTGACCCGCTCGCCGACATCGCGGGCGTCATCGGTGATGCCCCGCGTGTGCTCACGCAGGACGTGCTCAAGCGGCTCGCCACGCTGAACGAAGACGCCTACGGCGGCTGGTCGTTCATCGACCTCAAGCGCGTGCTCGACGGCACCGGCGCCGAGCCGTACAAGTCCGATGGCCGCATGGTCGTCGCTCGCGACCGCGTCCACCGCGCACTCGCCAACCGCCCCGACGACGATTCCGCTTCCACCTCCGCGTAGAGGGAGGCGGACCCCTTGCGGGTCAGGGAGGCAGGGAGAACTCCCTTCCTACCTCCCTGACCCATGTCCCTGGACATGACCAGCACGAATGGCCTGTCAGGGAGGCAGGGAGGGGTGCAGGTCAGCACCCTGGAAACCCCCTCCACGCGCACCCCGGAAGGGGGTCACGCAGCCTCCCTGACCCACAGCCGGAAGGCATTCCGCATGCACTACGAACCCGTCGTCCCTGCACCCGACGAGCGGGCCGTGGACATCCACCGCACCGCACCGCTGCCACCGATCGTTCCCGCGCCCGTGCCGCTCGTTCCCGCCCAGCCCGCCACCATCCCGACCGTGGCGAGCGTGGTCCTGCCCGATGGCCGCGTCGTGACCGGCTACGCCGTCGCACCGGCCAAGCCCGAGCCGCCCGCCGCCACGCCGGCCGTCTCACGTACGGCGGTGAATCTCGCGCTTGGCGGGGTCGGCTTCGCGGCCGTCTGTGGCGGATTGCTCCTGCTGACCTCGTTCATCGCCGCACTCGCCGCACTCATCCAACAGCTCATCATCCTTGCCGCCGTCGTCTTCGGCGGCTGGGTCGCCGCGCAGGTCTTCAGCGCGAGCCGCCCCAGCGCGGGGACGACGGTCACCATCCGCAAGGCCATCTTCAAGCGCAACCACTTCCACGGCTGAGAGGACACCAACGCCCATGCTCCGACTGCGTATCCGATACACCGAAGTGCCTCGCCGCGCACTGATCCTGACCGACACCCCCCGCCCCGACTGCCGCAAGTGCGACGGCGAAGGCGGTGCCAACTACCACTACGGCGACCCCGAAACCGGCGAGTACGCGGGCACCGACTGGGACCCGTGCACCTGCTGGAACGAAGACCGGTGCTGGGTCCTGCTGCCCCTGCCCCGGCGCCGCGCGAGCCGCGACCCGCAGGCCAGCAACGAACCCCCGTTCTAGGCCCAGCGCGGCAGCCCTACCAGCCGTCAGCACGGAAACCCTCAAGGAGGCACCCATGGCTCTGGGAGAAACCCCCATCACCATCGTCGGCAACCTGACCGCCGATCCGGATCTGTCGTTCACCAAGACCGGGCAGGCACTGGCGAAGTTCACCGTCGCTTCCACCCCACGCACCTTCGACAAGGACACCGGGCAGTGGCGCGACGGCAACTCGACGTTCTTCCGCTGCACCGCTTGGCGCTCCCTGGCCGAGCACGTCGCCGAAAGTCTGGTCAAGGGTTCCCGCGTCGTGCTCTCCGGGCGCATCCGTCAGCACGACTGGCAGACCCCGGAGGGAGAGAACCGCTCCATGCTCGCCGTCGAGGTCGACGACATCGGCGCCTCCCTGCGCTTCACCACCGTCCAGATCAACGGCAAGCGCACCAACGGCACCACCCCGCCTGACAACCCGTGGAACACCGCAGACAACCCTGCGGAACCGGGCAACGAACCGCCGTTCTAGATCCGCCCGGGGCAGCCGCCCTCTCGCCAAAGACTGCGGCCGCCCCGGTCCTCCAGCCCCACACAGAGCAGGAGAACACCTTGCTGACCCTGACCGATCTGTTCTGCGGCGCCGGGGGTTCGTCCACCGGCGCCGTCGCCGTTCCCGGCGTGTGCGTGCGGATGGCCGCGAACCACGCCCGGCACGCGGTCGACACCCACCAGGCCAATCACCCCGGGGCCGATCACGACTGCGCGGACCTCTCCCAGGTCGAGCCGCGCCGCTACCCGGCCACCGACATCCTGTGGGCATCGCCGGAGTGCACCAACCACTCCATCGCCAAAGGCCGCAGGCGCGGCCACGGCGGGCACACGGACGGGCTGTTCGCCGAGAGCGGCGTGGACGAGACCGCGATCCGGTCCCGCGCCACCATGCACGACGTGCCGCGCTTCGCCGAAGCCCACCGCTACCGGGCGATCATCGTGGAGAACGTGGTGGATGCCTACTGGTGGGGCCCCGAACAGGCCCCCGGCGCCGCCTTCCAGGCATGGCTGTCCACACTCCACGCGTGGGGGTACGAGCACCGGATCGTGTGGATGAACTCCATGCACTCCGCCGCCTTCGGGCCCCCGGCCCCGCAGTCCCGCGACCGCATGTACGTCGTCCTGTGGCGCACCGGCGAGCGCGCACCGGACTTCGACAAGTGGACCCGCCCCCACGCCCACTGCCCCCAGCACGGCCGGGTACGGGCCATGCAGGCCTTCAAGCGTCCCGACCGCCGGTGGGGACGCTACGGGAAGCGCGCACAGTACGTGTGGCGCTGCCCCCACACCACCTGCCGCAACACCGTGGTGGAACCCGCCGTGCGCCCGGCCGCCGACGTCATCGACTGGGCCCTTCCCGCCGCCCGCATCGGCGAGCGCAAACGCCCGCTCGCCGCGGACACGATGCGGCGCATCCGTGCCGGGTTCGCCGCCTACGCCGAACCCCTCGCGGTACCGGTGGAAGGCCGCGACGGCAAAAGGGCCGCTCCGGCCTCCACGCCCCTGCGCACGGTGACCACCCGCAACGAAACCGGGCTCGCCCTGCCGCCGTACATGGTCGAGCTGCGCGGCGGCGGCTCCTCCCACCGCAGCATCACCGCACCCTTGGCCACCGTCACCGCCGGCGGCAACCACCACGCACTCGTCACCGCTCCCCGGCTGGTCGTGCCGTACTACGGCAACGGCACCGCCCGCCCCCTCGCACAGCCCCTGCCGACCGTGACCACCATCGACCGCCACGGCGCCCTCTACGGCGGCACCGTCGCATCCGTCGACGAATGCCGGTTCCGGATGCTCGAACCCCACGAGTACGCCGCCGCCATGGCCTTCCCCGACCACTACAAACTCCTCGCCCGGGACAAACGCACCCGCGTCCTGATGCTCGGCAACGCCGTCACACCCCCGGCCGCCCGCGACCTGATCGCCATGGTCACCGAAGCCATCACCGGCCAGGAACTCCAGCCTCACACCTGAGAACGCCGGGGCAGCCGCCCTCTCGCCAAAGACTGCGGCCGCCCCGGTCCTCCAGCCCCACACAGAGCAGGAGAACTCCAGCATGACCCAACCATCCGACTACCGCGAACACCTCATGGCCGCAGCACTGTTCATCGCTGGGCGGCGCTGGCCCGTCTTCCCGCTCCGCCCCGGGGGCAAGCGGCCCGCACTGCACGGGGAGGCGTCCTGCCCCCGTACCGGGCCCTGCGCAGACGGGCACCGCAAGTGGGAGGAGCGGGCCACCACCGACCCCGACCGCGTCCGCCGCGCTTGGTCAGCCGGCGCCTTCAACATCGGGCTGGCCACGGGCCCGGCGGGGCTGCTCGTGATCGACCTGGACGTGCCCAAAGACAACACGGACGCGCCTGACGGCGCGGCGAACTTCCGGGCGCTCTGCGAGCGCCACGGCCAGCCGGTACCCACCACACGCACGGTGCGGACGGCGGGAGGCGGCACCCACCTGTACTTCACCGCCCCCGCGTCCTGCCGACTGCACAACACCGCCGGGAAGCTCGCTCCGCTGGTCGACACCCGCGCATGGGGCGGCTATGTCGTTGCGGCGGGAAGCGTCATCGGCGGGTTGCCGTACGAGACGGTGGGGCCCGCCCTGGTCCACCCCCTCCCCGGGTGGCTGCAGTTCCTGCTCATCCCGCCCCATCCGGTAGTGCGGGCCCGCGCAGCGGCTGCGCTCCGCAACGCACCCGCCTACGCGCGGGCCGCGCTGTGCAACGAAGAGGAGAACGTCCGCAACGCCCCAGTAGGCTGCCGCAACGCCACACTCTTGCGGGCCGCCCGCGCCCTCGGGCGGCTGGTCGCATCGGGCGACCTCAGCAGGAGCGCGGTGGAAACGGCTCTTAGGCGCGCAGGGCAGACGGCCGGACTGCGCGACTACGAGTGCCGCTCCACCATCACCAGCGCGCTGAACTGGTCCATCGCACACAACAGCGGCAGGGGAGCGGCATGACCAGCTCCCCACGCCCCCCAACTAAGAGCACAGCGTGGCCCCATGCCGCTGCCGACGCCAACGCGGCCCAGCAGACGCCCACCGAGTGCGGCTCAAGGGTCGTCGGCCGTCAGGCCGTCCTTTCAGCTCTGACCACCCGCGTTCACATCGGGCACTGCCCCCACCACGCCTCGAACGCGAGGGAGAACGCCGCATGACCGCTACCCAGCCCAACGAGGACGGCGCTCAACTCCTGGACGAGATCGAGCGCTTCCACCGCCGCTTCAACATCTTCCCGACCGAAGCCGCGTACGTAGCGGTCGCGTTGTGGGACGCCCACACGCACCTGCTCGACAGCTTCGACTCCACGCCCCGGCTCGCCTTCCTCTCCCCGGAACCAGGGTCCGGCAAGTCCCGCGCGCTGGAAATCGTGGAGACTCTCGTGCCACGCCCCATGGTGGCGGTCAACGCCTCCGCTGCCGCCCTGTTCCGATCTGTCAGTGGTCCTGACGGGCGGCCGACCATCCTCTTCGATGAGATCGACACCGTCTTTGGCCCGAAGGCCGGGGACAACGAAGAGCTACGGGGATTCCTCAACGCCGGCCACCGTCGCTCGGGCGTCACCTACCGGTGCATCGGCGATGGCGGCAACCAGACCGTGCAGCCCTTCCCCTCCTACACTGCCGTTGCGGTCGCTGGGCTCGGCTCGCTGCCGGACACGATCCTGACCCGCTCGATCGTCATCCGCATGCGCCGCCGCGCCAGGAACGAGAAGGTTGAGCCCTTCCGAGCGCGGATCCACGAGAAGGCGGGCAACGCACTGCGCGACCGGCTCGCCAGGTGGGCCGAGCAGATCGGCAGCCAAGTCATGGACGCTTGGCCGGAGTTGCCGGAGGAGGTCACGGACCGTCCCGCCGACGTGTGGGAGCCTCTGCTAGCGGTCGCCGATGCAGCCGGAGGCGACTGGCCCGGCCGCGCCCGGGAGGCATGTGTGACCCTGGTCAGAGCCTCCCAAGCAGACGACAAGAACAGCTTGGGAGTGCGGCTGCTGACCGACCTGCGCGACCACGTCATGGTGGGCATCGACCGCTTGCCCACCATCGCCGTCCTCGACCGGCTGAACGCCCTTGACGACGCCCCGTGGGGCGATCTACAGGGCAAGCCCCTGGATGCCCGGCGCCTCGCGGTGATGCTCCACGGGTACGTGACCAGCGACAACGAGCCCATCACCTCCCGCAATATCCGCACCTCGGGCGGAGTCCTCAAGGGCTACTACAGCGCAGATCTCCACGACGCGTGGCAGCGCTACTGCCCACCCCCTCCGCAAAGCCCGCTACAGGCGCTGCCGCCGCTACAGCCCAGCTCAGCGGACACGGCCGCGTAGCGGCAACCCACGGTGTAGCGGCTGCAACACCGAACCCGTCGGATCTCGCCCGCACCGTGCGAGTGCAGTGCCACGGCGACCGTGGCCGCTACACCCCAACCCGCCGCTACGGAAAACCTGCCGCTGACCTGCTCTGTAGCGGCATAGCGCATGTAGCGGATCTCAGCCGAGGGGACAAGCTGCGTCCCCTCCGTGCGTGCCAAGGAGTCAACGCCCATGCCCATGGCCCCTGTCGCACCCCGCCGTCTCCTACGAGTCAAGGACGCCGCCGAAGTACTCGGCTTCAAGCGCAGCACCGCGTTCGAAGAGATCCGCCGTGGCCGCCTCCGCAGCGTCAAGGTCGGCGGTCTCCGGCTCATCCCGACCGAGTACATCGACGAGTACATCGAACTCCTCAAGCGTGAGTCCAACGCTCGCTGACCAGTCACGCACCATGCCGGGGCGGACGCATACCTCCGTGCGCCCCGGCCCTCAAGGAGGGCAATTGACCGCTCGTAAGCCGAACTTGGAATCGTCCATCTACCTGGGCCGCGACGGTCGGTGGCACGGCCGCGTCACCATGGGCGTCAAGTCCGATGGCAGCCCCGATCGACGCCACCGGACCGCAAAGACGGAGCCCGAAGTCCGCCGCAAAGTCCGGGAGTTGGAGAAGCTCCGGGACGAGAAGCGCGCCCCGGCGGCCGGCCGTAAGCCCACCGTCGCACAGTGGATGGAGACGTACCTGACCACGATCGCGTCCCTGAGACTCAGGCCCCGCTCCCTGGACGACTACTGGTCGAAGACCCGGAACGACATTATCCCGGGTATCGGTCAGCATCGGCTGGACAAGCTAGCGCCGGAGCACCTGGAGACGCTTTACGCGGCCATGCTCGCCGAGGGGCACGCCGCGTCCCATGTGCTCAAGGTTCACCGCATCCTGTCCCGTGCCCTGAAGATCGCGCATCGGCGCCGGATGGTCGGCGAAAACGTGGCGACGCTGGTGGACCCGCCATCGGCGGAGGAGACGGAGGCGAACCCGTTCACGAAGGAGCAGGCCGAGTCATTCCTGGAGGCTGCCGCCAAGCGGCCGAACTTCATGCGCTGGGCGATCGGCGTCGGGGTCGGTCTTCGGCCGGGCGAAACCCTCGGGTTGCGGTGGTCGTACGTCAACCTGGAAACCGGGTTCTTCCACCCCGCTTGGCAGCTCCAGCGCCTCACTTGGCGCCACGGCTGCACCGATCCGCATGCCTGCGGGGCCCGGCTGCACCGCTTCGATCCCTGCCCGCCCAGCTGCGCCACGCACGCGGAGTACAAGCGCGGGTGCCCCAAGCCGTGCACGAAGATGTGCACCCGGCATGCCAGCGCGTGCCCAGACCGGAAGGGCGGGGGGCTGGTCTTCACCCGCCCCAAGACAAAGAAGAGTCAGGAGCCTGTACCGATCCCACCGCCATTCATCCCGTATCTGTTGGGCCACAAGTCTTGGCAGGAAGAGCAGCGGGCCGCCGCCGGGGAGCTGTGGCAGGACCACGACGTGGTGTTCGCGCGGCCGGACGGGCGTCCGATCGACCCTCACGACGACTGGGAGGAGTTCAAGGAGCTGTTGGCCGAGGCGGGCATCAGTGACCGCCGCCTCTACGACGGCAGCCGCCATACCGCAGGTACGCTCCTGCACCTGCTGGGCGTGGACATGCGTACGATCATGGAGATTCTGCGGCACACCCAGATCAGCCAGACTCGGCGATACGTCAAGGGCGCGGACTTGCTCACCAAGGACGCGATGCGACGCATGGGGGATGCCTTCTGGCCGCAGTCTGAGACCAGAACTGAGACCGCGAGCCGCAAGGAAGCACGGGACCGGCGCCGTCGGCGCGTCCGCTGACGCAGAAAGCCCAGGTCAGAGCAACTCTGACCTGGGCTTCACCGGAGCCGCCTTCGGGATTCGAACCCGAGACCTACGCATTACGAGTGCGTTGCTCTGGCCAACTGAGCTAAGGCGGCCTCGCCGCAGCAGCCGTCGGAGCGGCTTCAGCAGCGCGGCCAAGTCTACACAGTTTCCGAGGGTGCTCCGTACACGGTGGCCGGGAGGGTGGAAGCGCAGGTCAGGTGCAGTTGCGGGAGGCGGGGGGCGGGGTGGTGGTGAGGAGGTAGGAGTTGACGGCGGCGTCGACGCAGGCGCTGCCGCGGGTGTAGGCGGTGTGGCCGTCGCCGTCGTAGGTCAGCAGGCGGCCGGAGGAGAGCTGGGAGGCCAGGGAGCGGGCCCAGCGGTAGGGGGTGGCGGGGTCGCGGGTGGTGCCGACGACGAGGATGGGGGCGGCGCCGGGGGCGGGGATGCGGTGCGGGCGGCCGGTGGCCGGGACGGGCCAGTATCCGCAGGTCAACGCGGACCAGGCGAGGCCCGTACCGAAGACCGGGGAGGCGTTGCGGAACTCCGTCAGGGCGCGGCGGACCTCGTGTGGGCTGTGGAAGGCGGCGGGGAGGTCGAGGCAGTTCACGGCGGCGTTCGCGTACATGAGGTTGGCGTACCTGCCGTGGTCGTCGCGCTCGTAGTAGGCGTCGGAGAGCCTCAGCAGCAGGCCGCCGTCGCCGCGCAGCGCGCGCCCCAGGGCGAGGCGGAGCAGCCCCCAGGCGGCGTGGTCGTACATGGCGGAGATCACACCCGTGGTGGCGAGGCTCTCGGTGAGGGAGCGGGGGGTGCCGGTGGGCACCGGGTGGCCGTCGGCCTGCCGGAAGAACTCCGTCAGACGGGATCCGGCGTCGGCGGCGCTGCCGCCCAGCGGGCAGTCGCGGTGCCGGGCGCAGTCCTGCGCGAACGAGGTGAAGGCGGTCTGGAAACCGGCCGTCTGGTCCCGGTTGATCTGCCGGGAGTCGAGGGTCGGGTCGAGGGCGCCGTCGAGGACGAGCCGGCCGACGCGGCCGGGGAAGAGCCCCGCGTAGGTCGCGCCGAGGAACGTGCCGTAGGAGGCGCCCACGTAGGAGAGCTTCCCGTCGCCGAGGGCCGCGCGCAGGATGTCCATGTCGCGGGCGGCCTCGACGGTGGAGACATGGCCCAGGACCCGGCCGGACCGGCTCGCGCAGCCGTCGGCGAACTTCCGGTAGGCGTCGACGAGTTCGGCGACCTCGGCGGGGTCGTCGGGGGTCTGGTCGACCCGGGTGTAGGCATCCATCTCCGGGTCCGACAGGCAGGTGACGGGCTCGCTGCCGGCCACGCCGCGCGGGTCCATGGCGACGATGTCGTAGCGGGCGCGGACGGCGGCCGGATAGCCGGTGCCCGCGTACTTCTGCAGATAGCCGATGGCCGAACCGCCGGGCCCGCCCGGGTTGACCATGAGCGAGCCGAGGTGCTGCCGGGCGGGGCCGGTGGCGCGCTTGCGGGAGACGGCGAGGTGGATGTCCCGGCCGGCGCGCGGGCTGCCGTAGTCGAGGGGCGCCGTGAGAGTGGCGCACTCGTAGCCGGCTGCCGGGCAGGGCCGCCAGGTGAGCTTCTGGGCGTAGTACGGGCGCAGTTCGGACGGCATGCCGGGCGGCAGCGGCTTCAGCTCCAGGCCGCTGCCGGCAGCGGAAGGGGCGTACGTGCTCTGCGACCCGCCCCCGAGGCCTGCCCAGAGCCGGCTCGCCGGCCCGCCGTCCGCGTCCCCGGCGCCCGCTCTCCCCGCGGCGGTGCTCCTCGGTGCCGCGCCGGCGAAGACGGAGCCCGAGATCAGCAGCGCCGCGGTCGCGACAGTGGTTCCGGTGGTACGGAGCAGGCGGCTGGTGTCCATCGGGTGGGCCCCTCTGCGCGCTGGATGACGACGGCCAAACGGAGCGTATCCGGACAGATACCGGGCCTTCGGTGGTCCGGGCCCGTGATGATCCCGTACGAGTGAGTACGGGGGAAAGCGCGTAACCGCGGACGCGGCCGACTGCGCGCCGGTCGGGGGGCGGTCACGCCCCGGCGCCGGTCGGGTCGAGCCGGGCGGCGGACGTCCCGGTACGGGCGGGACGGCCCGCACCCGCGCGCATCGCCCGGTCGCGCCCGGCGCCGGTCGGGTCAAGCCCAGGTGGCGGACGTTCCGCTACGGGCGGGACAGCCCGCACCCGCGCGCATCGCGGTCGTACCCGCGCGGCCACCGGTCACGCCCCGACGAACCCCCGGCAGGCCCCGGCTCAGCCCGTCCGCAGGGCCATCGTCATCGCCTCGACCGCGAGCAGCGGGGCCACGTTCCGGTCGAGGGCGCGCCGGCACTCGATGATCGCCTCGATGCGGCGCAGCGTGCGCTCCGGGCGCGAGGCGGAGGCGATGCGCTGCAGTGCGTCGCGCGCGTCGGTGTTGGCGAGTTCGACGCGGGAGCCGAGCTGTATCGCGAGCACGTCGCGGTAGAAGCCGGTCAGCTCGACGAGCGCGAGGTCGAGACTGTCCCGCTGCGTCCGCGTGCTGCGGCGCTTCTGCCGGTCCTGCAACTCCTTCATCGCGCCCGCCGTGCCGCGCGGGAGCCGGCTGCCGCTCCCGGAGGCGCCGAGGGCGGCGCGCAGTTCCTCGGTCTCCTTCGCGTCGATCTCCTCGGCGACCTGTTTGGCGTCCTCGGCCGCCGCGTCGATCAGCTCCTGGGCGGCCTTGAGGCAGCCGCCCACGTCGTCGACGCGGAGCGGCAGCTTCAGGACGGCCGCGCGACGGTCCCGGGCGCGCTCGTCGGTGGCGAGGCGGCGGGCCCGGCCGATGTGCCCCTGGGTGGCGCGGGCGGAGCGGGCGGCGAGCTCGGGCTCGACGCCGTCACGGGCCGCGAGCATCTGGGCGACGGCGGCGACGGACGGCGTGCGCAGGGTCAGCAGCCGGCAGCGGGAGCGGATGGTCGGCAGCACGTCCTCCAGGGAGGGCGCGCACAGCAGCCACACGGTGCGCGGGGCGGGCTCCTCGACGGCCTTGAGGAGGACGTTGCCGGCGCCCTCGGTGAGCCGGTCGGCGTCCTCCAGGACGATCACCTGCCAGCGGCCGCCGGCCGGGGAGAGCTGGGCGCGGCGGACGAGGTCGCGGGTCTCCTTGACACCGATGGACAGCTGGTCGGTGCGGACGACCTCGACGTCCGCGTGCGTGCCGACGAGGGTGGTGTGGCAGCCGTCGCAGAAACCGCAGCCCGGGCCGGCGCTCCCGGCGCGGTCGGGGCTCGTGCACTGCAGGGCGGCGGCGAACGCGCGGGCGGCGGTGGCCCGGCCGGAGCCGGGCGGGCCGGTGAACAGCCACGCGTGCGTCATCGAACCACCGGGACCGGCCGCCGCCCCGGCGGACGCCCCGCCAGCGGCCTCGGCCGTGACCAGGGCATCCGCGTCCCGCGCGGCAGCGGCGAGCTGCTGCGTCACCCGGTCCTGGCCGACCAGGTCGTCCCACACCGCCATGGCTGTCCTCCGAGCGCGTTGTCCTGACGGTCACCCATTGTGGAGCACGGCACCGACAGAGCCGGCCGGCGCGGAGCCCTGCCGGAGCGCGGTGCCCGCTGCGGGGCGCGCCCGCGTCGCCGCGCCCTCTTGTGAGCGCCCCCCACGGCCGTACGGCCCGTACCTCCCGGCACTCAGCGACGGCCGCGCCGCCGGCCGCGCTCCTCCGTCTGGTCCCGGCCCTCCCGGGAACGCTCCCGCCTCCGGCCCTTGGCGGACTCGTCCGGGCGCGGCTCGTCACGGGCCGCGTCGTGGGAGCCGAGGAGTTCGTCGGCGAGCGTCGGGGCGTCGTCGCGCTCCGCCCAGCCGGGGCGGCGGCGCTGGCGATGGCTCACGACGGTGGGCTCGTCGCCCGTGCGCGGCAGTTCGCGGGTGCGCTCGCTGTCCGGGTCGCCGGAGGCCGGCCGGGCGCGGCCCTGGTCCTCGGGCCGGAACAGCCAGTCCGGCACCCGGTCCGCCGGGTTCTCCGGGCGGTCGACGGGCGCGGGCCGCCCGGACCGTACGGGCGGCAGCACGGCCGTCTCGTCGGAATCGCCCGGCGGCACGGCCTGTGCCGACCGGTCGCCGGTCTGCGGCAGGACCGCCGTCTCGTCGGCATCCGCGCCGGACCCGGCCCGCGCACCCGGAGTGCCCGCAGCGCCGGAAGCGCCCTTCCCGCTCTCCATCCCCCACGTGATGCGCTGCGCCTCCGGCCGCAGAACCGGCACCGGCGGCAGCACCGCCGTCTCGTCGCCGGCGCCGACCGGGTCGACGCGCGGGTCGGGCCGGTGCACGACCGGAGAGACGACCGTGTCCGCCTCGTCGGCCTCTTCCGTAGAGGGGGAACCGGCGGCCGGCCCGGACGCGGGCTTCTTCACGAGCGAGGGCCGCTCGACCGTCGGCGCCTCGGAACCGGCAGCCACGCCGGAAGCAGCGGCACTGGCAGCCGCCGCCTCCTCCTCCGCGAGCCGCGCCCGCTCCGCGGCGAGCAGGGCCTCCTCCGCCTTGCGCTGCTTCTCGCGGCGCCGCTCCTCGGCCTCGGCGCGCAGTCGCGCCTCCTCCTGGGCCTGCTTGCGCAGCCGCTCCTGTTCGGCGGCGCGGGTGCGCTCCTCGGCCTCCCGGCGCCTGCGCTCCTCCTCGGCGAGGCGGCGGGCCTCCTCCGCGCGCTCGCGGGCCTCCTCGGCCAGCCGGGCCTCCTCGCGGACCCGGGCCTCCTCCGCCTCGCGGCGCTTGCGCTCCTCCTCCTCGGCGCGCAGCCGGGCGAGCTGCTCCTGGCGCTCGCGCTCGCGGCGTTCCTCCTCCGCCTTGCGGGCGGCCTCTTCCTCGGCCTTGCGGCGGGCCTCCTCCTCGGCGGCCTTGCGGGCCTCCTCGCGGGCCTCGACCTCGGTCGCGGACAGCGGCAGGAGCGCGTCGAGGCGGTGCCGTACGGCGGTGGTGACGGCCTCGGGCTCCTGCCCGGCGTCGACGACGAGGTAGCGCGCGGGGTCGGCGGCGGCCAGGGTGAGGAAGCCGGTCCGCACCCGCTGGTGGAACTCGGCCGGCTCGGACTCCAGCCGGTCCGGTGCCTCGGTGAAGCGCTCGCGCGCGGTCTCGGGCGAGACGTCGAGGAGCACCGTCAGGTTCGGGACGAGCCCGTCGGTGGCCCAGCGCGAGATCCGGGCGATCTCGGTGGGCGACAGGTCGCGGCCGGCGCCCTGGTAGGCGACCGAGGAGTCGATGTAGCGGTCGGAGATGACGACGGCGCCGCGCTCCAGCGCGGGCCGGACGACCGAGGCGACGTGCTCGGCGCGGTCGGCGGCGTACAGCAGGGCCTCGGCCCGGTCGGACAGGCCGGCGGAACCGACGTCGAGCAGGATCGCCCGCAGCCGCTTGCCGATGGCGGTCGCGCCGGGCTCGCGGGTGACGACGACCTCGTGGCCCTTGCCGCGGATCCACTCGGCGATCGCCTGGACCTGCGTGGACTTGCCCGCGCCGTCGCCGCCCTCGAAGGCGATGAAGAAGCCGGTCGGGGAGGGCGCCTGGGCGGGGTCGCCGCCGCGCAGCACGTCGGCGAGGTCGCGCCGGAACGGTACGCCGTGCCGGTCGTCGGTGCGGCCGAGCACGATCGCGGCGACGGGCAGCAGCAGCGCGCCGACGAGCATCAGCGTGAACGCGGCCCCGCCGTGCGCGAAGACGAAGTGGCCGCGCTCCAGCCGGTGCGGCCCGATGACGGCGGCGAGGCAGGCCGCGGCGACGGCGGCGAGTGCGGTGGTGACGCGGACGACGGCGTGCAGGTGCTCGGTGGTCCGGGCCCGGCGGGCCTCCTCGGTCTCCTGGTCGAGCAGGTCGTGGCCGGTGTTCGCGACGATGCCCGCGCAGCCGCCGGCGAGCAGGACGAGCAGCAGCACCGTCGTCGGGTCGGGCACCAGGCCCGCCAGCAGCAGCGCGAGCCCGGTCACGGCGAGGGCGAGGCTGAGCAGGCGGCGGCGCGAGAAACCGGGCAGCACCCTGCGGGCGCCCCGGATGCCGAGGACGGGGCCGCCGGTGAGCGCGAGGACGAGCAGCCCGAAGGCCACCGGCCCGCCGCCCAGGTCGTACGCCTGCAGCGCGGCGACGCCGACGGCCGCGGCGATCGCGGCCGCGGCGGCGGCGCAGGCCAGGACGAGGACGGGGATCGCGCCGGTGCGGCCCCGGTCGGGGCCCTGGCCGGTGCGGGGGCGGCGCAGCCCTTCGAGGGGGGAGCGCACGCGCGGAGAGCTCGCGCCGGGCAGTTCGAGGCGGTACAGGACCGTGGCGGACGCGGCGAACAGGGCGCCCGCCAGATACGCGCCGAGGGCCGCCTGGTGCTCGTGGAACCAGGCGATACCGGAACCCAGCAGATTGCCGACCAGCGTGACGGCGACGAGCCCGGCCGCCGCCAGCGGCAGGGAGACGAAGCTCGTGCGCAGCGACAGCCTGCGCAGGGCGCCGAGGTGGTCGGGCAGCGGTCTGACGGCGGCGCCCTCGGCGGGCGGCGCGGGCAGCAGCGCGGGGGCGGCCCCGTCCTTGGCGACGGTCCACACGCGCTCGGCGACGCCCACGGCGAAGGCGGTGACCAGCAGCAGCGGAAGGGCCCTGGTCTCGGTCCAGCCGATCCACAGCGGGGCGACGGCCAGCAGCGCGAACCGCGCCCCGTCCGCGCCGATCATGGTCCAGCGGCGGTCGAGCGGCCCGGCCGGGGCGATCAGCCCGGAGACCTGGCCGAGCAGGACGGCGCCGAAGAGCAGCGTCGCGAGCAGCCGGGCGGCGAACACCGCGGCGACGGCGAGGGCGGCGCCCCGGTAGCCGCCGCCGAAGGCCCCGGCGACGTCGACGGCCTGCAGCGCGAGCAGGACGAGGACGAGCAGGCCGAGGCAGTCGCCGACCCCGCCCGCGAACTGGGCGCTCCACAGCCGCCGCAGCGGCGGGCAGCGCAGCAGGGCCCGTACGGCACGCTCGCGGGAGTCCGCGGCCAGTGCCCCGGATACGGGGGTTTGCACTGTTGGCTGCTCGGCTCGCGTCATCCTGCCAGCCTATCCGGACCGGCCGACACCCGGCGGTGCCGGACTCAGCCGTCCATGATCAGCGCTTCGTCGAAGACGTCGATCAGGACGACGACGAGCAGGCCGTGCGCGACCACGTACTCGACGAGCAGGCCCGGTGCCACCTGCGCCCTGCGGTCGTCCTCGTGCGTGCCCACATGCGTGCTGGCCTTGTGGTACGGGTCCTGGGCCAGCTTGCTCAGCCCGCGTTCGAGGAGGGCGCGGCGCTCCGGCGTCATGGCGTCCGCCGTGGCCTTCGCCTCGACGGTGTACGTGACGCGGCAGGACACCGGCCCCTCCCCCTTCACTCGTCGTTCGTCTTGACCGCCGCAGCCGTCTTCTTCGCCGTCGCCTTCTTCGCGGCGGTCTTCGCCGCCGTCGTCTTCGTGGCCGTCGTCTTCTTGGCGGCCGTCTTCTTGGCCGCGGTCTTCTTGGCGGCCGTCTTCTTCGCCGTCGTCTTCTTGGCGGTGGCCTTCTTGGCGGTCTTCTTCGCCGGGCCCTTGGCGCGCTTCTCCGCCAGCAGCTCGTAGCCGCGCTCCGGCGTGACCGTCTCGACGTCGTCGTCGCGGCGCAGGGTCGCGTTCGTCTCGCCGTCCGTCACGTACGGGCCGAAGCGGCCGTCCTTGACGACGACGGGGCGCCCGCTGACCGGGTCGGTGCCGAGCTCCTTCAGCGGCGGCTTGGCGGCGGCGCGCCCGCGCTGCTTGGGCTGCGCGTAGATGGCGAGGGCCTCCTCCAGCGTGATGCTGAAGATCTGGTCCTCGCTCTCCAGCGAGCGCGAGTCGGTGCCCTTCTTCAGGTACGGGCCGTAGCGGCCGTTCTGCGCGGTGATCTCCACGCCTTCGGGGTCGGTGCCGACGACGCGCGGCAGCGACATCAGCCGCAGGGCGTCGTCCAGCGTGACCGTGTCGAGCGACATGGACTTGAACAGCGAGGCGGTGCGCGCCTTCACGGCGTTCTTGCCGGTCTTCGGGGTGCCCTCGGGCAGCACCTCGGTGACGTACGGGCCGTAGCGGCCGTCCTTGGCGACGATCAGGTGGCCCGTCCGCGGGTCGTGGCCCAGCTCGAAGTCGCCGCTCGGCTTGGCCAGCAGCTCCTCGGCGTACTCGACGGTCAGCTCGTCGGGGGCGAGGTCCTCGGGGACGTCGGCGCGCTGGTGGTCCTCGGCGTCCTTCTCGCCGCGCTCCACGTAGGGCCCGTAGCGGCCGACGCGCAGCACGATGCCGCTGCCGACGGGGAAGGAGGACACCTCGCGGGCGTCGATCGCGCCCAGGTCGGTGACGAGCTCCTTCAGACCGCCCAGGTGGTCGCCGTCGCCGTTGCCGGCGTCGGCGGCCCCGCCCGCGAGGCCCTCGGCGCCCTCGCCGAAGTAGAAGCGGCGCAGCCACGGCACGGCCTGGGCCTCGCCGCGCGCGATGCGGTCGAGGTCCTCCTCCATGGCGGCGGTGAAGTCGTAGTCGACGAGCCGGCCGAAGTGCTTCTCCAGCAGGTTCACGACCGCGAAGGACAGGAAGGACGGGACGAGGGCCGTGCCCTTCTTGAAGACGTAGCCGCGGTCGAGGATGGTGCCGATGATCGACGCGTAGGTCGAGGGGCGGCCGATCTCCCGCTCCTCCAGCTCCTTGACGAGTGTGGCCTCGGTGTAGCGGGCCGGGGGCTTGGTGGCGTGCCCGTCGGCGGAGATCTCCTCGGCGGTCAGCGCCTCGCCCTCGGCGACCTGCGGCAGCCGCCGCTCGCGGTCGTCGAGCTCGGCGTTGGGGTCGTCGGCGCCCTCGACGTAGGCCTTGAGGAAGCCGTGGAAGGTGATGGTCTTGCCGGAGGCGCTGAACTCGGCGTCCCGGCCGTCGCTCGCGCGCCCGGCGATGCGGACCGTGACGGAGTCCCCGGTCGCGTCCTTCATCTGGGAGGCGACGGTGCGCTTCCAGATCAGCTCGTACAGACGGAACTGCTCGCCGGTCAGGCCGGTCTCCGCGGGCGTGCGGAAACGATCACCCGAAGGCCGGATGGCCTCGTGGGCCTCCTGCGCGTTCTTGACCTTGCCCGCGTAGACGCGCGGCTTGTCCGGCAGATAGCCCGCGCCGTAGAGCTGCGTCACCTGCGCGCGGGCGGCGGCGATCGCCGTCTCCGAGAGCGTGGTGGAGTCCGTACGCATATAGGTGATGAAGCCGTTCTCGTACAGCTTCTGCGCCACCTGCATCGTGGCCTTGGCGCCCATGCCGAGCTTGCGCGAGGCCTCCTGCTGGAGCGTGGTCGTACGGAACGGGGCGTACGGGGAGCGCCGGTAGGGCTTGGACTCGACCGAGCGCACCGAGAACGAGGACTGCGCGAGGGCGTCGGCGAGCGCGCGGGCGTTGGCCTCGTCCAGGTGCAGGACCTGGGCGCCTTCCTTCAGCCGGCCGTTCGGGCCGAAGTCGCGGCCCTGGGCGACGCGGCGGCCGTCGACGCTCGACAGCCGCGCGGTGAAGGAACCGGGGTCGCTCGCGTCGCTGCTTCTGCCCGTGGAGAAGGTCCCGGTCAGGTCCCAGTACTCGGCGGAGCTGAAGGCGATGCGCTCGCGCTCGCGCTCGACGACGAGGCGGGTGGCGACGGACTGCACACGGCCGGCCGAGAGCCGCGGCATGACCTTCTTCCACAGCACCGGCGAGACCTCGTAGCCGTAGAGGCGGTCGAGGATGCGGCGGGTCTCCTGGGCGTCGACGAGCTTCTGGTTCAGCTCGCGCGGGTTGGCGACGGCCTCACGGATCGCGTCCTTGGTGATCTCGTGGAAGACCATGCGGCGGACGGGGACCTTGGGCTTGAGGACCTCCTGCAGATGCCAGGCGATGGCCTCGCCCTCGCGGTCCTCATCGGTGGCGAGGAAGAGCTCGTCGGACTCGGCCAGCAGCTCCTTGAGCTTCTTGACCTGGTCCTTCTTGTCGTGGTTGACGACGTAGATGGGCTGGAAGTCGGCCTCGACGTTCACGCCGAGCCGGGCCCAGGACTCGCCCTTGTACTTGGCCGGGACCTCGGCGGCCCCGTTCGGCAGGTCGCGGATGTGCCCGACGCTGGCCTCGACGACGTATCCGGGGCCGAGGTAGCCCTTGATCGTCTTCGCCTTGGCAGGCGACTCGACGATGACGAGTCGGCGGCCGCCCTGTGCGGTCTCGCTGGTCGGGGACAACTTCGCTCTTCTTCCGGTCGGCACTCGGTATGGGCGCTGCGGTGACGCTGCGGAGTGTGACGGTACATCCCGCCCCCGTGTCAAACGGAAAAAGCCCGCAACGCCACTCGAACGGTAACCCGACAAGCGGCCTGCCTGCCGCCCGGACCACCGCACCGGCGGGGTGAAGGTCGCTCCGGGGCGGCTGCGCGGCAGCTCACGGGCCCTGTGACGGCAGTATGCAGGGGTTTCGCGTGGTGTCCCCTGTGCGCCGGTGGGGTGTCCGCGGTGTCCTGGGGCTCGCGGGCCGGGGCCGGGCGCGGCCGGCCGGCGTCCGTACGGGAGCGCGCGGCACCCCCGTACGACGTACGCGCGAACTTGACGCGAACCCGACCCCTCCTTCGGGCCCTGTCATGCGTCGGGGCCCGCCGGGCCGTCAGCTGTCGAGCGGCTCCAGGAAGCCCTGCTCGACGAGCAGCCGGATCGCCTCCGGCGTACGGTCGCGCAGGCGCACCGGGTCCTCGCCCACGAGGCTCGCGATGGCGTCGAGGATGCGGCCCGCGGTGAGAGTCCCGTCACACACGCCCGCGAAGCCCGCGCCCACGGTGTCGACCTTCGTCGCCCTGCGCATACCGCGGTTCTGCCGCAGCACCACGTGCTCGGGGTCCTCCGCGCCGGGCAGCCCGACCTGCTCCTGGACGACCTCCGCGGCGAGGGTGAAGCGGGACGCGAGGAGGGCCGCGTCGTCGTGCGAGCGCAGGAAGTCCTGGCGCTCGAAGTGGCCGCGGACGGCCTCGCCGAGGGGCTGCTCGACCGGGTGCGGCCACTCCTCGGCGATGACGGAGGGGCGCTCGGCGCCGGACTTACGCAGCGTGATCCAGCCAAATCCGACGGCCTTCGTCCGGCGGGCGGCGAACTCCTCCAGCCACGCGTCGTAACGGGCCGCGTACTCCTCGGGGGAGGTGCGGTGGTCACCGGCGTCGCGCAGCCACAGCTCGGCGTACTGGGCGACGTCCTGCACCTCGCGCTGGACGATCCACGCGTCGCAGCCGCGCGGCACCCAGGAGGACAGCCGCTCCCGCCAGTCCTCGCCCTCGACGTGCTGCCAGTTGGCCAGCAGCTGGCAGTAGCCGCCGTCGTTGAGGCGGTCCGCCGACTGCCGCACGAGGGTGCGGCACAGCTCGTCGCCGCCCATGCCGCCGTCCCGGTACGTCAGCCGGGCGCCCGGCGAGATCACGAACGGCGGGTTGGAGACGATCAGGTCGAAGGTGTCCCGGCCGGCCGGCTCGAAGAGCGAGCCCTCGCGCAGGTCGGCCTCGGGCGCGCCGGACAGCGCGAGAGTCAGGCCCGCGATGCGCAGGGCGCGCGGGTTGAGGTCGGTGGCGGTGACGCGGGCCGCGTGCTGGGCGGCGTGCAGGGCCTGGATGCCGGAGCCCGTGCCGAGGTCGAGGGCGCTCGCGACGGGCGTACGGACGGTGATCCCGGCGAGGGTCGTGGAGGCGCCGCCGACACCGAGGACGAGCTCGGAGCGGTCGACGCCGGCGGGCCCGCCGCCCCCGGCGATGCCGCCGGCCCCGCCGACGGCGCAGCCCAGGTCGGAGACGATCCACCAGTCCTGCCCCTCGGGGCCGCCGTACGGGCGCACGTCGACACTCGCGCGCACCTGGTCCCCGTCCCGTACGAGCCAGCCGTCGGCGAGGCAGTCGTCGACGGGCAGCGCGGCGGCCGCCCGGGCGCGGTCGACGGGACGCTGCAGCAGGAACAGCCGCACCAGGGTCTGAAGCGGGCTGTCGCCGCGGGTGGCGCGCAGCGCGGGGACGGTCTCGCTGCGGGCGAGGGCGGCGTAGGCGGGGGCGCCCAGCAGGTCGAGCAGGCCGTCGGCGGTGAAGGCGGCGGCGAGCAGGGCGTCGCGCAGGCGCGGGGTGCGCGTGGGGTCGGCGGTGGGGAGGTGCGTACTCACCCGGCCATTGTCGCGGGCGGCACCGGCAAAAGCCGAAAGCCGCATCCCGGCGCGGGGCCGGGCGGGGCGCGGACACGCCGCGGCCCGGTGCCGGGTGCGGCACCGGGCCGGGTCAACGGCCGCCGGGCGGCGGCTACTTCGCGGAGGGCGTGGCCGGGGTCTTCTGGCAGCCGGGGTGCTTGGCCATCGCCTTGCCGACGTCGCCGGACTGCAGCTTCTTGAGCGCGTCGTCGCTCTTGCCGCCCAGCTTGCCGATGTCGGCGGCGATGCCCTTGAGGCTCTCGCCGAACTGGGACTTGTTGTTCACGTCGAGTGCGTCGATGCGCTTCTTGAGTTCGGCGTAGGAGCCGGAGAGGTCCTCAAGTGCCTTGACGGCGTCCTTCTGGTTGGCCTCGCCGCCCTTGACGGGGGGCGCGCCCGCGTTCTGCACCACCGCGGCAAGGGACTTGTAGGCGTCCACGTTGGTCTGGAAGGCCGCCGAGTCGGTCTCCTGGACCTTCTTGGAGTCCTCGTCGGTCTGGACGCCGGCGATCTGGTGGTTGGCGTCCTGGATCCGCTTGACCTGGGGCGGCATCTGGTCGCAGATCTTCTTGGCCCAGTTGTCGAGCTTCTTGTTGCCGCTTTCGCCCCCGCAGCCGGTCAGCGCCAGCACGAGCGCCGCACCGCCGGACAGGGCTGCCACGAGCTTCTTGTTCACCGGATCGGTCCCTTCGATGGCTCTCGGCCCCGGAACTTACACGTCCGCCTGGGAGCGGCCGAGAGCCGGGCATCCCCTTGATCCGGTTTTGAAGCCATTTGCACCAAGCGGGGAGTGGCATTCCCCGCATCCTCCGGAACGGGGAACACAGCGGCGCGTACGGGCAGGCGTACGCGCGCGCGTACGGGCGGGCCGCGCGCCGCGCACGCCGTCCGCCCGTACTGCCGAGGGCCGCCGCACGCCCTGCCGGCGCACCGCCGTCAGGACACCACCGCCGCGTCCGTGGACTTCGCCGGCACCCCGCTGTCACCGCCGTCGACGGTCACGGCGCGCCGCTTGGAGACGTACACCGCGCCGATGATGACGACGACTGCCAGTGCCGCGACGCCGAACCGCAGCCCCTTGCTGGCGTCCACCCCGTAGGAGAACTTCACGACGGCGGGGGCGATCAGCAGCGCCACCAGGTTCATCACCTTCAGCAGCGGGTTGATCGCGGGGCCCGCCGTGTCCTTGAACGGGTCGCCCACCGTGTCACCGATGACGGTCGCGGCGTGCGCGTCGCTGCCCTTGCCGCCGTGGTGCCCGTCCTCGACGAGCTTCTTGGCGTTGTCCCACGCGCCGCCGGAGTTGGCCAGGAAGACGGCCATGAGCGTGCCCGTGCCGATCGCCCCCGCGAGGTACGAGCCGAGCGCGCCGACGCCGAGCGCGAAGCCGACGGCGATGGGCGCCATGACGGCGAGCAGCCCGGGCGTGGCCAGCTCGCGCAGCGCGTCCTTGGTGCAGATGTCGACGACCCGCCCGTACTCCGGCTTCTCACTGTGGTCCATGATCCCCGGATGCTCGCGGAACTGCCGGCGCACCTCGTAGACCACCGAACCGGCCGAGCGCGAGACCGCGTTGATGGCCAGCCCCGAGAAGAGGAAGACGACCGCGGCGCCGAGCACGAGCCCGACGAGGTTGTTGGGCTGCGAGATGTTCAGCTGCAGCCCGAGCGCCCGGGCGTTGGCGTGCACGTCCCGCACCGCCGTGTCGATCGCGTCGCGGTACGAGCCGAACAGCGCCGACGCGGCCAGCACCGCCGTCGCGATCGCGATGCCCTTGGTGATCGCCTTGGTGGTGTTGCCCACGGCGTCGAGTTCCGTGAGCACCCGCGCGCCCGCGCCCTCGACGTCGCCGGACATCTCCGCGATGCCCTGGGCGTTGTCGGAGACCGGGCCGAAGGTGTCCATCGCGACGATGACGCCGACGGTCGTCAGCAGACCCGTGCCGGCCAGCGCGACGGCGAACAGCGCCAGCATGATCGAGGTGCCGCCGAGCAGGAACGCCCCGTAGACGCTCAGCGCGATCAGCACCGCCGAGTACACCGCCGACTCCAGGCCGATGGAGACCCCGGCGAGCACGACGGTCGCGGGCCCGGTCAGCGAGGTCCGGCCCAGATCGCGCACGGGCCGCCGCGAGGTCTCGGTGAAATAGCCGGTGAGCTGCTGGATGAGCGCCGCGAGGACGATGCCGATGGCCACCGCGACGAGCGCGAGCACCCGCGGGTCGCCGCCGCGGCCGGCGATCTCCGCGTCGCCGAGCCCCTTCAAACCGGCGTAGGAGGAGGGCAGATACGTGAACGCCGCCGCGGCCACCAGGGCCAGCGAGATCACCGCCGAGACGAAGAAGCCGCGGTTGATCGCCGTCATACCGCTGCGGTCGCCCCGCCGCGGCGCGACCGCGAAGATGCCGATCATCGCGGTGACCACACCGATGGCGGGCACGAGCAGCGGGAAGGCGAGACCGGAGTCGCCGAAGGCGGCCTTGCCCAGGATCAGCGCGGCGACGAGCGTGACGGCGTAGGACTCGAAGAGGTCGGCGGCCATGCCCGCGCAGTCGCCGACGTTGTCGCCCACGTTGTCCGCGATGGTCGCGGCGTTGCGCGGATCGTCCTCGGGAATGCCCTGCTCGACCTTGCCGACGAGGTCGGCGCCGACGTCGGCGGCCTTGGTGAAGATGCCGCCGCCGACCCGCATGAACATCGCGAGCAGCGCGGCGCCGAAACCGAAGCCCTCCAGCACCTTGGGCGCGTCGGCCGCGTAGACGAGCACGACGCAGGAGGCGCCGAGCAGGCCGAGACCGACCGTGAACATGCCGACGACGCCGCCCGTACGGAACGCGATCCTCATGGCCCGGTGGGAGACGGTCCGGGAATCGGCCGTGCTCTCCCCCGCCGCGGGCGTCGCCTCGCGCGCGGCCGCGGCGACCCGGACGTTGCTGCGCACCGCGAGCCACATCCCGATGTACCCGGTGGCCGCCGAGAACAGCGCGCCGACGAGGAAGAACCCGGAACGGCCCATGCGCTGCGACCAGTTGTCCGCCGGCAGCAGCATGAGCAGAAAGAACACGACCACGGCGAAGACGCCGAGCGTGCGCAACTGCCGTGCCAGATAGGCGTTCGCGCCTTCCTGCACGGCCGCGGCGATCCTTCTCATCGCCTCGGTGCCCTCACCGGCCCTGAGAACCTGCCGGAGGAGCACCACCGCGACCACGAGCGCCGCGAGGGAGACGGCCGCGATCACCGCCACCATGACACGGTTGCCCTCGGTCAGCTCGGCTGCCAGCTGGTGCGTGAAGTCCACCTGTTGAGGGGTAAGGGGCCCCGCCATTCGTCCTCCCTGACGTTTGGCACATGGGCGCGCGACCGACCCGCGACCGCGGAGCAGCCGCCACGCTCAGGCGTCCTGAGCTCAAGCTGGACGGATTGTAGGGAGCGCCGCGACAACCCGACAGGTGGCGCCGACGACGGGACCCGGCCGACGGGACCGGCCGGCCGACGGCGGCGGCACCGGATCATTCGCCGTTGAGAAGATCCGCAAGGAGCGGATCTCCAGCTGGAGATCGGGAAGGGATTTCACCCGCCACCCGGCGGACGAATTCCCGCTGAGGACGCGGCAGGAGCGCAAGGGGCCGGGAAACGCAGAACAGTTACGGCAGGGCGCCGAGGGCTCCTCCGGCGCCCGGCGGACGCGCGGCTACGGCAGCACCGGCGCCGGCGTCGTCGGCCAGCTCATCCGGATCAGCCCGCCCGACTCGCCCGCGGTCACCTCGACATCGTCGACCAGACCGCTGATCACGGCCAGCCCCATGTCGTCCTCGCCGTCGGCAGCGGGCTCCTCGGGCGCGGGCCGGCCGGAGCCGTTGGCGGAGGGGACGGTCGCGGCGGCCGGGCGGGGCGCGTCGTCGGCGACCTCGATGGAGAACTTCTTCTCGTCCTCGATCAGCACCACGCGCACGGGGGCGGCCACTCCATGGGCGACATGCAGCCCCACGGCGCGCGAACAGGCCTCGCCGACCGCGAGCCTGACCTCGTCGAGCACGGCCTCGTCGACCCCCGCCCGGCGCGCCACCGCGGCCGCCACCAGGCGGGCGGTACGGACGTGCTCGGGAAGGGCGCTGAAGAGCAGTTCGACGGTGGCCATGCCATCCCCCTCGGTCGTACCCGTGCCCCTTTCCCCACTCTGCCGGAAAAGGGCTGACTCGCGAGGGGCCGGATCACCGACCGGCCGCCCCCGCGTGAGCGTCTTCCAGCGCGGCCGTCAGTCGGTCGCCGTCACGGCCTCCTGGACCGAGGTGTGGATCGGGAACACCTTGGTCAGGCCCGTGATCCGGAAAATCTTCAGAATGCGCTCCTGGTTGCACACCAGGCGCAGCGAGCCCTCGTGGGCACGCACCCGCTTCAGGCCGCCGACCAGCACGCCGAGCCCGGTGGAGTCGAGGAAGTCGACGCCCTCCATGTCCACGACGAGGTGATAACTGCCGTCGTTGACGAGCTCGACCAGCTGCTCCCGCAGCTTGGGCGCGGTGTACACATCAATCTCGCCACCGACCTTGACAACCGTACGGTCGCCCACGGTCTCGGTCGACAGGGACAGGTCCACGGATCCTCCAGCACCTTGCATCGAGCGGTCGCCCCCCATGGATCGGCAGCCGCGATGGCATTCAATCACTTACCGGCAGGCGTGCACGACGCCTTGGCGCCATTGTCCGTCACGCCAGTGACACACTCGGTGCCGATGGCCAACGATCAACTCCCGCCGGAGGCGGGCGTACATCCCGCTCCCCGGGCAGTCCTCGACCGACTGACCGCCGGGGACCGCCGGGCTGCACGCATCACTCATACGGAGCACTTGCCCCCGCGCCCGGGACGTCATGCCCCCTGGCCTGAGAAGATCCGGCCCGAGGTGACCGAGGCGATCCGGGCGGCCGGGATCGAGCGGCCCTGGGCCCACCAGGCCCGCGCGGCCGGGCACGCGCTGCGCGGCGAGTCGGTCGTGGTGGCCACCGGCACCGCCTCCGGCAAGTCCCTGGCCTATCTGGCGCCGGTCCTCAGCACGCTGCTGGACGGCTCCGAGGCACCCAACGGCCGCGGCGCGACCGCCCTGTACCTCGCGCCCACCAAGGCGCTCGCCGCCGACCAGCACCGCGCCGTGCGGGAGCTCGCCGCCCCCCTGGGCAAGGGCGTCCGGGCCGCCCTCTACGACGGGGACACCCCTGCCGAGGAGCGCGAGTGGGTGCGCCAGTACGCCAACTACGCGCTCACCAACCCGGACATGCTCCACCGCTCCGTGCTGCCCGCGCACCCCAAGTGGTCCTCCTTCCTGCGCGCCCTGCGCTATGTCGTGGTCGACGAGTGCCACACCTACCGCGGCGTCTTCGGCTCGCACGTCGCCCAGGTGCTCCGCCGGCTGCGGCGCGTGTGCGCCCGCTACGGCTCGGACCCCGTCTTCCTGCTCGCCTCCGCCACCGCCTCCGACCCGGCCACCGCCGCGACCCGGCTGACCGGGCTGCCCGTCGTGGAGATCACCGAGGACGCCTCGCCCCGCGGCGAGCTGGTCTTCGCCCTCTGGGAACCCCCGCTCACCGAACTCCACGGCGAACGCGGCGCCCCCGTGCGCCGCACGGCCACCGCCGAGACCGCCGAGCTCCTCACCGACCTCGTCGTCCAGGGCGTGCGCACCGTGGCGTTCACCCGCTCCCGGCGCGGCGCCGAACTCGTCTCCCTCATCGCCCAGGAACGCCTGGCCGCCGTCGACCGCTCCCTGCCGCCGCGCGTCGCCGCCTACCGGGGCGGCTACCTGCCCGAGGAACGCCGTGCCCTCGAAGGCGCCCTGCACTCCGGCGAACTGCTGGGCCTGTCCGCCACCTCCGCCCTCGAACTCGGCGTCGACGTCGCCGGCCTCGACGCCGTCCTCCTCTCCGGCTACCCCGGCACCCGGGCCTCGCTGTGGCAGCAGGCCGGGCGCGCGGGCCGTACGGGCCGAGGCGCCCTCGCGGTCCTCGTCGCCCGGGACGACCCGCTGGACACCTATCTCGTCCACCACCCCGAGGCCCTCTTCCGGCAGCCCGTGGAGTCCACCGTCCTCGACCCCGACAACCCCTACGTCCTCGCCCCCCATCTGTGCGCCGCGGCCGCCGAACTCCCGCTCACCGAGGCCGATCTGTCCCTGTTCGGGCCCGCGACCCCGGGCGTGCTCGCCCGGCTTGAGGACCGCAGACTGCTGCGCCGCCGGGGCACCGCCTGGCACTGGACCCGCCGGGAGCGGGCGGCCGACCTCACCGACATCCGCGGCGAGGGCGGCCGGCCGGTCCAGGTCGTCGAGGAGGGCACGGGGCGGCTGCTGGGCACCGTGGACGCCTCCGCCGCGCACTCCACCGTCCACGAGGGAGCCGTCCACCTCCACCAGGGCCGCACCTATCTCGTGCGCCGGCTCGACCTGGGCGAGTCCGTCGCCCTGGTGGAACAGGCCGACCCGCCGTACTCGACGACGGCCCGCGACACCACGGCCGTCTCCGTCCTGCACACCGACGCCGAGGTCCCCTGGGGGGACGCGCGGCTGTGCTTCGGCTCGGTCGAGGTCACCAACCAGGTCGTCTCCTTCCTGCGCCGCAAGCTCATCACGGGCGAGGTCCTCGGCGAGACGAAACTGGACCTGCCGCCCCGCACCCTGCGCACCCGCGCCGTGTGGTGGACCGTCACCGAGGACGCCCTCGACGACGCCCGGATCCCGCCCGAGGCCCTGGGCGGGGCCCTGCACGCCGCCGAGCACGCCTCGATCGGCATGCTGCCGCTCTTCGCCACCTGCGACCGCTGGGACATCGGCGGCGTCTCCGTCCCCCTCCACCCCGACACGCTCCTGCCCACCGTCTTCGTCTACGACGGCCACCCCGGCGGCGCGGGCTTCGCCGAACGCGCCTTCCACACCGCCGCCCGCTGGCTCACGGCCACCCGCGAGGCCATCGCCTCCTGCGAGTGCGCCTCGGGCTGCCCGTCGTGCGTCCAGTCCCCCAAGTGCGGCAACGGCAACGACCCACTCGACAAGCACGCCGCCGTCCGGCTGCTGACCCGCCTGCTGACGAACGCCCCTGACGAGCCGCCGGAAGAGCCGTAGAAAGAGCCGTAGGAAGAGCCGTAGGACGGCCCGACGGGGAACCGCCCTCGCGCGTGAGGCTGTTGCGGGCGGGCCGCCGAGGCGGGGCAGCAGCCCGCCGACCCGCAGCCAGGCCAGGTGATCCGACGCCGCGCCACAGGTGACCCGGCATCGCACCGGCGGGCCGCTCGGCCCGCGCTACCGTCGTTGGAGGCCGCCCGCCGCACCACCCGCGGCACCCGTCGGTCCGCCCGCCGCGCCGGACGGACCGCCCGCCCCGGCATCCGGAACCGCACCCGGAACCGCACCCGGCCCCTCGGCGGGCCCCGCGCGGGAGCGCGCCCGGACCGTGTAGGGACCGGCCCGTGCCTCGGCCGCGACGTCGGCGGTCTCCCCGGCGACGGCGCAGCGCACCACCACGGCCCCCTGGGCCCCGGCCACGCGCCGGGCGAGGCCGCACGCGGTCTCCTCGCCCTGCAGCGCGTGGTCGGCGGCGGCGAGCACCGCGAGATCCGCCGCGCCCCCGGCGCGGTGCCGGGCCATGATCGCCGCGGTCATGGCCAGCAGCCCCGCGAACACCGCGCAGAACGCCGCCGTGGCGATCACCGTCCACACCGTCGCCGACCCGCGGTCATCCGACCGTCTCCTCCGCAAGGGCCACCGCCTCTCCCCGTACCCGCAGGGCCAGGGGTCCCGGCCCGGCCGTGCGGGCCTCGACCCGCACCCGCACCAGATCTCCCTCCCGCGTCACCGCGATCCGCGCCCCCGGCGGGGCAGCCGCCCCGGCCGCCGCGACCGCCGCGGGCGGCGGATCCTGACGTGCGGCGGCCCTCGCTCCGGCCCGTGCCGCGTCCACACAGCGGATCTGCGCGGACGCGGCCATCAGGCCCCACAGCAGCGCCATGCCGAACAGCACCAGCGCCGGCAGCACCAGCGCGGCCTCGGCCGTCACATAGCCCCGGTCAGAACGGCGCATGGAGCGCCTTCCCGATGACCTCCTGCAGAGCCGCGCTGACCGCCCCGCTCGTGACCACCTTGTACAGCACGGCGGCCAGGGCACAGGCCGCCAGGGTGCCCACGGCGTACTCCGCCGTGGACATCCCCGCATCGCCCCCGGCCCGCACCCGCCGCCATCGCAGCGACCACCACCGCGCCACCGTCATCGCCCGGTCCATCGCCACGTCCATCGCCGTGTCCATCGCCGTGTTCATTGCCACGTCCCCCGTTCTCGTTGCTTCGTCCGGTTTCCCCGGTTCTCCCGGCGCCGCCCTGCGCGCCGCCGTCGTCCTGCGCGGCGACAGCCGCCGTCCTTACGATCGCCATCGCCCACTGCTGCCCCGGTGCCTCCGGCCGGGCCCGCCCTCGCCCGGCTTTCAACCGCCTGCCATCAGGACCTTCGCCAGTCCGATGACCACCGGCACCACGCCGAGCGCCAGGAAGGCGGGCAGGAAGCACACCCCCAGCGGGACCGTCGCCAGGACGCCCGCGCGCCGGGCCCGTATGCCCGCGGACCTGCCCCGCTCGGCGCGCAGCCGCCCGGCGAGCAAGGACACGGGCTCCACCGCGGGCACCCCCGTCGCCTGGGCCCGCGCCAGGCAGCGCGCGAGCCCCCGGGCCCCGGTCAGCCGGCCGAGCCGGTTCCAGGCGGCCGCCGGGTCCCCTCCGAGCCGTACCTCCGCGGCGGCCCGGGCGAGCCGCTCCCCCACGGGTCCGCCGAGCGAGCCGCCGACCACCTCCGCCGCCTCTCCCGGCCCGGCGCCCGCAGCGAGGCACGCGGCCATCAGATCGGCGGCGAGCGGCAGTTGCCGCTCCACGGCCCGGGCCGGCTCGTCCGGGGCAGCACCGGCGCTGTTCCTCGCCCGGCGCAGCCACCACCGCACGCCGTAGGCCGCGACGGCTCCGACCAGCACCCCCACGACCCCGCCGACGAGGACCGCACCGGCGCCCAACACCGCCACGGCGGAGAGCACTTCCCGCGCAGAGGGGCCGCGTTCCTCCCAGAACCGGCGCAGCGCGACCCCCCTCGGTGGCCCCGCGGCCGCCTCCGCTGCGAACATCGACCGCAGGCGCCGCCGCGTCGCCCGCTCCCGGCGCTCCTCGCTCGCGAGCATCATCACGAACAGGGGTGCCAGGCCCAGCAGCAGCATCACCCACAGGCTGTGGACAAAACCTTCGATCACAACGTCCCCGCCTTCCCCGTGTGCCGGACCGCTGTGGCGCGCCGCCCCGGCCCTCCCGGGCCCGGGACCGGCTCTCCGGCGTTCCGCCTCGCCCCTTCCGCGCTGCGGTCCGTGCCTTCGGCGACCCGCACGATGCGGCGCGTCCACGCGACCCCCGCGCCCTCCAGGGCTCCGCCGAGCGCCAGACAGCCGAGCCCCGCCGGGGTGTGCAGCAGCACGCGCAGCGGTGCCGCGCCGAGCGCCGCGCCCATCAGGAGCGCCAGGACGGGCAGGGCGGCGAGCATCAACGCCGTCGACCGCGTTCCCGCCAACTGGGCTCTCAGCTCCTCCCGTTGGTCCCGCTCGGCGCTCAGGGCGGCCGCGACCCGCTCCAGGCCCGCCGCCAGCCCGGCTCCGCCGTCCACCGCGACCTGCCAGCACGCGGCCATGCCGCACAGCCCCTCACCCCCGGGCAGCCGGCCCACGCCCCGCAGGGCCTGGGGCACGTCGCCGCCGAACCTCGCGGCCGCCGCGACCGCCGCCCAGTGCGGCCCCAACTCCCCCACCGGCGCCTCGGCCAGCGCCTCACCGGGCTGTCTGCCGGCCCGCAGGTCGCCCGCGACGGTGCCGCACAGATCGATCACCGCCGCCTCCCGCGCCTCGCGCTCACGCTGCTCCCGCCGGGCTGCGAGCCACCGCCGGACGAGCGGCACGGCCACGGCCGCCGCGAGCAGCGGCAGCACGGATCCGCCCAGCAGGGCCACAAGCCCTCCGATCGGCAGACAGGCCAACTCGCTTCTCTCCCGGGCCAGTCGGCACAGCCGGGCGTACTGTTCGACGGCCCACCCGGGCGGCCGCACGCCGCCGCCGGCCGCTCCGCCGCCCGCGAACAGCAGTCTCGCGCGGCGCAGTTCGCGGTCCGGGCCGTGCAGCGACCACATCACAGCAGCCGCGCCCAGGGCCGCCGCGCACCCGAAGGCCGTCTGCGGCACCGTCAGGGCCCCCGTGGTCACAGCACACCCCCGCCGCGCTCGCACAGCTCCGCCAGCCGCGCCCAGCCACGGGCCTCGCCGAAGCCCTCGGCGCACCGGACGGCCGCCGGTACGGTCGTGACGAATCCGGTGCCGTCGCGGTCGAGGACGTGCACTTCGGCGACACGGCGCCGCCCCGCCCGGTCGCGCATGAGGTGGATCACCACCGAGAGACCCGCCGCCAACTGGCTGTGCAGCGCGGCCCGGTCGAGCCCGGCCGTCGAGCCGAGCGCCTCCAGCCGGGCCGGGACATCCGCCGCCGCATTGGCGTGCACCGTGCCGCAGCCGCCCTCGTGCCCGGTGTTGAGGGCCGCGAGCAGGTCGGTGACCTCGGGACCGCGGACCTCGCCCACCACCAGCCGGTCCGGACGCATCCGCAACGCCTGCCGTACCAGATCCCGCAGGGTGACGACTCCTTTGCCCTCCTGGTTCGCGGGGCGGCTCTCCAGCCGGACCACATGCGGGTGATCGGGGCGCAGCTCCGCCGAGTCCTCGGCCAGGACGATGCGTTCGTCCCGGGCGACGAGGCCCAGCATCGTCGCCAGCAGCGTGGTCTTACCGGAGCCGGTCCCGCCGCTCACGAGGAAGGACAGCCGGGCGTCCACGATCGCCCGCAACAGCCGTGCTCCGCCCGGCGGCACCGTTCCCGCGGCTTCGAGATCGTCGAGGGTGAAGGCGCGCGGCCGCACCACCCGGAGCGACAGGCACGTGGAACCGACAGCCACCGGGGGCAGGACCGCGTGCAGCCGCGTCCCGTCGGGCAGCCGCGCGTCCACCCAGGGCCGGGCGTCGTCGAGCCGGCGTCCGGCGATCGCGGCGAGCCGCTGCGCCAGTCTGCGCACCGCGGCGGCGTCGGGGAAGGTCACCTCCGTGCGCTCCAGTCCCGAGCCGCGGTCCACCCACACCTCGTCGGGCGCGGTCACGAGCACATCGGTGACCTCGGGCTCGGCGAGCAGCCGCTGCAACGGTCCGGTGCCGACCAGCTCGGACCTCAACCTGGCTACTACGCCAAGCACTTCGGCGTCACCGAGCAGGCGGCCCTCGGTGCGCAGCGCCTCCGCGACCCGGGCGGGCGTGGGGTCCGCGCCGCTCTCCGCGAGCCTGAGCCGTACCGCGTCGAGCAGTTCGGCGCTCATACCGGCACCACCGCCTCCTCGGGTGCCGCCTGTGCCCAGAACTCCGCGCAGAATGCGGCGAGCGGGCCGTGGTCCGTGCCGGGCGGCCGGCCCGCGGCGAGCGCTGCCGACAGGCGTGCGTCCGGCGGCAGTTCACCGGCGAGCGGCAGGCCCAGCAGCCGGGCGATCTCCTCGCCGTCGAGCCCGGGCCCGCACGGGCCGCGCACCACCGCCCGCAGGTCCGCGAGCACCGTGCCGACCGCCGTGGCGACCCGGTGCGCCGCGGCGACGGCACGCAGCTCGGCGGGGACCACCAACAGCCCCAGATCCAGCTGTCCGAGGGCCTCCACGGCCGCTTCGTCCGGGCGGCGCGGCAGGTCGACGACGACCACGCCGCCGCCCCGGCGCGCGGCCGCCAGCACGGCCCGCACCGCGTCGGGCGGTACGGCCGGGCATCCGCCGCGGTCCCAGCTCAGCAGCCGCAGCGCGTGCAGTTCCGGCAGGGCTTCCTCGAACGCCTGGGCCGCGAGCCGGCCGCGGGAGTCCGCGAAGGCGGGCCAGCGCAGCCCCCGTGCGCACTCGCCGCCGAGCAGGACGTCCAGGCCGCCGCCCAGCGGGTCGCCGTCGATGAGCACGGTGCGCCTGCCCGTCCGGGCGGCGGTCACCGCGAGAGCGCAGGACAGCGTGCTCGCGCCCGCTCCTCCGCATCCGCCGATCACGCCTACGGTCAGGGCCGGGCCGCCCGCGTCCTCCACGGCGTCGGCGATGCGGTCGACGAGGCGGCCCTCGTCGTCGGGCAGCAGGGCCACGCTGCGGGCACCGAGGCGCACGGCCCGCCGCCAGATGCCCGCGTCGCCGGGATCCCTGCCGACGAGCACCATGTTCTCCGCGTGCTCCGCGCTTTCCGCGGTCGTCCCGGCGGCGCCGTCCCAGTGCCGTGCGCGGTCGTCGCCGACGAGGACCAGCGGCGCGCCCCGCCCCCGGCGTCCCCGTGGCGGGGGCCCTGCCGTCACCTCGGGCACGGCTCCGGCCGCCGCGCACAGGCGCAGCAGGTCGTCGAGCAGCTCCTCGTCCTCCGAGACGATCAGCGGGCCGCGCCGCCTGCTCCCGGCGGGCGGCAGCCCATCGGATGTGCCGGTTCCCGTCATGGTCCCTCCCCGTCCCACGGCGCACTCTCGCATCCGCGAACACCGCGGAACGACGCCGGGAATCACCGTGCACGGAACCGGAAAATCATGTGGATCTTGATGAAAAACTGGGGACGACCCAGTGGTTGTGAATATCCCGGTCACCTATACCGGTGACTTCCGGAGAGCACCCTGGCGATTACGCAGCGTGACGGGTATGAAGGAGTGGAGCGCCACCGCACGAGACCTCGCACGAGCGGGGGCGGGCGGCGCGGGAGTCCGTAAAACGCGTCCGGACATGCGACGACCCCCGCCGGGGGGGAGAGCGGGGGTCGTCCCCACGGCCGACTCGGGGGGGGAGGAGTCGGGCCGGGTTAGACACGGTCGCGAACGATCCGTGACTTCCATGGTGTACCCGAGAGCCTTCTCAGGCAAACCCACACGCCTCAGCTTACGCCGAATGGAGGGCCCCTATGCTCGGCACCGTGGAAAACCACTCGTTGCCCCGGACAGCCGCGTTCTTTGATCTGGACAAGACGGTCATTGCGAAGTCCAGCACGCTCACCTTCGGCAAGTCCTTCTACCAGGGCGGTCTGATCAACAGGCGCGCCGCGCTGCGCACCGCGTACACGCAGTTCGTCTTCCTGGCCGGCGGCGCCGATCACGAACAGATGGAGCGGATGCGGGAGTATCTCTCCAATCTGTGCCGGGGGTGGAACGTACGGCAGGTCCGCGAGATCGTCGCCGAGACCCTGCACGAGCTCATCGACCCGATCATTTACGACGAGGCGGCCTCCCTCATCGAGGCGCACCACGCCGCCGGGCGCGACGTGGTGATCGTGAGCACCTCGGGCGCCGAGGTCGTCGAGCCCATCGGCGAACTCCTCGGCGCGGACCGGGTGGTCGCCACCCGCATGGTCGTCGAGGACGGCGTCTTCACCGGCGAGATCGAGTACTACGCCTACGGCCCGACGAAGGCCGAGGCCATCAAGGAGCTGGCCGCGTCGGAGGGCTATGACCTCTCCCGCTGTTACGCCTACAGCGACTCGGCCACCGATATACCCATGCTCGCATCGGTCGGCCGTCCGCACGCGGTCAATCCCGACCGCGCGCTGCGCCGCGAGGCCGCCGCGCGGGGCTGGCCCGTGCTCTCGTTCAACCGCCCGGTGCGGCTCAAACAGCGCCTGCCGTCCTTGTCGCTGCCCTCGCGCCCGGCTCTTGTCGTGGCCGCCGTCGGGGCCGCCGCCGTGACCGCGGGGCTCATCTGGTTCACGGCCCGCCGCCGCGAATCAATCGTCCACAATGCCCAATTTTGAAGCTAAAAGTAAAGAACTGTGGGACAGACTTCCGCTTCGGGGGTCGCCGGAGTAGAAAGGAGTCAACGGCCCGCGAGACCAGGGACATCCGGGAGGACGCCCTCTACGCACCACGGCCCCACGGACCGCGCATGAACGTCGGGCACCCACGCGACGCCGACCCGTCGATTACGGGCCAGCCGCACCAGGACGGGCAGAGACCCCGACCTGATGGGCGCATTTCGTGCACGCATGGTAACTCGGCGAACGTGCCAGCGGCGGTACTGGACTTGACCGGTGCCGCCGCAACTCTGCCGGGACCGTCTCCCCCGCAGTTCCCCACGATTTCCCCGCCTCCTGCGGGCGTTCCGCCTCAGGCGGCCCCTCGTTGCAGCGCCTCGCACACGGCGGTGCTCTCCCGTACGCCGAGTTCGACCGCGCGCCCGCAGTGCGCGATCCACGCGGCGACGCCCTCCGCGGTCCCGGAGACATAGCCGTCGAGCGCCTCCGCGCAGGCCGCCGGGCCCAGTTCGGCGTGCCCCACCTCCGCCGGGCAGACCGACTTCGGGTCCAGCCCGCTGCCGACCAGCACGATCCGCTCTGCGGCCCGGGCGATCAGTCCGTTGTGCGAGCCGAAGGGGCGCAGCGCGAGGAGTTCGCCGTGCACCACGGCGGCCGTCACCAGGGCGGGTGCCTCGCTGCCCGCGATCAGCAGACCGGCCAGCCCCTCCAGCCGCCCCGCCACCTCGGCGGCGTCCGGCAGGGGTGCCGAGGTGAGCGGCTCCTCGGCCGTCTCACCCGCGAGCCGCGGCCGCCCCACCGCCTCGTCGGGCCGCTCGCCGCCCGCCGCCACCAGGTGCAGCCGGGCCAGCACCCGCAGCGGCGACTGCCGCCAGACGCTCAGCAGCTGTCCGGCCTCGGCGGTCAGCCGCAGGGCCGCTCCCACGGTGCGCGGCTCGCCCTCGCCACTGAAGTCCGAGCGCCGGCGCACCTCTTCCAGAGCCCAGTCGGCGCCGTACAGCGCGGCGGAAGCCCGTGCGCCGCGCAGCGCGGCCTCGGAGGTGATCTCGTTGCTGCGGCGGCGCATCACCCGGTGTCCGTAGATCCGGTCCACCGCCTTGCGCACGGAGTCGACGGAGTCGGCGACGCCGGGGAGCGTGGCCAGGGCGGCAAGCGGATCGGCACTCGTACTCATGGGTAAGACAGTACGCACTTCGGCTTCACACCCCTCGAAGGAGTGGTTTTCTTCACGCTCGGCTCTCATCCCGCGCAGCCGTCACCCTACGCTTCGCGAACATGAAGATCGCTTTCGTAGGGAAGGGCGGCAGCGGCAAGACCACGCTGTCCTCCCTGTTCGTCCGCCATCTCGCCGCCGCCGGGGCACCCGTCGTCGCCGTGGACGCCGATATCAACCAGCACCTCGGGACGGCACTGGGACTGGCCGAGGACGAGGCCGCCGCGCTGCCCGCGATGGGGGCCCAACTCCCTTTGATCAAGGACTGTCTGCGCGGCAGCAACCCCCGTATCAGCTCCGCCGCCACCATGATCAAGACGACGCCGCCCGGAGAGGGTTCACGGCTGTTGCGGGTGTGCGAGGACAATCCTGTCTACGCTGCGTGCGCCAGGACCGTCGCCCTGGACGAGGGCGACTCGGCCCGGCTGATGGTCACGGGTCCTTTCACCGACGCCGATCTCGGGGTCGCCTGCTACCACTCGAAGGTCGGCGCGGTCGAACTGTTCCTGAACCACCTCGTGGACGGGCCGGGCGAGTACGTCGTGGTCGACATGACGGCGGGCAGCGACTCCTTCGCGTCCGGCATGTTCACCCGCTTCGACATGACGTTCCTGGTCGCCGAGCCCACCCGCAAGGGAGTCTCGGTCTACCGCCAGTACAAGGAGTACGCGCGGGGCTTCGGCGTCGGCCTGAAGGTGGTGGGCAACAAGGTGCGGGGGGACGACGATCTCGGCTTCCTGCGCGAGGAGGCCGGTGACGACCTGCTCGTCGCGTTCGGCCACTCCGAGTGGGTGCGCGCGATGGAGAAGGGGCGCCCGCCGCGCTTCGGCCTGCTGGAGGAGTTCCACCACGCGGCCCTGCGCACCCTGCGCGAGGCGGTGGACGACACCTACAGCCGCCGCGACTGGCGGCGCTACACACGCCAGATGGTGCACTTCCACCTCAAGAACGCGGAGAGCTGGGGCAACGCGAAGACGGGCGCCGACCTGGCGGCCCAGGTGGACCCGGCGTTCGTCCTCGACGAGCGGGCGGCGGCCGCACCGCAGCCCGTCTGATCACTCCCTCGTTTCCCGGGCGGCAGGGGCACGGCTCCCGGCCGCCCTTTGCCGCGCCCGCGCCGATATCGCCCGGTCCCGCCAACCCCCTGGCCTCCGCACGGTGTTCCGGGAGCGATTCCCGAGGCGCCCGGGGCGAACACGACGACGGGCGACGACAACAGGGCCAATAAACACGCTTATTCACTCACTGGAGTGAGGTGTGCGCCTATTCGACGACTCGCTCTTCCCCGCCCCCTTTACTCTCCATTACGCTCCATTTACCGCGAGTTGAGATCCCTCCCTCCACGCAGCCGCTCCCGCCGCTGCCCGCCGTGACCACGGCCGCCCCTCTCCCCGGCCGCGCCGCCCCGACGAAGACGGGAACGACCATGCATGCTCAGCCGACGCACGCGCACCACCGACCGGATCCGGCTCCGCCGGCCGCCCCCGAGAGCCCCCCGCAGCAGGACCGGCACGCGGCGGCTCCGGCCGCGGGGCGCCGGGATCTGCTCGCCTCAGCGGCCGTCGTCCTCGCGGCCGTTCCCCTGTCGCTGGGCGTCGCGCTGGCCACCGGAGCGCCGCTGCAGGCCGGGCTGGTCGCGGCGGGCATCGGCGGCGTCGTCGCCGCGCTGCTGGGCGGCGCTCCCCCGCGGATCGGCGGCATCGCCACCGGGCTCGTGCTGGTGACCGCCGAGCTCGTGCAGCGGTACGGCTGGGCGGCCGCCTGCACGGTCGTCGCCCTCGCCGGCCTCGCCCAACTCGCCCTGGGCGCCGGGCGGGTGGCTCGCGGCGCGCTGGCCGTCAGCCCGGCGGTGGTGCGCGGGATGCTCGCCGGGATCGGTGTCACGATCGCGCTCGCCCAGGTGCGTGTCGTGCTGGGCGGCAGCCCGGGCGACTCCGTGCCGGACCATCTCGCCGGTCTGCCCGGCGAGTTGCTCCATCCGCACGCGGGCGCCGTCGCGATCGGCGCGGTCACGGTGACCGTGCTGCTCGGGTGGCGGAGACTGCCGGGCCGGGCGGGGCAGCGGGCCCGTACGGTTCCGGCGCCGCTCGCGGCCGTCGGGTTGGCGACGGCCGCGAGCACGGCTCTTCCCGCTCCCCGGATCTCGCTGCCGCACGGGGAGTTGCGGGCACTGCCCGTGCTGCCGGACGGCCCGGTCCTCGGCATCGCGGCCGCGGTGCTGACGGTCACGCTCGTGGCGAGCCTGGAGTGGCTGCTGGCGGCGGTGGCGGCGGAGCGGCTGCGGGCGGACCGGCCCGACGTCCCGGGGCGGCCCGCCCGCCTGGACCGGGAGCTCGCCGGGCAGGGGGCGGCGGAGGTGCTGTCCGGGCTGCTGGGCGGCCTGCCCGTGGCCGGCGCCCGCAGGGCGGAGGGCGGCCGCGCGTCCCGTGTGCCGCACGGCGCGTGGGTGCTGGCCTGCACGGCGCTGTTCACGGCCGTCCTGGAGCGGATCCCGCTGGCCGCGCCGGCCGCGCTGGTGATGACGGCCGGCGTGCGGATGGCGTGCTTCGCCCGCATCAGGCACGTACGCCGGCACCGGGAGTTCCCGCTGTACGCGGCCACGTTCGCGGCAGTGGTGCTGCTCGGCATCCTGCAGGGGGTGGCGGTCGGGGTCGCGGTCACCGCGTTCCTGTCGCTGCGGCGGCTGGCGCACACGCGGATCACCGTCGAGGAGGCGGACGGCCGCCATGCGGTGCGCGTCAGCGGGCAGTTGACCTATCTCGCCATCCCCCGGCTGAGCCGGGCGCTCGCGCAGGTGCCGGAGGGGGCGAACGCCGTGGTCGAGCTGGGCGGCGCGGTCATGGACCACGCCGCGTACGACACCCTGCAGTCCTGGTCCAACGCCCATCGCGCGCGAGGGGGTTGGGTGACGCTCCGGGGGGCGCGCAGGCAGCCGGTCGCCGAGCCCGCGAGCAGCCATGTCTGCCGCCCGTGGACGCCGTGGCGCGACCACCGCTGCACCCGCCCCACCGCGCCGCACGACGGGGTGACGCAGCAACTCCTCGGCGGGGTCGGGGCGTTCCAGCGCGACACGGCCCCGCTGGTGCGCGACGAGCTCGCGCGTCTCGCCCGCGAGGGCCAGCGGCCGACCCAGCTCTTCCTGACCTGCGCCGACTCCCGGCTGGTCACCAGCATGATCACCTCCAGCGGTCCGGGTGATCTGTTCACCGTGCGCAATGTCGGCAATCTGATGCCGCCGCCGGGCGCCGACACCGCCTGCGACTCCGTGGCGGCCGCCGTGGAGTACGCGGTGGAGGTGCTGCGGGTCGGCAGCATCACGGTGTGCGGGCACTCCGGGTGCGGGGCGATGCAGGCCCTGCTGTCCTCCGCCGGGCAGGAGCCGGACCGCGCCGGGACGCCGCTCGCGCGCTGGCTCGCGCACGGCCGGCCCACGCTGGCCCGGATGCAGCGGATCGGGCGGCTCGGCCGCGGGGAGGTGGCCCTGGCCGACCGTCCCGTCGCCGACGACCTCGAACGGCTCGCGCTCGTCAATGTGGTGCAGCAGCTCGACCATCTGATGGCCCACGCCTGCGTCGCCCGCCGGGTGGCCGAGGGCTCGCTGCGGCTGCACGGGATGTACTTCCACGTCGCCGAGGCGCAGGCGTACGTACTGGACCGGGCGTCGCGCACGTTCGCGGCGGTACGGCCCGAGGTCCTCGGCGGCGTGTGACGGCCCCCGGGCACCGGGCGCGGACCGGCGCGTTCCGCATGCCGCGCCACCCCGCGCGACCTCGTACAACTCTCCCTCCAGGGAGGTCTAAACCAATTATTTCGGACAACCCTTGTCAGGGCCCGCCCCGGGCTGGTGAGCTAGGGCCCGCACCCAACGCGCAGCCCGGGAAAGGGAGATGTCGTGAGCAACGAGAGCCTGGCCAACCTTCTTAAGGAGGAGCGCCGCTTCGCACCGCCTGCCGCCCTGGCCGCCAGTGCCAACGTCACCGCGGAGGCGTACGAGCAGGCGAAGGCTGACCGGCTGGGCTTCTGGGCCGCGCAGGCCCGCCGGCTGAGCTGGGAGCAGGAGCCCACCGAGACGCTGGACTGGTCGAGGCCGCCGTTCGCCCGGTGGTTCGCCGACGGCCGGCTCAACGTCGCGTACAACTGCGTCGACCGGCACGTCGAGAACGGCCTCGGGGACCGGGTGGCGATCCACTTCGAGGGCGAGCCCGGCGACACCCGCACGATCACCTACGCCGAGCTGCAGCGTGAGGTGTGCAAGGCCGCCAACGCCCTGACGGAGCTGGGGGTCGAGGCCGGTGACCGGGTGGCGGTCTATCTGCCGATGATCCCCGAGGCCGTCATCACGATGCTGGCCTGCGCCCGGATCGGCGCCCCGCACTCGGTCGTCTTCGGCGGCTTCTCCGCCGACGCGCTCGCCACCCGCATCCAGGACGCCGACGCCCGCGTGGTCATCACCGCCGACGGCGGCTACCGGCGCGGCAAGCCCTCCGCGCTCAAGCCCGCGGTCGACGAGGCCCTCACCCGCCCGGGCACCGAGAACGTCCGCAGCGTGGTCGTCGTACGCCGCACCGGCCAGGAGCCCGCCGCCTGGACCGAGGGCCGCGACGTGTGGTGGCACGAGCTGACCGGCCGCCAGCCCGAGCAGCACACCCCGCGGGCCTTCGACGCCGAGCACCCGCTGTTCATCCTCTACACCTCGGGCACCACCGGGAAGCCCAAGGGCATCCTGCACACCACCGGCGGCTACCTCACCCAGGTCTCCTACACCCACCACGCCGTCTTCGACCTCAAGCCCGAGAGCGACGTCTTCTGGTGCACCGCCGACGTCGGCTGGGTCACCGGCCACTCGTACATCGTCTACGGCCCCCTCAGCAACGGCGCGACCGAAGTCCTCTACGAGGGCACCCCCGACACCCCGCACCGGGGCCGCTGGTGGGAGATCGTCCACAAGTACGGGGTGACCGTCCTGTACACCGCGCCCACCGCGATCCGCGCCGCCATGAAGTGGGGCGACGACATCCCCGCCAAGCACGACCTGTCCAGCCTGCGCCTGCTCGGCTCCGTCGGCGAGCCCATCAACCCCGAGGCCTGGATCTGGTACCGCGAGCACATCGGCGGCGGCACCACGCCGGTCGTCGACACCTGGTGGCAGACCGAGACCGGCAGCATCATGATCAGCCCCCTGCCGGGCGTCACCACCACCAAGCCCGGCTCCGCCCAGCGCCCGCTGCCCGGCATCGCCGCCACCGTCGTCGACGACGAGGCCCGCGAGGTTCCCGACGGCTCGGGCGGCTACCTCGTCCTCACCGAGCCCTGGCCCTCGATGCTGCGCACGATCTGGGGCGACGACCAGCGCTACATCGACACCTACTGGTCCCGTTTCGAGCACCGGTACTTCGCGGGCGACGGCGCGAAGAAGGACGACGACGGGGACATCTGGCTGCTGGGCCGCGTCGACGACGTCATGCTCGTCTCCGGGCACAACATCTCCACCACCGAGGTCGAGTCCGCGCTCGTCGCGCACCCCAAGGTCGCCGAGGCCGCCGTCGTCGGCGCCACCGACCCGCAGACCACCCAGGCGATCTGCGCCTTCGTCATCCTGCGGGGCGACGCGGCGGAGCAGGGCGACGAGACCGCCCTGGCCGAGGAGCTGCGGGCGCACGTCGCCAGGCAGCTCGGCCCGATCGCCAAGCCCAAGCGGATCCTCCCGGTCGCCGAACTGCCCAAGACCCGCTCCGGCAAGATCATGCGCCGCCTCCTGCGGGACGTGGCCGAAAACCGCACCCTCGGAGACGTCACCACACTCACCGACTCCTCGGTCATGGACCTCATCCAGGCCCAGCTCCCCCAGGCCCCCAGCGAGGACTGAGGCGGGGAACGAGGCGGGGAACGACCTGACGGAGAGACCTCCTCCGTACCCGCGTACAGGAAGGGCGCCCGGCGGCACGCCGGGCGCCCTTCACTCTTTCTGGTTAAAGTAAGTACCCGCGGCGTAAAAATCGCGACAAGAATCAGAGGCGCGCCGGGAAGTCTGGTCGGCACACAGCACACGTGTACCCAGTTCCCAGGAGGTCCCCCGCCGTGGCAGCGCCCAAGAACCGCCGTTCCGTCTTCCTCGGCCGGCTCTCGCTGCCGGAACGGAACTACCTCGCGGACGCCCTGCGTACCGAGACCGTCGGCGGCGTGCTCCTGCTCGTGGCCGCCGTCGTCGCGCTGGTCTGGGCGAACACCCCACTGCGCGACAGCTACAAGGCGGTCAGCTCCTTCCACTTCGGCCCCGGCTCCCTCGGGCTGAACCTCTCGGTGCAGCACTGGGCGGCCGACGGCCTGCTGGCGGTCTTCTTCTTCGTCGCGGGCATCGAGCTCAAGCGGGAGCTGGTCGCCGGCGAACTGCGCGACCCGAAGGCGGCCCTGCTCCCGGTCGTCGCGGCCATCGCGGGCATGGTGACGCCCGCGGTCGTCTACTTCACGGTCGCGACGAGCGGGGGAGGCTCGACGGCGGGCTGGGCCGTGCCCACAGCCACCGACATCGCCTTCGCGCTGGCCGTCCTCGCGGTCATCGGCACCTCGCTGCCGTCCGCGCTGCGCGCGTTCCTGCTGACCCTCGCCGTCGTCGACGACCTCTTCGCGATCCTCATCATCGCGATCTTCTTCACGTCGAAGCTGAACTTCCTCGCCCTGGGTCTGGCCGTGGTGGGCCTGGCCGTCTTCTGGCTGCTGCTGCGCAAGGGGGTGCGCGGCTGGTACGTCTACATACCCCTGGCGGTCGTCAACTGGGCGCTGATGTACAACAGCGGCGTCCACGCGACGATCGCCGGAGTCGCCATGGGGCTGATGCTGCGCTGCACCCGCCGCGAGGGCGAGGCGCACTCCCCCGGTGAGCACATCGAGCACCTGGTCCGGCCCGTCTCGGCCGGACTGGCCGTGCCGCTGTTCGCGCTGTTCTCCGCGGGCGTCGCGATATCCGGCGGCGCGCTGTCGGACATCTTCCACAAGCCCGAGACGCTCGGCGTCTTCCTCGGCCTGGTGGTCGGCAAGGCCGTGGGCGTCTTCGGCGGCACCTGGCTGACGGCCCGCTTCACCAGGGCCGAGCTCAATCCCGACCTCAAGTGGCCCGACGTCCTGGCCGTCGCCACGCTCGCGGGCATCGGCTTCACCGTCTCCCTGCTCATCGGCGAACTCGCCTTCCAGGGCGACACCGTGCTCACCGACGAGACCAAGGCCGCCGTCCTCGTCGGCTCGCTGACCGCCGCGGTCGTCGCGAGCGTGCTGCTGAAGCTGCGCGACAACAAGTACCGCAGGCTGTGCGAGGAGGAGGACCGGGACGAGGACCACGACGGCATCCCCGACATCTACGAGCAGGGCAACCCCGAGTACCACCTGCGCATGGCCGCGCTGCTGGAGGCGAAGGCGGCCGAGCACCGTCGCCTGGCCGAAGTCGCCGCCGGGCGCGCCACCGGCGAGGATGGTCCGGCATGATCTGAGGGGTCCTCGCGTCCGGCGGGGGCCCGCGGCGGATCCGCGGCAGGACACGCAGGACTCGCGGGACGCACGGCCCGTGGGCGAGAGAGCTGATGACGATGAGGGAGCAGCCGATGAGCGCAGCCGACGACAGTGCGAGCGGTACGGACCGCAGCCTCGGCCAGCTGGTGGCGTCGGCCACCACGGAGCTGTCCGCCCTGGTGCACGACGAGATCGCCCTGGCCAAGGCCGAGCTGCGGCAGGACGTCAAGCGGGTCGGCTTCGGCGGCGGCGCGATCGCCGCGGCCGGTGCGCTGGCGCTGTTCTCCCTGCCGGTGCTCAGTCTCGCGGCGGCGTACGGCATCCACAATCTCGGTCTCGGGCTCGCCTGGTCGCTGCTGATCGTCGGCGGCGCGTTCCTGGTGCTCGCGGCGCTGCTCGGGCTGCTGGCCGTCGCCAAGTTCAAGAAGATCAGCAAGCCGGAGAAGTCCATCGCCTCGGCCAAGCAGACGGCCGCCGTGCTGAGCACCGTCAAGCCGCACCCCCGTTCCGCCGTCGAGGCGGCCCCGGCCGACGCATCTGTGACACGCTCGACCGTATGACGGTGCCCGATACTTCCGCAGCGCCCGAGTTCCCCGATCCGAAGACCCCGGCCGGGCGGGCCGGTTCCCCGGAGGGGGACGGTTCCCCGGCGCCCTCCGGCTCCTTCGCGCCGCCCGCCTCGGTCGTCCGCCTCGACGGTCCCTGGACGCACCGGGACGTCGCGGCGAACGGCGCGCGGTTCCACATCGCCGAGATGGGCGAGGGACCGCTGGTGTTGCTGCTGCACGGTTTCCCGCAGTTCTGGTGGACCTGGCGGCATCAGCTGCCCGCGCTCGCGGAGGCGGGCTTCCGGGCGGTGGCGATGGACCTGCGCGGGGTGGGCGGCAGCGACCGTACGCCGCGCGGCTACGACCCGGCGAACCTGGCCCTGGACATCACCGGGGTGATCCGCTCCCTCGGCGAGCCGGACGCCGCGCTCGTCGGCCACGAGCTGGGCGGGTATCTGGCGTGGACGGCCGCGGTGATGCGGCCCAAACTGGTGCGCCGCCTCGCGGTCTCCTCGATGCCGCACCCGCGCCGCTGGCGTTCGGCGATGCTCACCGACCCCAAGCAGAGCGCGGCGGGCTCCTACGTCTGGGGTTTCCAGCGGCCGTGGCTGCCGGAGCGCGCGCTGGTCGCGGACGACGCCGCGCTGGTGGGGCGGCTGATGCGGGAGTGGTCGGGTCCCCGGCTGCCCGACGACGAGGCGGTCGAGACCTATCGCAGGGCCATGTGCATCCCGTCGACGGCCCACTGCTCGATCGAGCCGTTCCGGTGGATGGTGCGCTCGCTGGCACGGCCGGACGGTCTGCAGTTCAACCGGCGCATGAAGCGTCCGGTACGGGTGCCGACGCTGCACCTGCACGGTTCGCTCGATCCGGTGATGCGCACCCGCAGTGCGGCGGGCTCCGGGGAGTACGTGGAGGCGCCCTACCGCTGGCGGCTCTTCGACGGCCTCGGGCACTTCCCGCACGAGGAGGACCCGGCGGCGTTCTCGACGGAACTGGTCAACTGGCTCAAGGACCCCGAGCCGGACCGCTAGCCGCCCCGGAGGGGCCGCCGACGGTTCGGGGCGGCCCTCCGGAAAACGCTGCCGAACGTCCGTTCATCGAACTGTTCATGCCCGCCGCATAGGCCAATTGACGGACCCCCAGGCGATTACCGACCTTTGGCCCCGGGCACAGACCTCGGTATGGGCTGGACGCACGACTACCGTGACGGGACCAAGGAGCGGGCCGCCGAGAGCGATGCCGCGCTGGCTGTGAGCGAGATGTCCGAGAGGGCCGCGCGGGGGGAGCACCGGCCGCCGGCCGGGCAGGACCCGATCGGCATCCCGCGCATCATCCGCCGCCGCGCCCGCTGGGTGTCCGCGCGGCTGCGCCACCCGCGCGGCCGCTGATCCCCGCGCGGCACGCGGGGCGTACGGGCCCGTTGGCGGCCCCGTGACGGTCCTGTGGCCGCTCAGAGCGCGCAGCCCTGGCTGCTGACCCGGCCCGTGGCCGTACGCCCGTCGACGGCGTCCTGGAGGACCTCGTCGGCGGTGAGGGCGTAGCCGGTGTCCGCGTCGTCGAGCGACTTGGCGAAGACCACCCCGTAGACCTCGCCGTCCGGCGTGAGCAGCGGACCACCGGAGTTGCCCTGGCGGACGGTGGTGTACAGGGAGTAGACATCGCGGCGGACGCTGCCGCGGTGGTAGATGTCGGGGCCGTTGGTCTGGACGCGGCTGCGCACGCGGGCGGCCCGCACGTCGTACGAGCCGTTCTCGGGGAAGCCCGCGACGATGGCGCCCTTGCCGGTGTGCGCGGCGGACTCGGCGAAGCGCAGGACGGGAGCCTCCAGTTGCGGCGCCTCCAGCACGGCGATGTCGCGCTTCCAGTCGTAGAGCACGACCTTCGCCTCGTACTGCCGGCCCTGCCCGCCGATCTGCACCGTCGGCTCGTCGACCCCGCCGACGACGTGGGCGTTGGTCATCACCCGGTGCCGGGCGAAGACGAAGCCGGTGCCCTCCAGGACCTTGCCGCAGCCGGTGGCCGTGCCGACGACCTTGACGATGCTGCGCTGCGCGGCCAGCGCGACGGGGCTGTCGGCGAGTTCGGGGTCGGGGGCGGGCACGGGGGTGATGGGCTCGGCGGAGAACGGCGCGAAGACCTGCGGGAAACCGTTCTGCGCGAGGACGGTCGGGAAGTCCCCGACCCAGGTGCCCGCCTGCGCGGGCAGGACCCGTCCGACCCCCAGCAGCACCCGGGAGCTGCGCACCTGCTCGCGGAACGTCGGCAGGGACGCCTGCGTGAGCAGGGCGCCGATCAGCCAGGCGACCAGCAGCATCGCCAGGACGTTGACGAGCGCGCCGCCGGTGGCGTCCAGCGCGCGCGCCGGGGACCAGGTGATGTGCCGGCGGAGCTTGTTGCCCAGGTGGGTGGTGGCGGCCTGGCCGACGGAGGCGCACACGATGATGACGACGACCGCGGCGACGGTCGCCACCGTGCCGGGGGACGCCCCGTCGGTCACCCCGTCCCAGACCAGCGGCAGCAGCCGGACGGCGGCCAGCCCGCCGCCGACGAATCCGGTCACGGAGAGCACCCCGACGACGAAGCCCTGTCGGTAGCCGACGACGGCGAACCACACGGCGGCGGCCAGCAGCACGATGTCGAGCACGTTCACCGGGGGATGCCTCGCAATGGTGTTGTCAGTGGGTCGGCCGGGCCACGCGGCACCGGACTCCCGCGACGGGCCGGGTACGCCGCCGGGTCCACGGCCCTCGGCGCGGCCGAAGTCCCGTGCGGAACCGGGGTTCTTCAGGGGACCGGGGCCACCGTCTCATGCCCGTCAGGACGGCAGGTCCAGCGGGACCCGCCGATCGCGGTCCCAGGGCCGCTCCATGCCGGAGAAGTGCAGGATCCGGTCGATCACACCGGCGGTGAAACCCCATACGAGCGCGCCCCCGACCCGGAAGGCCGGGCCGGTGTGCCCGCTGGGGTGCACGGCCGTCGCCCGGTTCGCGGGATCGGTGAGCTCGGCGAGCGGCACCGTGAACACCCGCGCCGTCTCCCCCGTGTCGACCGGGGCGACGGGGCTGGGCTCGCGCCACCAGCCGAGCACGGACGTGACGACGAAGCCGCTCACGGGGATGTACAGCCGGGGCAGCACGCCGAAGATCTGCACGCCCGCGGGGTCGAGCCCGGTCTCCTCCCGGGCCTCCCGCAGCGCGGCCCGCAGCAGCCCGTCGCCGTCCGGATCGCCGTCCTCCGGGTCGAGCGCGCCACCGGGGAACGAGGGCTGCCCGGCGTGCGAGCGCAGCGTCCCGGCCCGCTCCATCAGCAGCAGCTCCGGGCCCTTGGCGCCCTCGCCGAACAGGACGAGCACGGCGGACTGCCGACCGCCCGTCTCGGGCGGCAGGAAGCGGCTGAGCTGCCGCGGCTCGATCGTCCGGGCGGCCCGCTCGACCGGCTCCAGCCACCCGGGCAGGCCCTCGGCTGTGATGGCGGCCCCACGGCCGTACGTGCTCGTCATGCGTGTCCCCTCGTGCAGGTGCGCGTGCATGCTGCTGGTGCGGTCCGCCGGCCCGTGGCCCGGTCACCCGCCTCCCAGCGGGGGCGCCGGGCGGCCCGGATAGTCCGGCGGGGGCTTGAGCCGCTGGCCCGGCAGGCCGCCCTTCTCGTACTTCAGGAGCTTCCTGGCCTTCTCGGGGTCCGTCTCGCCCTCCCCGTAGGACGGGCAGAGCGGGGCGATCGGGCAGGCCCCGCAGGCCGGCTTGCGGGCGTGGCAGATGCGGCGGCCGTGGAAGATGATGCGGTGCGAGAGCATCGTCCACTCGCTCTTCGGGAAGAGCGCGCAGACCTCCGCCTCCACCTTCTCCGGATCGGTCTGCTCGGTCCACTTCCATCGTCGGACGAGCCGCCCGAAGTGGGTGTCCACAGTGACCCCGGGGACGCCGAAGGCGTTGCCGAGGACGACATTGGCGGTCTTGCGGCCGACGCCGGGCAGGGTCACCAGGTCCTCCAGCCGGCCCGGCACCTCGCCGCCGTACCGGTCGCGCAGCGCGGCGGACAGCCCGATCAGCGACTTCGCCTTGGCGCGGAAGAAGCCCGTGGGCCGGATCAGCTGCTCCAGCGTCTCCGGGTCGGCCGCGGCCATGTCCTCCGGCGTCGGGTACGCGGCGAAGAGCGCGGGCGTCGTCTGATTGACCCGCAGGTCCGTGGTCTGCGCGGACAGGACGGTGGCGACCAGGAGCTCGAAGGGATTGGTGAAGTCCAGCTCGGGATGGGCGTACGGATACGCCTCGGCGAGCTCACGGTTGATCCGCCGGGCCCGCCGCACAAGCGCGGCACGCGATTCACCGGCAAAGCCGGCGGCCGCGACTCCCGGGGCGCTCACGGCGCGCGCGGGGGCGGCTTTCCGGGCGCTTCCGGTCTTTGCGGAGGTGCCGGCCTTTGCGGAGGTACCGGCCTTTGCGGCACTGCCGGTCTTCGCGGAGGTACCAGTCTTCACGGAGGCGCTGGCCTTTGCGGCGCTACCGGTCTTTGCAGAGGTGCCGGCCTTCACGGAGGCGCCGGTCTTCGCAGAGCTACCGCCCTTCGCGGAAGTTCCGGATTTCTTGCCCTTGGCTGAGGCGGCGGCCCCGGCGGGCCTGCCCGCAGTGCGGCCGCTCGTCACGGTTTCAGCCGCATCGGCCGCCTCGACGGCCTTACGCGCCTTGCCCGGCTCGCCCGTTCCGGCAGCCTTGCCCCGCCGAGCGGACCCGCCCGACTCCGCGCTCTTCCTCGCCGGCACGGCTTTCTTCGCGGCAGCCTTCTTCGCCGACACGGCCTTCTTCGCGGCAGCGGTCTTCTTCGCGGCACCGGCCGCCCCGGCCGGGGCGGCACCCCCGGCGCCCCCGGCGCCTCGCGCGGACCCCGCCGCCTTCGTCACTCTCGTCGTCCTCACCCCTCGGTCCACCCCGTCGCCCCCGCGATCCTCGCCGCCCCGCACACCCCGCGCCCCCGCGCACCCGGCAGCACCACGGCCCGCACCCACTCATCCGCTTTGCCCCGGCTTGCGGCTTTCGCAACCGGCACGGACGCGCGTTCGCCCACAGCGGAATCACCTGCCCGGAAGGGTGACGGCCCGCCCTCGGCGGGGCACCCCCGGGGCCCGCGGCCCTGTGCTGTCACCGGCGTACTGGACACCCGGCCAGACTAGAGCCCGGCACTGACATCCTGCCCCCGCGCGGGAAAACCGCAGCCCGATCGGACCCCTGCCGTAGGGCTTCCGCCGACGATGCGCGACACTTGTGTTTGATCACACAGTTTTACCGACGGGCATCATGGGGACCACGGTCCTCTGTGCATGTCGACAAGGAGAGAACTCGTGGACGACGTTCTGCGGCGCGCCCCGCTGTTCGCGGCGCTCGATGACGAGCAGGCCGCTGAGCTGCGCGCCTCCATGGGCGAGGTCACTCTCGCGAGGGGCGACGCCCTGTTCCACGAAGGGGACCCCGGTGACCGCCTCTACGTGGTGACCGAGGGCAAGGTGAAGCTCCACCGCACGTCCCCCGACGGCCGCGAGAACATGCTGGCCGTCCTGGGCCCGGGCGAGCTGATCGGTGAGCTGTCGCTCTTCGACCCGGGGCCGCGCACCGCGACCGCCACCGCCCTGACCGAGGTCAAGCTGCTCGGCCTGGGCCACGGCGACCTGCAGCCCTGGCTGAACGCCCGCCCCGAGGTGGCCACGGCCCTGCTGCGCGCCGTCGCCCGCCGGCTGCGCCGCACCAACGACTCGATGTCGGACCTGGTCTTCTCCGACGTCCCCGGCCGCGTCGCGAAGGCGCTGCTGGACCTGTCGCGCCGGTTCGGCGTGCAGTCCGAGGAAGGCATCCACGTGGTGCACGACCTCACCCAGGAGGAGCTGGCCCAGCTGGTCGGCGCCTCCCGCGAGACCGTCAACAAGGCGCTGGCCGACTTCGCGGGCCGCGGCTGGCTGCGCCTGGAGGCCCGTGCGGTGATCCTCCTGGACGTGGAGCGGCTCGCCAAGCGCTCGCGCTGAGCACCGACGTACGCAGCGGCCCCCGCCGGGATGGCGGGGGCCGTTCGCGCTCGTACGCCCGTAGATGACAGCCGTACCGCCCACGGGACCGCTCACTCCTCGATGAGCCCGTGCTCCCCCAGGTACTCCAGCTGTGCCCGCACCGAGAGTTCCGCGGCGGGCCACAGGGCGCGGTCGACGTCGGCGTAGACGTGTGCGACGACCTCCGGCGCGGTGCGGTATCCGGCCTCGACGGCGGTCTCGATCTGGGCCAGCCGCTTGGCCCGGTGCGCGAGGTAGTACTCGATGACGCCCCGGGCGTCGCCCAGCACCGGCCCGTGGCCGGGCAGGACCGTCCGCACGCCCTCGTCGACGGTCAGGGCGCGCAGCCGGCGCAGCGAGTCGAGGTAGTCGCCGAGCCGGCCCTCGGGATGGGCGACGACCGTGGTGCCGCGCCCGAGGACCGTGTCGCCGGTCAACACCGCGCGGTCGGCGGGGAGATGGAAGCACAGCGAGTCCGCCGTGTGGCCGGGCGCGGCGACGACCCGCAGTTCCAGGCCGCCGGTGGTCACGACGTCGCCCGCCGCGAGCCCTTCGTCGCCCAGCCGCAGCGCCGGGTCCAGCGCCCGTACGGGCGCGCCCGTCAGTTCGGCGAAGCGGGCGGCGCCCTCGCAGTGGTCGGGGTGGCCGTGCGTGAGCAGGATCAGGGCGACGCGCTTGCCCGCGGACCCGGCCGTCGCGGCGACGGCCCGCAGATGGCCCTCGTCGAGCGGGCCGGGGTCGACGACGACGGCGAGCGAGGAGCCAGGCTCGGAGACGATCCACGTGTTGGTGCCGTCGAGGGTCATCGCGGAGGGGTTGGGGGCGAGCACGCACACGGTGCGCTCGGTCGCCGGTCCGCCGACGGCGCCGTCGCGCGGCGCTCCGGGCTCTGCGGGCAGTTCGGCTGAGTGCGTCATGAGCTGGCCTTCGGGGCTCCGGCGGCGATGCGCCTGGTGAATTCGTCGTGTCCCGGCCAGCTCACCACGATCTCGTCCGCCACGAGCCGGACTTGGGCGAGGACGGCGGTGAGATCCCGGTCACCCGAGGCGGCCAGGGCGGCCGACGCGCTGTCGTACGGCAGGAGTTCGCGCAGGGTCGCGATGGTCGGCGGCATCATCAGCAGTTCGCCCCGGTCGTAGCCGGCGGCCGCGTCGGCGGGACGGACCCACTCGGCGCGGTCGGCCTCGGCCGAGACCCCGGCGGCGCGCTGCCCTCGCGGGAGCGCGGCGACGAAGAACCAGGTGTCGTAGCGGCGCGGTTCGAACTCCGGGGTGATCCAGCGCGCCCAGGCGCCCAGGAGGTCGCTGCGCAGGACGAGCCCGCGGCGGCGCAGGAGGTCGGCGAAGGACAGCTCGTGGCCGACGAGCGCGGCGCGGTCGGCCTCCCAGTCCTCACCGGTGGTGTCGGCGACGACGGTGCCGGGCTCGGGGCCGGCCAGCAGGACGCCCGCTTCCTCGAAGGTCTCCCGGACCGCGGCGCAGACGACGGCCCGCGCTGCGTCGGGGTCGGTGCCCAGGCGGGCGGCCCACGCGGCGGGCGAGGGTCCCGCCCAGGGCACGTCGCGCGCGTCCCGTGGGTCGACGGAGCCGCCCGGATACGCGTACGCGCCTCCGGCGAAGGCCATGGAGGCGCGTCTGCGCAGCATGTGGACGGCGGGTCCGCCGGGCCCGTCGCGCAGCAGCAGCACGGTCGCGGCGCGGCGGGGGGCCACAGGCGTGAGACCACCATGCACGAGCGCTCTCATCCGCTCCGCCCACTCCGGCGGGAACCACTGGCCGTTCACAGTCGACATGGCCGGATGCTATGTGCTCGCGCGTGGATGTTCGAGGGGCCGCGGCCGGGACCGACGAACGGGCCGCGGCCGGGACGTACGTACGGCGGCCGTACCGACGGACCCCCGTCGCCGGCCCCCTCGGGCGGGACGGTCAGTCCCGGACCTCGACGATCATCTCGACCTCGACGGGAGCGTCCAGCGGCAGCACCGCGACGCCCACGGCCGAGCGCGCGTGCACGCCCTTGTCGCCGAGCACGTCGCCCAGCAGCTCGCTCGCCCCGTTGAGGACGCCCGGCTGGCCGGTGAAGTCCGGCGCGGAGGCGACGAATCCGACGACCTTGACCACACGGACGATCCGGTCGAGGTCACCGACGACCGACTTCACGGCGGCCAGCGCGTTGAGCGCGCAGACCTCGGCGAGCTCCTTGGCCTGCTCGGGGCTGACCTCGGCGCCGACCTTGCCGGTCGCCGGGACGCTGCCCTTGACCATGGGCAGCTGTCCGGCCGTGTACACGTACGCGCCGCTGCGCACGGCGGGCTGGTAGACGGCCAGCGGCGGCACGACCTCCGGCAGCGCGAGGCCGCGCGCGGCGAGCCTGTCCTCGACAGCGCTCACTGCTTTTCCCGCTTCAGGTAGGCCACGAGCTGCTCGGGGTTGTTCGGGCCCGGCACGACCTGGACGAGCTCCCAGCCGTCCTCGCCCCAGGTGTCCAGGATCTGCTTGGTCGCGTGCACGAGGAGCGGCACGGTCGCGTATTCCCACTTGGTCATGGGCCCGACTGTAATGCCTCGCGCCGACAGCGCCGTGCGTGGCCGCCGCGGCGGCCGGGCACCCGCCCGCGCGGTGAGGGGTTGGCCACCTGACGACACGCGGCCGTTGCCGAGGAATTAGGCTCCGAACCATGAGCAGGCTCCATGTCGTCAGCGGCAAGGGCGGAACCGGCAAGACCACGGTGGCCGCGGCCCTCGCACTCGCCCTCGCCGCCGAGGGCAGACGCACCCTCCTGGTGGAGGTCGAGGGCAGACAGGGCATCGCGCAGCTCTTCGAGACGGAGCCGCTGCCCTACGAGGAGCGCAAGATCGCTGTCGCGCCCGGTGGCGGCGAGGTGTTCGCGCTGGCCATCGACGCCGAACGGGCCCTGCTGGACTACCTCCAGATGTTCTACAAGCTCGGCAGCGCGGGCCGGGCGCTGCGCAAGATCGGCGCGATCGACTTCGCGACGACGATCGCGCCGGGTCTGCGGGACGTGCTGCTGACGGGCAAGGCGTGCGAGGCGGTCCGCCGCAAGGACCGTACGGGCCGCTTCGCCTACGACCACGTGGTGATGGACGCGCCGCCCACGGGCCGCATCACCCGCTTCCTCAACGTCAACGACGAGGTGGCCGGGCTGGCCCGGATCGGCCCGATCCACAACCAGGCGCAGGCCGTCATGCGGGTGCTCAAGTCGCCCGAGACGGCGGTGCACTTGGTGACGCTGCTGGAGGAGATGCCCGTCCAGGAGACGGTGGACGGTATCGCGGAACTGCGGGGCGCGCGGCTGCCGGTGGGCAGCGTCGTCGTCAACATGGTCCGTCCGCGGGTGCTGGACGCGGCGGACGTCGACATCGCCGCGAACGGCAGCCGGGCCGCCGTCGCCCGGTCGCTCGCGCACGCCCTGGAGCGCACCGGGTTCGGCGGGGCGCGCCGGCCCGGCCTGGCCGAGCGGCTCGTGGACCCCCTGGTGGCACAGGCCCGCGAGCACACCGAGCGGCTCGCGCTGGAGCATCAGGGCCGCGCGGAGATATCGGCGCTGGGGCTGCCCACGTACGAACTCGAACTGCTCGGTGACGGCGTGGACTTGGCCGGCCTCTACCGCATGGCACGCGCGCTGCGGAAGCAGGGGTGCGAGTGAGCGGGCACGCACGCGTGGCCGCAGCGGACGACAGTAAGGGGAACCCTGTGGGCCTGGAAACGGCAGCCGCTCTCGACATCGACCCCGTTCTGGACGACTCCCGCACCCGGATCGTGGTGTGCTGCGGCTCCGGCGGTGTCGGCAAGACCACGACGGCGGCCGCGCTGGGGCTGCGGGCGGCGGAGCGCGGCCGGAAGGTCGTCGTCCTGACCATCGACCCGGCCCGTCGGCTCGCGCAGTCCATGGGCATCGACGAGCTGGACAACGTGCCGCGCCCGGTGCCCGGGATCGACGGCACCCGGGGCGGCGAACTGCACGCCATGATGCTGGACATGAAGCGGACCTTCGACGAGATCGTCGAGGCGCACGCGGACAAGGAGCGCGCCCGCGCGATCCTGGAGAACCCCTTCTACCAGTCCCTGTCGGCCGGTTTCGCCGGCACGCAGGAGTACATGGCCATGGAGAAGCTCGGCCAGCTGCGCGCCCGCGACGAGTGGGACCTGATCATCGTGGACACCCCGCCGAGCCGCTCCGCGCTGGACTTCCTGGACGCTCCGGGGCGCCTCGGGTCGTTCCTGGACGGCAGGTTCATCAAGGTGCTGATGGCGCCCGCGAAACTGGGCGGCCGGGCGGGCATGAAGTTCCTGGGCGTCGGCATGTCGGTGATGAGCGGTCCGCTGAACAAGCTCATGGGGGCCCAACTCCTGCGGGACGTACAGACCTTCGTGGCCGCCATGGACACGATGTTCGGCGGTTTCCGTACACGCGCGGACGCCACCTATCGCCTGTTGCAGGCGCCCGGTACGGCCTTCCTGGTCGTCGCGGCCCCGGAGCGGGACGCACTGCGCGAGGCGGCGTACTTCGTCGAGCGGCTGGCCGAGGAGCGGATGCCGCTGGCCGGGCTCGTACTGAACCGGGTGCACGGCAGTGAGGCGGCGCAGTTGCCCGCGGACCGGGCGCTCGCGGCGGCGGAGGCGCTGCTGGAGGACGCGGACGGGGCGGGAAGCGCGGTGTCCGAGGGCGGTGGTGGCGGCTCCTGGGGAGAAACCTCAGAAAATCATGACGGCGTCGGCATGGTGGATCGCGACAGCGGGCAGGCTGCCTCAGGCGACGCTGACACTCCGGGCGCCGGCGCCCCCATCGTCCCGGACACCCCCGAGAGCGGCTCCCCCCGGCCGGCCCTCGGCACAGACCCCGCACCACCCACGCACTCCACATCCACACGCTCCACCACGCCGTCGGAATCCACCGCCCCGTCGGCCGCCGTGGCCGAGGCACGGCTGGCCGCGGGTCTGCTGCGGCTGCACGCCGAGCGGATGCACGTGCTCGCCCGCGAGCGGCGCACGCGCGACCGCTTCACCGCGCTGCACCCGGAGGTCGCGGTGGCGGAAGTGGCCGCCCTGCCCGGCGATGTGCACGATCTCGCGGGGCTGCGGGAGATCGGCGAGCGGATCGCCGCGCGGCCGCCCGCCGGGGCCCGGGCTGCGGAGCACTGCGCGGGCGCGCCCACCGAGGCCGGTACCGAGGCGGCCGTGCACACCGGCAGGGCCGACTGACCGCGGAGTCCGGCGGCGCCCGGGAGTCGGCCCGCTCAGGAGACGGCGGCATCGCGGTCCCGGCGTCGCCGGCCGGTGGCAGGGGCAGGGCCGCATGGCCTCGTACGGGCCGAAGGCCGGTACGGGCGGCTGCTGTTGCCATGCGTACTGCTGCACGTACTGCTGCGGTTCCGCAGCGGCAGCGCGCGGGGAGGCGCGCCGGGGTCTATCCGGCAGCGGCGTAGGTGTCGTACTCCTCGTCGCCCAGCGGCAGGAGTCCGGCCCCGCGCTCGTACTCGGTACGGGCGGTCTCCAGGAGCCGGCGCCAGGAGGTGACCGTGGGGCGGCGGCGCAGCAGCGCCCGGCGCTCGCGCTCCGTCATCCCGCCCCACACGCCGAACTCGACGCGGTTGTCCAGCGCGTCGGCCAGGCACTCGGTGCGCACCGGGCAACCGGTGCAGACCGCCTTGGCCCTGTTCTGCGCAGCGCCTTGAACGAATAGCTCATCCGGATCGGTAGTGCGGCAGGCGGCCTGCGCACTCCAGTCGGTTACCCAGCCCATGCTGGCGCCGTCCTCTCCCGAATCGGGGCTCCCCCACGGCGGCAGCGGCATATTCACCGTTGCCAGTTGAGGACGTTACGGAAGGCGGGCAGGGGGCAACACCCCCTTCGGGCCCAATCTTGGATGGCCCGAACTGACTATGCGTACGCGGCAGATCACCCAACAGAGTGAGCTGGCGACATCACCGACTTTCCCGTCATACCAGGGCAGTTCACCCCGGCTCTGGCGGGCGGCACCTGACACAGACGGCAATAAGGACACATCTCATCACTCACAAGAGTGAGGGCGTGGGGAACACCGACTGAGACCGCAGTGACTGGCGTGAAACAGCGTAGGCGAACACACGGGCGTCTGTCCGCCGAATGAGAACGTAGGCTTCTTCCCATGGCTATGAAGCGCTCGGGCGAGGGTTCCACCAGGAGCCGGCAGGCCGCGAAGTTCCTCGGTGTCAGCGTGCTCTCCGGAGCGGTTCTGGCGGGTCTGGCCCTGCCCGCGGTCGGCGCGGCCGGCCTGGCGGCGAAGGCGTCCGTCGAGGAGTTCGACGAGATCCCCGCCAGTCTGAAGACACCGCCGCTCAGCCAGCGCACCACCATCCTCGACGCCCAGGGCGGCGAGATAGCGAAGGTGTACTCGCGCGACCGCACGGTGGTGCCGCTGAACGAGATCTCGCCCTACATGCAGAAGGCGATCGTCGCCATCGAGGACGCGCGCTTCTACGAGCACGGGGCGGTCGACCTCAAGGGCGTACTGCGCGCGATCGACAAGAACGCGCGCTCCGGCGGCGTCTCCGAGGGCGCCTCCACCCTCACCCAGCAGTACGTGAAGAACATCTTCATCGAGGAGGCCGGCGACGACCCCGACAAGGTCGCCGTCGCCACCCAGCAGACCCTCGGCCGCAAGGTCAAGGAGCTCAAGTACGCGATCCAGGTCGAGAAGGAGCTCGGCAAGGAGCGCATCCTCGACAACTACCTGAACATCACCTTCTTCGGGCAGCAGTCGTACGGCGTGGAGGCCGCCTCCCAGCGGTACTTCAGCAAGCACGCCAAGGACCTGACCCTGAGCGAGTCCGCGCTGCTGGCCGGCATCGTCCAGTCGCCCAGCCGCTACGACCCGGTCATCGCGCCCAAGGAGGCCACCAAGCGCCGCAACACCGTGCTGCAGCGCATGGCCGAGCTCAAGCACATCACCCCCGCCGAGGCGGCCGCGGCCCAGGCCGAACCGCTGAAGCTGACGGTGAGCCGTCCGAAGAACGGCTGCATCACCGCCGTCAACGGCGCGGGCTTCTTCTGCGACTACGTCCGGCAGGTCTTCCTCCAGGACCCCGTCTTCGGCAAGACGAAGGAGGAGCGCGCCAAGCGCTGGAACCAGGGCGGCCTGACGATCCGCACGACGCTCGACCCGCAGACGCAGAAGTCCGTGCAGAAGTCCGTCTCCGAGCACGTCTACCAGACGGACCCGGTGGCCACGGCCGTCTCGATCGTCGAGCCCGGCACCGGCAAGGTGCTCGGCATGGGGCAGTCGCGCCCGTACGGCTTCGGTGAGAACCAGACGCAGATCAACCTCTCCGCCGACCACTCCATGGGCGGCTCGACGTACGGCTTCCAGACGGGTTCGACCTTCAAGCCGGTCCTCGCGGCGGCGGCGCTGGAGGACGGCGTCCCGGTGAGCCGCTCGTACTCCTCGCCGTACCGCGTCGCCTACCCGAGCTCGGTGGACACCTGCACCGGCACCTGGCACAACAGCGAGGGCTCCACCGTCAGCAACGAGAACACCAGCGAGGTCGGGCCGTACGGGATGCGGGAGGCGACCGCGAAGTCGGTCAACACCTACTTCATCCAGCTGCTCGGTGACATCGGCACCTGCCCGATGACGAAGATGGCCGACAAGCTGGGCCTGAAGCCGGCTTCCGGCCAGAAGCTCAAGCAGGTGCCGGCGACCGCGCTCGGTTCCGAGGGCATGTCGCCGCTGGCCATGGCGTCGGCGTACGCGGCCTTCGCCAACCGCGGGACGTACTGCACGCCCGTCCTGATCTCCTCCGCCACCGGCCCGAACGGCAAGAGCCTGCAGGTGCCCAAGACACAGTGCTCGCGGGCGATGTCCGAGGAGACCGCCGACACCGTCAACGCGCTCCTCAAGGGCGTGGTCGAGGACGGCACCGGCAAGCAGGCCGGACTGAGCGGCCGCGACAGCGCGGGCAAGACCGGTACGACCGACAACCGCAAGGCCGCCTGGTTCGTCGGCTACACCCCGAACATGGCGGGCGCGGTGTGGGTCGGCGGCGCCGGCAGCAAGGACGTCGAGATGGAGGGCATCACCATCGGCGGCGTCTACCACGACAAGGTCTACGGAGCGGACACCCCGGGCCCCATCTGGCGCGACGCCATGGAGGGCGCCCTGCAGGACCGCCCGGCGCCGACGTTCGGCACGGTGGCGGGCCTGGACGACACCCCTGACAAGTCCGGCAAGAACGGCGGCACCGGCAAGAACGGCCAGAACGGGGCGGGCGGCCCGGGGAACCAGGGCAGTCAGGGGAACGACCCGACGGCGCCCGGAACTTCCGGTTCCACCGGCGGCGGCCATGGGCGCGGCAAGCCCGGTGGCACCGGCGCCACCGGTGGCGGCAAGCAGACTCCGCCCGGCGCCTGAGCCGTACGGACGGGGCGCACGAACGGAGCCGTACGAACGGAGGGGCGCCCGGACCGCGACGGTCCGGGCGCCCCTGCGCGTACGTACGTACCCGTGCGCCGGCTCAGCCCGCCAGCAGGCGCTTGACCTCGGCGGCCACCCGGCTGCCCTCGGCGCGGCCCGCGACCTTCGGGTTCACGATCTTCATGACGGCGCCCATGGCCTTCGGGCCCTCGGCACCCGCCGCCTTCGCCTCGGCCACGGCCTCGCCGACGAGCGCGGCCAGCTCCTCGTCGGTCAGCTGCTTCGGCAGGTACGCGGCGAGCACCTCGCCCTCCGCGCGCTCCCGCTCGGCCTGGTCCGCCCGGCCGCCCTTGTCGAAGGCGTCCGCCGCCTCGCGGCGCTTCTTCGCCTCGCGCGTGATCACCTTCATGACCTCGTCGTCGGAGAGCTCACGGGCGCTCTTGCCCGAGGTCTCCTCGTAGCCGATGGCGGACAGGGTGAGGCGGAGGGTGGAGGAGCGCAGTTCGTCACGCGCCTTGATGGCGCTCGTGAGGTCGTCCTGGAGCCTGGACTTCAGCGTGGTCATGGCGCAATCTTCGCATTCGGGAGGCGGGAGCGCCGCGAATTAACGGCCCGGAGGGCCGCCGGGGCCCCGACGCGGACGGCCTGCGACCGGGCAACTCCCCCTCTGTGCAAGGTTGTCCACAGGCCGTGACCGGTCCGTCGCCGGGGTCTGCGACCATGGGGGCATGCGCGCGCGATACGGAGTACCCCTGGGAATCACGGCCGTCGGGGCGGCCGGTCTCGCCTACGCCGCGGGCTTCGAGGTCCGCTCGTTCCGGCTGCGGCGGGTGACCGTGCCCGTGCTGCCGCGCGGCATGCGGCCGCTGCGGATCGTGCAGGTCTCCGACATCCACATGGTCGGCGGACAGCGCAAGAAACAGCGCTGGCTGCAGTCGCTCGCCGGCCTGCGCCCCGACTTCGTCGTCAACACCGGTGACAACCTCTCCGACCCCGGCGCCGTGCCCGAGACGCTGGACGCGCTCGGCCCGCTGCTGGAGTTCCCCGGCGCGTACGTCTTCGGCTCCAACGACTACTACGGGCCGAAGCTGCGCAACCCCGCCCGCTATCTGCTGGAGCGGGCCAGCGGCCGGCACGGGCTCAACGGCAACGCCCCGGCCGTCGGCGCGATCCACAACCCGTGGGAGGAGCTGCGCGACGGCTTCGACGCGGCGGGCTGGGCCAACCTCACCAACACCCGCGCCACCCTCAAGATCAACGGCTATGAGATCGCCCTGACCGGCCTCGACGACCCGCACATCAAGCGCGACCGGTACGCGGAGGTGGCCGGCGGCCCGCAGCAGGGCGCCGACTTCTCCATGGCCGTCGTCCACGCCCCGTACCTGCGCGTCCTGGACGCCTTCACCGCCGACGGCTACCCGCTGATCCTGGCCGGCCACACCCACGGCGGCCAGCTCTGCGTGCCCTTCTACGGGGCGCTCGTCACCAACTGCGACATCGACCCCGGGCGGGTCAAGGGCCTGTCCACCCACCGCGCCGGCGGCCGGACCGCCTTCCTGCACGTCTCCGCGGGCTGCGGGACGAACCGCTACACCCCGGTCCGCTTCGCCTGCCCGCCGGAGGCGACGCTGATCACGCTGACGGAACGGGACGCATAGCGACGCATAGCACCGACCGGACATACGGGCCGGTACGGGGCATCCTCCCCGTACCGCCTCCGCACCCCCGTACGGTGGGGGGATGATCGACCCGTCCTCCTCCCGCCTGCGCACCACCACGAAGAGCGCCGCGCGCGTCCCGGCGGCGGCCGTGGTCCCGATGGGCCGCCGCCCCTTTGCGGCCGCCTTCCGCGCGCTGGTCGCCCTGGCCGCGCTCACCGGCATCGTCTTCGACGCGATCGACTCGCACGACCTCGGCCGCCTCTTCAGCTACTTCACGATCCAGTCCAACATCCTGGTCGCCGTCGTCTTCGCCTGGTCCGCGTACCGCGCCTGGACCGCCCGCCCGCCGCTCTCCCCCCGGCTCACCGGGGCCGCGCTGCTCTACATCAGCATCACGGGCCTGGTCTTCCACTTCGTCCTCGACAACGACGCGAGCGGCTTCTCGATGACCGCCCAGCGCACCACGCTGGAGTCGATCGCCAACCAGCTCCTGCACACGGTCACCCCGATCGCCGCCGCCCTCGACTGGCTCCTGCTGACCGCCCCGGCCCGCTTCACCCTCGCCCTCACCGGCCAGTGGCTGGTCTACCCCCTCCTCTACCTCCCCTTCGCCCTGACCCGAGGCGCCCTCCTCACCCCCGGCACCGAGGGCCGCTACCCCTACCCCTTCCTCGACGTCGACCTCCACGGCTACACCGGCGTCCTCACCAACGCCGTGACCTTCGGCCTCGCCTTCTGGTCCCTGGCCCTGGCCCTCTTCCTCCTCGACCGCTTCCGCCCCGACCCGCACCCCCTCTCGAACCGGATTTCACGTCCGGGCGCCCGTCCGCTAAAGTAGAGCTCGTTGCACCGGGGGCTACGGAATGTAGAGCTCGGAGCATCGGGGTGTAGCGCAGCTTGGCAGCGCGCTTCGTTCGGGACGAAGAGGTCGTGGGTTCAAATCCCGCCACCCCGACAGAGAAACACAAGGTGAGAGCCTTGATCGACTGAGTCGATCAAGGCTCTCACTCGTTTCTGGACCTCCTTGGGAGCCTTTTGGGAGCCGACTTCGGAACCCGGCTCCCAAGCGGCGCCTAGCCTCGTGTCAGCAGGCGTGCCTGCAAGAGCTCATCGAGCACGCGCACCGGCGACCGCGGGCACATCGCCAGCCGCGCGTCGAGTGCCGCCTCCCACAGTTCGGTGAGCCCGAGCATGAGCCGCCTCCGCATGGCAGGAGTCACGTGGGCGTATCGCGCCGAGACCGACCCGTCGATATGGCCCATACGCTCGTCCATGAGGACCTTCTCCGTACCCAGCTCCTCCATGATCGTCCGGTGCGTGTGCCGGAGGCCGTGAGGCGTGAGTCCCTTCGCGACCGGAACCCAGCACGCGTCCGCCCGCCCGGAGGCATTGCGCCCCCGTACCGGCACGCCCGGCCAAGGTTCGCCGAGCAGTGGTACCGGTCGTGCCTCCTGCGGAGCCTTCTTCGGGTACCAACCCGAGACGGCCGGAGCGAACAGCCACGTCGCGAAGCCGTTCCGGCGCCAATGCGGCGCGTGCTCCGACACAGTGCCGCCCCGTACGAAGCCGAGGGCCTCAACCGCCTCCTCCACCCGCATGCGCGTGGAGGAGGTCACGCGGTCGGGGTGATTGAGGACGTTCGACACAGTGCCCGTAGAAACACCGGCGTGACGCGCGACGTCAATGAGCTTCACACCGTTGTGCTTGCTGGTGCGGGCCGCCCCCAGCCCCCGGAAGACGTACACCCTGCCATGGCATGGACAAGGAGTCGGCTTCGTGCGGGCGATGTGATTGACGACCAACGCCGTCAGAAAGTCCGGGGTGTCGACGGTACGGTAGCTGTCGTCCTTGGGCGGGCACCTGACCAGTTCGCCGGAGTCGAGTTCGTACAGCTGCCACTCGATCCGGATGGCTCCAGGACGGACGAACTCCGTCTCAAGCCCGACGAGTTCCCCCCACCGCTTGGCCGTAAAGCCCTTGAGGACCACAGCAACAAACTCGTCGTCACGGCCAGAGAGCAGGGCCATGCGCTCGGCAATCAGCACTACACCAAGCGCATCCGTCACGACCTTCTCGGGGCCACGCCCCCGCGAGCGACCGGCACGCTTGCCCCGGCCACGCCGCTTAACAGCGGGGTTGGAGACGATGAGCCCTTCGTCCACGGCATCAGCCAGAATGAGGTGCAGCGTCGAGCGCCAGGTCTTGACGCTCGACACCGCGTAAGCGGCCTTTTCTTGCTTCTCCCAAGCGTCGACGTCTGTGCGAAGGATGCCGGCGAGCGCCTTCTCTTCGAAGGCAGGGAGTAGATGCTCTTCGATATGCCTCCTGTAGTTCTGCATCGTCGATGCGGCCAAGTCCTGGTTCTCGTACCAGCGACTGGCGTACTCGCCGAAGGTCTCCTGTCCCAAGGAAGGGTCACGCCAGTCACCACGGCGGAACTCGATCTCCGCCGCATCTGCAGCACGCTTGGCCTCGCGCTTGGTGGCAAACCTCATTGCCTTGCCCCCGGCGTCGAGCACCGTGTTGTGCCTGCCAGGCGCGATCTTGTACCGGGCGCGCCAGTAGTTTCCGCGCCTCTCCGCGAATCCCACGTACTCTCCCCCGGCCTCAGCAAGCCACATTCGGCGACTGGAACTTGAGGGCGCGGCGCGGACGCCGGGCCTTCAAGCGCACGACCGGTTCGGCACCGCGCACCTGGTGCAGCCGCACTGGATCAGGGTCGGATACGTGCCGAATGGGCTGAAGAGGAAGCTCTTCAAAGGCACGAACGATCTCGGCGAAGTGCTCGGCCGTGAAGCGGTAGGACCCGCCGACCCTTGTGAACGGGATACGGCGACGGCGAGCCTGCTCCTTGACCCACCACTCGGAGCAGCCGAGGGCCTTGGCCACTTCCACCGGATGGAAGAGGCGCGGCAGGACAACATCAGTGACACCGTGACGGCTGTGACTGCTCATGCCTCTCCCCCCTCGTCACCGGGCTCGACGTATCCCCCGGCCTTCCTGATCAGCTGGGCGTCGTTGGCCATTCGGGCGCAGGTCTGGCGGACGAGGGCCGGGTCGAGGCCGGTGTCCTCGGCGATCTGCTTCGGTTTGGCGCCGGGGTGTTCGCGGACGTGGCGCAGGACGGTGGCGCGGGTGTCGCCGATGGTGTGGTCGGCGGCAGGGCCTTCGAGAAGCTGCCAGGCACCGGCCTCGGGGAAGAAGCGGAGCGCGTACTCGGCTTCGTCGACGTCGCGGCCGGTGACGTGAAGGACGCCGTCGGCCTGGCCCCGGGAGCGCTTGAGGACGAGCGTGGCGTCCGCCGCCCCGGCGAGACCGTTGGTGCCGGAGACCTCGGCGAGGAAGTCGTCCGAGCCTGCCTTGCGGACGTGGTGGACCAGGACCAGCGCGATCCCGTAGTGGTCCGCGATGCGCTTGGCGTGCCCGACGGCCGCGTAGTCCGCGTCGTAGGCAGAGGCGCCGGGGGCGGACGGGCCGCGCATCTTGGCGAACACGTCGATCACGACCATGCGCGCGCTGGGGGTGCGCTCGATCCACTGCGCGATGGCCTCTCCCCCGCCCTGCGGCAGCGACGGACACGAGGTCGCCAGCGTGAGCGTGGAGGGCGCCCGGTCCTTGCCGAGGATCTTGCGCATGCGGGTCTGCAGACGGCGCGGGGTGTCCTCCTACGAGCTGAGCAGAGACCCCTACACCAACCTCACGGGAGCCCAGGCCCTCAGGGCTCGCTCAGTCTTACAACGACTAACACACTGAGCCGAGTTGACGGTGGGTGATGATGCAGCAGGCGAGTTTGCGGAAGGCTTCGTGGATGTCGGCCCTGCGTTCCCAGCGGATCCGGAGACGTCGGAAGCCGTGCAGCCACGCAAAGCTGCGTTCGATCTCCCACCGGTAGGTACCCCGGCCGGTGCCGTGCCGCATACCACGGCAGGCGATGGCAGGCACGATGCCGCGAGCGCGGACCTGGTCGCGGTAGATGTCGTGGTCGTAGCCACGGTCGGCGAAGAGCGAATCGGGCTTGCGGCCGGGACGCCCCACCCGGCCGTGGACCGGCGGGATCGCATCGAGCAGGGGCAGCATCTGGGCGACGTCGCCCACGGTTGCCGCCAGTCAGCAGGACCGCGAGCGGGGTGCCGTCCCCATCGATGATCAAGTGGTGCTTCGAGCTGGCCCGGCCCGGGTCGACCGGCGAGGGACCCGTGTGGCTCCCCCCTTTTTGGGCTCTGATGTGCGAGGAGCCGGCCACGCAACGGGACCAGCCCAGCCGTGAAGCCGCGTTGAGCTCCGCCAGCAGGACCTCGTGCACCCGCTGCCAGACGCCGACCTCGTTCCAGTCCCGCAAGCGACGCCAGCAGGTCATGCCCGAGCCGAAGCCCAGTTCCCTGGGCAGGTAGCCCCGCTGGAGGCCGGTATACAGCACGTGCAGGATCCCGCACAGCACATCCCGGCCCGGCAGCGGCTTACGGCCCGGAGAGCGAAAGCGGCGTTCACGCTGCGGCAGCAGAGGCTCCAAGCGGTCCCACAGCCCCTCCGACACGGTCCATGGCGATGTCCCCAACACCGGGCCGAACGCTCAACTCCCGCTCCGGACATGGCCATCAGCGCCGACCTACCTCATTGCGTTAGCCGTTGCCAATCACAAGATATTGCGTGGGAACTGCAGACAAAGCACCGGAATCCAGCAAGGAGCTAAGCCCTCGAAATATCAAAGGATATCCTCGCCTCGTCAACTTACCGAATTCCTCTTGAGCTTCAACCTTAAGGGATACACCACCCCAGAAATGCACCTCGTAAGCATCTCCAAGTTCACGAGCCACATTCCATTCATTCCGGCTAAGGAAGAAGCGCACCTTCTCTTCCCCGCTAGCCTTCACCTCAATTCTCCGCTTAGGATTATAGTTCAAATCTTCAATATCATATCCTAGAGTCTCGTCATCGCGCGCCACCCACCGCACTTTGGTACCGTCCGCGGCCTGCGTGCGACAGTACTGATAACTGTAGAGCTCTCCGCGATTCCCCATATCCTTCTTGAAATCAAGCTCAGGCCCCACCGCCATCGGCAACAGAGACCAAAAACCGTCCAACTCGGATACAAGGCCGGCATGCACCCGCAGTTTATCTGTGAACGAAACAGCGCTAAAACGACGAAGGATCCCAGTCAGCTGAGGCGCAACACCCACCGCAAGATCCCTGGAACACACAAGAGATCCGGTTGGATCTATCTCACTTACCTCAAAAAGACGCCGAATTTGACCCGAGAATATACCCGACCGGATCAACGTCTCCGCGAGGAGTATTCCGCCCACCTGATGGTCCTGGGTGGCAACCCGAACCCCGGTCTTCGTAGGCCGCAATCGACCTTCGTTGATTTCTACGAGCCCAATCTGAACCAAGACATCAACGAGTACAGGGATGTCAGCCATCGGACCACCGCACTGACGCCAGAAATATCTGTGCACCTTTGTGACACTGATTCCCGGGGGCGGGTACCTACGGATTCCTGTGAGAATTATCGGCAACCGATCAACTCTCACACCCGTCATCCAGCTACTGAGGTCCTGAATCATTATATGTCCTGGCCCAACAAGTAGCGTAGAAGCGCTTCCAGATCCTCCTCATCGCCTTCCGCATCAACCGACGGGTCCTCCGATAGCTCGATGGGAAGCAGTTCTGCACCCTCAAGCAGCTTTTGCATGCGCTGCGACTTTGAGGCCAGGGAAGCCTCGACCAGGGCATCTACCGTTTGCCGACCATCGATCAAAGCATCGATGATGTGAACATTTACCGTTGCGTCCGCCGGCAGACCCAGTCGATGAATTCGATCGATAGACTGCAAGAACATGGCACAGTCATAGGTTCGATCGAGATAAATGGCGTTGTGACACGACGAGTGCAGAGAGATAGATTCTGAACACGAAGCGGGATTGGTGACCAACACCGCAGGCCCACTTTCCCGCAGAAACCTCTCAATTATAGATTCGCGAGTATCGTCGCCTTCAGCTGACTCTATTGTAGAATTTGAACCAGAATGCAATGCATCTTGACCTGCGGGTACCCGGCCGTCGATCTGATAGCATGGAATTCCGAGAGTCTGAGTCACAAGACTTCGAAAGTGATCCAGGTTGACGACGAAGTTACTCCAGCAGACAACTTTTTCTCCCTTATTCACTATCGAGCGAATCAACTCAATTGCGGCCGCCGACTTTGCCGGAATCTCGTCTGAAAAGCCATAGCTAACGAGACGCTCCATGAGCGTTGGCGCTCTATCCTCCATCTGCGGAAGTCGGAAATAGGCGTCCTTGGAAGAGAAGGTCAAAGGATTCGCAGCAGCCTGCAAAAGACGGATCGGGCGACCCCGTCGAAGGCTCTCAATTTTATCCTGCCAGGTAACTGCGTCTGCAATCCTCTGCCGGAAACGATTTTCGATCAGCTCATAGATCTCTGCTTGGATTCCCGACAGCTCCACAGGGTGGTGATGGATACGGTAGGGAGGGAGTCCTAGCGCCGATTTAGGCGTGCGCGAGACGAAGGGCATGACGTCGCGGACAATATCATCGAAATCGCTCTCAACGCGGCTTGCAAAGGCTTCTCTCGTACCCGTCAACTGGCCATCGGGCCACAAAATACTAAGCTGGGTAAAGAGGTCTTTCCCTGACTGTGGCATGGGTGTTCCCGAAAGGACTATGCGCACTTTCGCCCTCTTGGAGAGCTCCACCAGTGCTGGAGCCCAGACTCCCCCGCGAAACCTCTTCACGCGATGCGACTCGTCCACGATTAGCATCACGTCATGATGGTTGAACAGATCCAGCAGCAACATTTGGTCAGCCGCCGCAGTGGGATAACTGAGCAGTAGAAGCTCGTTCGCCCTGACCTGCTGATAAGTGACTTGTCGCTGGCGTGCGGTACCACGCACTCGGCGGGTCCGGATCAAGGACCCAATCGCAGCACGAGTTTCCTTCTCCCAGGGATCAAAGCACGCCAGAGGACCAACCACTACAATAACGTCAACTGTCCCAGCTTGCAGGTGCGTTACAGCGGCGGCAAGAGTAGTCGTAGTCTTTCCAGCACCAGGGACAGAAAAGTTGCCGACATTGATCGCTGTCAGTGCGTGAGCTACTCCGATTCGCTGATGTGGCCGCAATGTTCTATCGGCTGACCACCCAAAATTTTGCAAGGCCACATCAACCCGTGAAAAGTCAAACTCGGAGCCCTCGATCTTTTGTTTTAGAGCAGCCTTTTTAGTTCGCACGAAGCTGCGCCGGCGTTCCAGCTCCAGGCTGACTGTGGTACTTACATCACCTGCACCTGCCACTTCCCAGCCGTTGGCAGAAAGCCAATCATAAACCCTAAGGGTCAAAGCAGGGAGGCTTAGCCGTCTCCGGGGACAGCGGTAACCACGTTGTTCTTCTAGCGATTTAGCTCCGAGAACACTTCGGAAGAACAGGCGAGCTCTGCGATCAGCCGTTAGCGTCGTGCTAAGTACGAGTAGATCGCCATCCTCATAATGCAAGGTGACCTTTTCGAGGCGCTCCATGTGGTTAGGCCTCCGTAGTCGTCAGGTGCCTATTGCAGTCCGCCCACTCGACTATCTGCTTCAGGCTTTTCTTGACCATGGCTCCGTCATCGCCCGTGAGCGCAGCGCTTAGACGCTCCTTATCCCCGAGTACCTCAAGGCGGTTACACACTTCGTGCAAGACTTGTACCACATCGTCTTGTCGCGATGCCGCGAATCCGTCGATGGCTAGATCGATTGCGCTACCCACTTGACTCGTTGGATAATCGACGACCTCCGGCCCAGGCCCTTCTTGATCGGAATCCTCTTCGATTTCGTCGTCAGCGGCGTCTCGGTTCCTCGGCACGGAAGATCCCGGGTTCGAAAGGGACGGTCCCGCCGAAAGCTCCCATCCAGATTCCGCTTCAGCTACAGTCTCCGCCAACCGGTCAAATCGACGTTTGTCCTGCTTAAACATTGTCCGCATTTCACGGATATCCAAATGCGTCTTTCCGGACCGGACGGCAGCAAAAAGCGTTTGAAGGATCTTCTCTTCCTCCAGGGGATACTGACCTTCAATCTGCAGCATCATGCGACCAATATCCCGGAATCGCTCAAGCGTCTTCAATACCCTATGGTACTCACCGACTTGTCCTGAGTCCTCAAGAAAGATATCCATGTACTTTACGGCATAAAGATCGCGCAGAACCTCTCCCTTCGACTTCTCGACCATAGTCTGAAGGGCCCCAGCCACCGATTCGACACTATCTCGATCGAACCATTCGATTTCGCGATTCTCCGCGGCCTCACGCAGTGCGAGCAGGTAGTCGATGTCGTTGTAGCGAACTTTGAAATTCTCGGTGAGCTGCTCTCTCTGCTCCATCTCCAGCAGTATTGCTTCGTTAATCTCGCCGACGGGCAGAATAATGGCTTCAACCCAGCCCAGTCCCGTCGCCCCGCCTTCACGCTGAAGCCTTTTAATCATAGAAAGGCGGCGGTTACCGTTCCGAACGGTACCATCGGGACGAATCCACAGCGGTGACTCTTGCTTCCGCCGGAGCCAATCGTTCTTCAGGGACTCTGCACTACCAGTTGGCTTTCCAACCACTTGGTCGCTTTCGACCCTATGAGACGCGTCCAGCAGAAGAGACTCGATCGAGAGCTCATCTGTCGGATTATTCTCAGGGTCAAGAGGGCGACCGAGGTGCTCTTCGGCCCACATTCGTTCGGCGCGGAACCGTCGATTATCCGCGTTGAGCAGCAATCCCTCAACAGGGACGCGATAGACATCGAAACTGCGCCACTCATCTTGCACCCAGAGCCGCACCTTGTTGCTAGTGGCAGACTTCTCCCGTGCAATGATGTGTGCCCGCTCAGCTGAGTTACTACGCATTTGCCCCCCAGGTGTCGTATGTACCCGCTCGTCTACAAAGCCTTAGCGAAGCGTGACTTCGCCATTTGAATCGCGAAGCGGAAATTTCGAACGTCCGCCTCGTTAACATGTAGAGGCTTCATATGTGAAATCCACGAGTCAACGTCATCCACGAACCGAAGCTTGGCTGTTCCGGCCTGCGGCCTACAGACGACAACAACGTCCCACTCGCAATTCCCCGGATTGCTGTGATGCCCCATGTGCCCGTCACTTCGCACGGGCCAAAGTTGTGTGACTGCGAGCTGTGCATAGTCCAAGGACAACCCTACGGCTTCCCAGGCTTCTGGATTCGAGGAATGATAAGTAAACGCGAACGGCTTATTACCTCGTGCTCGCTTGACCATCTCGTTTAGGGATCTGCCCAGCTGGGAGCCGAAAGACCGTACTGGGTCTTCAGATTTTGGCAGTAGAGGTTCGCCCGCGAGTTCCAACTCTCCAAACCATGCTCGATGGAATTCAGACAGCTCATCGTAGGCGATAAAGTCAAAGTATGGCGGATCAAATACCGCTACATCAACCTTTTTTATTGAGTCGATTCCGGAAGCAGACGCGGCGTTCTTAAGGCCGACCCAACTATCTCCCTCTGCGCGCTCGAACGCGAACGTGTTCGCGACGGGCTGATTCGCTTGGTAATCCCAGATGTGGCGACGCACCTGCTTCGAGTCCGACTTGGCGACACGCTCTATACATGCCGCAATGGTCCCGCGCCCCGCAGTGTCGTGCAGGGGATTCAGCTCTACCATCAGCGCTGGAATTGAGTAACCACGCACTGAAAAGAGAGCAGAAAGCCGCCCGTAGTCCGTAGCGTAGCCGCACAACTTATTGTTGGTTGCGAGGGAGTTAGAGATTGCAAGTTCAAGCGCCCTCCGGATTCTCTCCTCACGCACCTTTTCGCGAATCCATTGGAAGGCATGCCCAAGTACAAGCAACTGACGTGGAGTGAACAGTTCCTCGTAGGAGGTGATTCCGAAACTGCGCGGCCGCTCATCCGATCGGATCGCCCTGATCTCCCCCTGAGGGCGCGGAAGAATATTCCGCTGCAGTTTCCATTGCCTCGCCGCTTCAAGCTCACTCATAGCGTCAGCTTCATCGGGCATACGGAGCCTGCGACGCCCGTTTACCTGAGTCTCTTCCACAGCAACGATCCGCCGTCGCGCTACGCCGGTCTTGAGCTCACGGTGGGTCGACGTTTGGCCACATGACGGGCAGTGATATGCGGCTGCCCTATAGGTTCCAGAGCCAATTCGGGACCGCTTGCCACAGCAGACGATCTCCTTTCGATCTGCTGAGTCCAGGTGATGAAGGGTCCAACAGATGGGGCAGAAAACTGTCAGCGCATGGTCACGTACTACGGCACCAACCTTTTTCGGGTCTCGGACGAGGACCAGATTGCGATATAGCGCACCTGTTTCGCTGCACGACGGGCATCGTACCTCGGCAACCGAGAAGTAATGAAGGGGCTGGACATCAGGCTCCGACGGGTAGAGCCAGGACAACTTTGAGCGCAGGTGACGAAGAAGCTGGTCTCCGTAGGCTCGCAGTTGCTTGCCGTCAACAGGCGTGAGCTCCGATTGCACGATGCGCACAGACATAGGGTCGACGTCCGACCCCATAACGAAAGCCCCGAGCCTCTGGGCCTCTACCAGCGTCGACCCTCCGCCCATGAACGGATCATAGACAGTGAGACCAGCTAGGTGGTGGTCCTCGGACGCGTACCTGCTCCAGAACTCTTGCTCACTCGTGCTGGGAGGAAGGGCCGTCGCAAGGAGGAGTGCGCGCAGAAGAGCCGGCGGCCGACGAGCCCACCAACGATGCGCAGCGTACGCAGGATCCCGCACCCGCCGGTCCTTCGCGATCAACTCTGAGAGTTCGCGGGCCGGGAACCAGGTCTCGATGAGGGAGGCACCTGGTTCGGGAACGCTCGCAAGATCTGTTAGGTACTCCGAGAACCTGAGCTGCGTACCTGCGGCGACATCCAGAGTCATCATTCTCCATCTTCTACTACCAGCTGGTGGAGACTCCAGATGCCGTCATGGTGCTCCGAGTCGCACAGCGTCCTAACCTCTTGCAGGATAGCCCTTCAAAGATCTGCCAGGGGAGCAAAGCGGTCGTGCCGACCGTCCGGAGCGCGCGCGACACCACGAGAGGCGGACGTGACTACCGAATCGACCCACTATGTTACGCACAGTGAGCAAGTCGCCGGGCTCTGTCTGCGCAGCCTGGCGCGGGTCGCGTCCACGGAAGTGGTGTATGGGTTCCCGCCCGTTCCAGGGGATTGATCCGTGGTTGCGGCGCCCTCAACACCGATGCTTCCCAGGGGAAGCCCCTGGGCATTCGGACGCGACCAGTGGATCTGCCCGTTGCGCTACGGGGCAATCGGCCCGGCCGCCGACTGGCCTGACCCGTGGTCGGCCACCCTCGCCCGCATCAAGCCAGTCTCACTGGCCGACGAACACGTGGCAGGGAACCTCCAGGCCGGCCGCCCACTGGCTGCGACGTCCGCAAGGGAGACGCCTGGGGGCCAGGCGAGGCACAGCCCTCCGCCGAGGATGAACCACCTAAAGCTTCCGGGCCGGGCCGCAGGAGCAGATCCAGGGCGGTTGACGGACGCTTCCCTGGACGGCCCCGGTCAACGCGTGACCGGGAACCTGTAGATGATCTCGCACAGGGAGGCGGGCATGACGATGTCCGCGGTCTCCACCGCCCGACCGTCGTCGCTGTAGTACGTGCGCCGAACTCTCGTGACCAGGGTGCCCGTTTGGATGCCGAGGAGGTTCGCCTCCTCGGCATGCGCGTGTCCGGCTTCCGGCCGCTCCTCTACCTCCGCGACCGTGATGCCGATCTCCGCCATGCGACGGACCACGCCGGCGCCGGCCAACGGTCCTGTCTCGGGCAGGATGACCAAGGACCCGGCCGTCAGGCTGTACGGCTCCCAACTCGTCACGAGCTGAACCGGTTTCCCGTCCGCCAAGTATTCGTACGAGGTACGTACGCAGTAGTCGCCCTCCGCGATGCCGAGGCGCGTGGCGATATCGGGCGTCGCGGGCACCATGCCGTCCGTCCGGCTCTCGGACGTCCCCCGCTTACCCAGCGCCGCCATGTCCGCGTAGAACGGCGCCTGACCGGCCTGCTCTCGTTCGGGTGAACGGACCACACGCACACGGTCGCGCCAGGCGGCCACGTAGGTGCCTGATCCCGCGCGTCCGGTCAGGACTCCTTCGGCAATGAGCCACTCCTGCGCGCGGCGCACGACGGCGTCGGTCACTCCGCACTCCTCGGCCAGCCGGGCGCGGGAGGGCAGGCGCTCACCGGGCTTCCACTCCTCGCTCTCGATGCGTTTCCGGAGCGTCTCGGCGAAACGGCGGTAGGGCGGAGGCTGCTGTCGCATGCGGCAAATCTAGGCCCGTAACACCTTTCTGGGGGACCTATCCAATCTAGACGCCTAACTTCTCAATCTGGGCTACGCTGCTGCCCGAGGCGAGGCTCCAACGCCCAGGACCGTCGTGGGCGCCGCTCCGCAGTCAGTGCCGCACAACGACGGAGGAACGCGTTTGTGCCCCTCGTCTCACGCTCGCGTCAACCACATCGCCGCCCACCTCATGAGTGCCGGATGCACGCCGTGGGTGGTCGATCACGGGACACATGTGCGCATCGAGGCCAACGTTCCAGTGCCCCTCTTCCCCGGGCCGCTGCGAGAGCTCTTGCGAGCTCTCGCAGCTGCGGACCGGTGGGGAGTCGTCCGGGACAGCAGAAGAGGTCATGTCGTATGGGCCGCCGTCAACAAACAGTCCCCAGGGGGGATCACACCGCTTCTGGGGGGCGACCCCCGACCATGAGGAGCTGATCAGCATGTTCCGCCCGCTCCGTCGTACGAACCCGCCTACCCGGGAGCAGGCTCTGCCGCCACCAACCCCGCATCTGTCCGTCCCGTGCCTCACCGGTGAGCACAAGCAATGCACTGCCGCAGAACACGCCATCTCTCGGCCGGTGCCAGGCGTCACCTACGAACGATGCGGCTGCCCGTGCCACCGGTCGGCCAACCCCAACTGGGCTGTCGTGAGGGGCACCTGATGCCCAGCCCGTACGCCGCCCTCACCCTCGTCGAGGTCTCCCCCGCCACCGTCCGCCATGGCGACCTCATAGAGGTCGGCGACCAGCAGTTCGCGGTGGACCACGTCCACGAACTCCCGGACGGCGGGAAGCGCCTGTGTGCCGACTCGGGTGCATCCCTGCACATGCGCACCGGTACCCGGCTGTTCGCCATGCGTCTGCACCAACCACCCGGCGGAGGCTCACGATGACCGACGCAGACAGCCCGCGGCTGCTCCCGTGGAGCGGTCCGGGCGGCGCTCCGTGCTACCTGAACACGCGAGACAGTGACGGCTTGTCCGACCGGGTGGCGGACAGTGCCGAGGAGGACCAGCTCGACCGGGCTTCCGGGCTTCTCGCGCACACCGAGGAACTGCTCGCACGTGACGGTTCCGAGCCGGATGAAATGCACTACCTCGTCAGGCCGTTGGTGAACGCACTGCGCGATGTTCTTCGCGTAGCCGTCAGCCGGGGTGCGCGTCTGCACATCACCCCGCACACCGCTACCGGTACGCGCTCTCACTGGCTGCTGTCGCCCGACTGTGCCGTCAGCGCGCAGTACGCAGGCGAGTGCACCGTCTGCGCGCAGCAGTGCTCCATGACGTCAAGCCCGAAGAGAGTGCACGAGTGGCTCCTGCGGCACGCGCAGGAGACCGACCATCTGCGTTTCGAGGTGCTGACTCACCAGTTCTTCACGGTCGCTGCGGGCCCCGCACACCCGTGCTGAGATCCTTGTCGGCATGAGCACACCGCCGAACGGATTGCCTGTCTACCGAGTCATCACCGGTCCTGACGACGCCACGTTCTGCCGACGCGTGAGCGAAGCGATCGGTCTTGGCTACGAACTGCACGGAGGTCCCGCCGTCACCTTCAACGGTGAGAACGTGATCGTCGCCCAGGCGTTGGTCTGGCGGACGCTGTCGCGGCACCGTCAGGAGTAGCGATTCTCGCGACCGGACCACGACCGGATACCGGTTCGTTCGCGCCCAGCCCGGCCAATGCCGCCGCCTCCTCGCTGTCCTCGTCGGCGCTGAGCACGTGCAGCACCACGCCCGTCTCGCCGGGTGCGGCCGGGACGTGCAACGTCTCGTAGTCCAGGGTGAGTACGCCCGTGGCCGGATGGTGGATCGGTTTGCGGCCTCCCGCGCACATCACGATTTCGCCGGTGGACCAGATGCGGCGGAACTCGGCACTGTGCGCGGAGAGTTCGTTGATGAGGGCTGTCAGTTCCGTGTCGTCGGGGTAGCGGCCCGCGGAGACGCGCAGTTGGCCGACGGATTCGGTGGCGCGGGTCTGCCAGTCGGGGAAGACAGTGCGGGAGGCGGGGTCGAGGAAGAGGTATCTGGCCTGGTTGCGGTCGCGGCGGGGCGGGTCGGCGAGGCCGCCGAGGAGTTCGGCGGCCAGGGGGTTCCAGGCGAGCACGTCGAGACGGTGGTTGGTGGCGAAGGCCGGGCAGTCGGTAAGGGAGCGCAGGATGCGGCGCAGGGCGGGGCTGACCCGGGTCCTGGGCGCCTCGCCGCGTCGGGTCCCGGCCAGGGTGCCGAGGTGGGTGCGTTCGGCCGTGTCGAGGCCGAGTGCCCGGGCGAGGGCGTCGAGGACCTCGGGGGACGGCTGGGTGGCCCGGCCCTGTTCGAGGCGTACGTAGTAGTCCACGCTGATTCCGGCCAGTTGGGCCAGTTCCTCGCGGCGCAGCCCGCGCACCCGGCGGCGGGCTCCGGCGGCGATGCCGACGTGTTCCGGCGCGACGCGTCCCCGGCGGGCGCGCAGGAAGTCGCCGAGCGCCCGGCGGGTGTCCCCGACTCCGTCGATCCGGCCGGCAGTGCGCTCGTTCTCTTCCATGGACCCAGTATGGGTGGCCCTCTCAGTACCAGGACCGCCGGTCCACCGGCCGTACCGGGTACTGGCTGCGCCCGCTCGCCCCGGAGATCGTGGTGGCATGACCGCGAGCACGCAGAACTTGCAGAACGTCCAGAGCACGCACCACGCGCAGAAGAAGATCCTTGTCGTCAGTGCCCACCCCGAGCCCCGTTCCCTCAACGCCTCCCTCACCAGCTTCGCGGTCGAGCACCTGCGCACGGCAGGGCACGAGGTGCGGGTGTCCGACCTGTACGCGATGAAGTGGAAGGCGACGCTGGACGCCGACGACTTCCCGGACCACATTGCGGACCGGCGGCTGACGGTGATGTCCGCCTCGGAGCGGGCCACTCTGGCGGGGAGACTGGCGCCGGACATCGCACAGGAGCAGGAGAAGGTGCGGTGGTCGGACGCGGTCGTGCTGCAGTTCCCGATGTGGTGGTTCTCGGCGCCGGCCATTCTGAAGGGCTGGATCGACCGGGTGTTCACGTCCGGGTTCGGCTACGGCCCGGCGGTGCCGCCGCCGTACAGCGAGGGCGCCCTGGCGGGGCGGCGGGCGCTGGTGTCGGTGACGCTCGGCGCCCGGGAGTCGGCGTTCTCGGAACGGGGCATCCACGGGCGGCTGGCGGACGTCCTGCACCCGTTGCAGCACGGCCTGTTCTGGTTCACCGGGATGGCGCCGCTGGAGCCGTTCGCGGTGTACGGCTCCAACGACCTGCCGGAGGAGCGGTTCGCGGCGGCCCGGGAGGAGTTCGCGCGGCGGCTGGACGGGTTGTTCACGGACGAGCCGGTGCCGTACCGCTCGCTCGTCGGCGGCGACTACGGACGCGACATGCGGCTGCTGCCGGGCGTGGAGGCACCGGGGACCGGCGGGCTGGATCTGCACGTGCGACCGCGCGTCCGTCCCGGTCGGTGACGGCCGGGCGTGACGGGACGGGCCGTACGGGCCGGCTCGCCCCGTCGGCCGGGACGTGGTCGACGGCTCCTCACGTGACCTTGACCGTCACGTCCTTCGACACGGTCTTGCCGTGGGCCACCCGCAGGTGTTCGGTGCCCTTGTTGTTGAGCTTGACCTTGGTCGAGTAGGCGCCGTGCTTGACGGTCGTGCTGGCGTGCAGCGTGGTCCACTTGTTGCCCTTCTTGTGCTGGACCGTGAGCTTGCTGCCGTCCTTGATGTTCATGACCTTGCCGGAGAGCGTGACCGTCTCGCCGTGCTTGACGGACTTGGCGCTCGCCTTGACGGTGATGGACTCCTTGGCGGTCTTGGCGTTCACCGTCTGCCCGACGGCCGTCACGACGGTCCCGGTCGCCGCGGGGGTCACGGCGATCGCCGGTGCGGCACCGCCCGCCAGCAGCGCGGTGCAGGCGGCGGCGGTGATCGTGGCGGTCCTCAGGCGGTGGGTTCTGGCTATGGCCTTCACAGCGCTTCACCTCACGCTCGGGTGCGGGTTCGTTTCGGAGTGTGGTCACTGAACGCTGGATGCGTTTCGCCCCCTTTGCGGGGTTGTCTCCAGTCAAGGCCACTCCGGAATCGATGGCCGGGGCATCATTCCGCGTAGTCCCCACGACGTAGTTCCCCACGACAGGCCCGATCCCGCCCCGCCGCGCCTACCACCTGCGGAATCTCACCGCCGCCCCCGCCGCCACGAGCGCCGCCACCAGCAGCCCCGCGCCCGTCATCATGAACACATCCATGTCGGTACCGCCCGTGCGCCGACGCGGGTGCCCCTGCGGGCCGCCGACGGGATCGGGCGCCCGGAACGCGTTGGTGACGGTCACCGTGGCCGCCTTGGCGGCGATGCGCACCACGCCGTCGTGCGCGCCGTCCGCACCGTGCGCGTCGTCCGCCGTACGCGCGCCGCCGACGCCGCCCGGAAGGCGAGCGCCGGGCGCGCCCCGGCCGTCGGGGCCCGTGCCCACGCCTGCGCTGCCCGCCGTTCCCGGGTCGCTGTCCGCGACCGCCGTCCTCGCCCCCTTGGGCCGTTCGATCTCGCGCACCGCGCATACGGATCCCAACGGGGCGTCGATCGTGCGGCGTTCGCCGTCGTCGAGCGTGAACCGGCTGTCGTCGGCGGAGAGTCCGACGGGGGTGGTGCCGCCGCCGGGGCGCGGCGTGGCGCAGTCGACGGTGAAGGTATAGCCGCCGTCGCCCTCGCCCGTCACCTTGTTGGCGACGGTGAGCCTGCCCAGGGTGTAGGTGTTGGTCGCGGTGATGGTGGCCGTGCGGTCGTCCGTTCCCTCGATCGTCACGGCCTGTTCGGGGCCGCCGTGGTCGACGGTGGCGGCCGAGGCGCCGCCGGTGTCGGCCTCGACGGCCCAGCAGCGGGTGCCGGCCGGCAGGGGGAAGCCGAGGTCGTCGACGGGGTGTTCGCCGGTCCCGGTGAAGGTGTAGCGGCGGCGGTCGACGAGGGTGAGAGTGCGGCCGGGCGCGGTCTCCAGGGTGCAGTTCAGCAGCAGCGCGTAGCTCCGTCCGGCGGCGAAGCGGGCACCGTTGCCGTTGATCTTCTTGCCGAGGCGCAGGGTGCCGGTGCGGTAGCCGTTCTTCGCGGTGATGGTGATGTCGGGGGTGTCCTTGGTGACGACGGCGGCGTGGGCGAGGTCGCCGTGGTCGGTCGTGGCGGAGGCGGCGCCGCCGGTGTCGCGCTGTTCGGCCCAGCAGCGGGTGCCGATGGGCAACGGGGCGGGGATTTCGAGGGTGTTGGCGGCGGAAAGGGCGTAGTCCCCGCGGACTACGAAGGCGGTGGCGGGTGTGCCATCAGGGCCCTCGGCCTCACGGACGCAGGAGACCGCGAAGGCGAGGTTGCGGACGTAGGGGGCATCGGCGGGGGCGCCGTCGACGGCCTTGCGCAGGGTGAGGCGGCCGGTGGAGAACGCGTTGCTGATGTCCGTGCTGACGGTCGCGGCAGGGCCGGGCCGGACGGTGACGGGGCCGACGGGCGGCGGGGTGCGGTCGGCGCCGCCGGGGTCTGTCTCGGTGACCGTGCAGACCGCCCCGGCGGGCAGGTCGCGCAGTTCGCCGGTGAGGTTCGGGGCGCGCAGGGCGAGCGTACGGACGACGGCGTCGCGGCGCCCGTTGAACGTACAGGCGATCCGGAAGCGGAACGTGCGGTCGGCGTAGCGGCTGCCCGGTCCCAGGACCTTCTTGACGACGCGCAGGCCGCCGGTGGCGAAGTCGTTGGTGACGGTCAGCCCGGCGGTTCTGCCGGGCAGTGAGCCGATGACCGCGGCGTGCGGGTCGGCGGAGTCGGTGGGGGTCACCGCGACGGCGCTCGCTCCGCCCGTACGGGGTTCGGCGGCCGTGCAGCGGGCCCCGTTCGGCAGTCCGTCCAGCGACTGCTCGGAGGCGCGCTCGAAGGTGAGGTCCTTGGGAAAGCCGGGCAGCGACTGCCCCTGCGCGGAGCAGTCGACGCGGACGGCGAACGGCCCCTTGGCGGCCTCGGGCGCGGCGGGCCCGGTGATGTGGTTGCGGACGACCAGGGAGGCCCTGGGGTAGGTGTCCGTGATGGAGACGTGCTGGCCCTCCTCGTCGGGCCCTGCCGGAGTGATCACGACGCGCAGCGCGTTCGCCTCGCCGAAGTGGCTGCTGCGCGCGCCGGCCGCGTCGCTCTCCCACACCAGACAGGTGGCTCCGGCGGGCACGGCGGTGAGGGTGACCGGGGTGTGCAGGGTGGCGTCGGAGGTGCCCGCGCGGACGATCTGCGCAGTGCCGCCCTGGGGGGTGACGGTGCAGCGGTGAGTGACCTTATAGGGGCCGAGGTTCACGCCGGGCGGCGCGTCGGTGGCGACCTTGTCGACGCGCAGGTTGCCGAAGCGCATGCCGACGCCCGCCTTGGGCGGTTCGGTGGCGGGCAGTTCGTAGGGCTTGCCGGCGCGCACGACGGTCTCGGCGTGCGCGAGGGAGCTCCAGGCGACGGCCGGGTCGCCGGGCACGCCCAGGTCCACGGGGGCGGCCATGGGCAGCCGGAGCGACACCTGGCCTCCGGGCGGCAGGGGCGTGCCGAAGGAGACCGTCATCGCGACGCCGGTGGCGTCCTCGGTGTAGGCGCTGTTCCATCCGGCGGGGCCGCAGTCGCGGCGCGGGGTGTCGAGCAGTGGGGAGCAGGGGTTGGTGACGGTGGCGTACCGGGTCTCCAGTGTGCCGGGTCCCGCCAGTTGCGGAGCTCCGGCGAGTCGGGGGCGGGGTTCCCACTCGGTGCCGCGCTGCTGGTTGCCGAGCAGGACGCCCGTATCGCCCTTGTAGGGCAGCACGTTCAGCAGCCGCAGTTGCACGGCGGGGTCGGTACCGGTGTTGACGGCGCGGACGAGATGGTCGAACTTCTCGCCGGGCTGCACGAGAGCGGTGCAGGGGTAGGAGGTGTACGTGCGCCCGTCCTGCTTGAGGACGGGGCAGCCGGGTGAGTCCAGGGGTTCGTGGCGGTGGGTGGCGGTGTTGTGGAAGCCCAGCGCGTCGTTCCCGGCGATCCACTGGGTGGCTTCGAAGCCGGTGCCGGGCAGGGCGGTGACCTCGGCGCGGGAGGTGCAGTAGCGGCCGGGGCCGAAGTTCTCGCTGTCGTCACTGACTTGGCCATCTCTTGCCGAACGGCTCTGGCAGCTCACGTCGTTGCGGCTCTCGGAGCCCGCGCCGGATGCGTTCTGCGCCACGGAACCGGCCGGGACGCCGGGTGCCAGCCGCACCTGGAAGGCGATCCTGACCTCCGCTCCGGGCAACAGGGTCCAACTCGGCCAGCGCCACACGGCCTTGGCCACCGATCCGTCGTCCCCGCGCGCGGGCTCGTACACGGGCGGGGGCGGCGCGGGCGTGCCGGGCGGCACCTTGGCCGTCACTTTGAACGGCAGTCCGCCGTCGCCCACGTATCCCTGGTCGAAGCGCAGCTGGTCGGGCACGGGGTCGGTGACGACGAGCCCCGGCACGGGGCCGTTGCCCGTATTGCGCACGGTCAGGGTGAACGGTGCGGCCTCCGTCGGGCCGATGCGCGCGTCGGGGGCGGTGGCGACCTCCAGCTGCGCGGTGCCGTTCTGCACCTTCAGGGCCGCCTCGCTCCTGCCGATGTCGAACAGCTCGCCCGGGCCCTGCAGCGGGGACTCGCCCGCGGCCTGCGCGGTGTTCTCGATCTGGCCGGGGATCTGTTTGTCGGGGTCGGAGCGCGGGGTGCCGCGGGCGGCGACCTTGAAGCAGACGGTGGCGGGGCAGACGGTGCTCGGCGGGGCCTCGCCGGGTACGAGGTCGTGGCCGCCGCCCGCGCTGGTGAACGTCACGCGCAGGCCGCGTACCTCCCCCGGGTCGACGCCCGACGGCAGCCCGGGAGTGGTGGAGTCGGTCGTCGTACCGGGCGTGAACGCGGGGGGACTGGCGGTGCACTTGGAGGTGCACACGTCGACGCGGACGCGGTTGGCTCCCGGCGGGAAGGTCACGCCGGTCAGGCTCTGGAAGTCGACTCCGTCGAAGAAACCGGGGTCCACATCGGTGACGACGAGCTGCTTGAGGTTGATGTTGCCGGTGTTGAGCGCCTTGATCCGGACTTCCGGCTGCTGCCGGGCGACGCCGGACAGGGCGCGGGCGACGGTGGACGGGGAGACGCTCGTCTGGACGGTGCCGCCGCCGCTGGGGGGTTCGGTGATGCTGTCGCGGTGTGTGCAGTACGGCTGTCCGACGGGTCTGCCGGCGGAGGTGATCTGCGCGCAGTCGCGGAAGCCCGTCCGGTCGGCGACGCCGTCGCGCCGGACGAACTCGGCGGCCAGCATGAAGCGGCCCTGCGGCGGCAGCGCGCCGTCGGCGAGCCGGCCGCGTACGCCCCGGGCGCGCGAGAGCAGGCCCGCGTCGGCGGGGTTGTAGGCCACCCAGGTACGGGCGTTGGGGTCGAGGACCTCCAACTGCACCGGCGCTCCGGCCGGGTTGCGGTAGGTGACGGCGAGCTTGGTCAGGCGTACGGCGTCGAAGGGGTTGCCGGAGGCGCCCGGGTCGGCGGGGGCGGTGACGGCCGGTCTGTCGAGCGGGGTGTTGCCGGCGTTGGCGAGGTCGAGGGTGTGGGTGACGGGCTGGTCCGGCGGGATCTCGGTCTGGCTCTCGGTCACGGCGCCCCGGATGTCGCTGACCGGGTTCTGTACGCGCAGCGTGCCGCAGGCGGTGCCGGTGCCGGGGGCCGCGCCGTCGACGGGGTCGGAGGCGGTGACGTCGGCGCAGTCGGCGATGCCGGTGCGGGGATCGGCGGGCGCGCCCTGGTCGTTGAGGGTGCCGTGCAGGGAGAGGGTGGCGAGGGCGTCGGTGCGGATGGTGCCGTGGCCGGCGGCGTCGGTGCCGTGGAAGGTGGCGGTGACCTGGCTGGGGGGCGCTCCCGGCGGGCAGCCCGTGGCGGGCACGTCCTGGCGCGCGGGCGGTCCGCTGAGCTGGAGCGGCGCGGGGCGGGCGCCGCCCCGGCAGACGACGCCGACGGTGGCGGACCTGGCCCCGGCGGGGAACTCCACGCGCAGGGCTCCGGTGTCGAACCGGGCGAAGTCCCCGCGCGCGCCGGCCGCCGGCTCGGTGACGGTGAGCGCGGCGACGGGGAACGAGGAGGTGTTGCGGGCGCCGGTAACCATGGAGACGGGGGCCCTGGTGCCGGTGACGGCGGTGCCGTCGGCGACGTAGTTGCCGTCGGCGTCGGAGAAGTAGCTCGTGGTGCCCTGCACGGTGGCCACGTGCGGCAGGACGTCGAATCCGGCGCAGGTCGGCGGTCCGGTGACCGGTTTCCCGCTGTCCGCGTCCCGGGCCGTGGTGGCCGCGCACCAGTTCACCCGGCGGCGGGCGGCGGGGGTGAGCGGGGCGCCGGTGGAGCGCAGGGTGTCGCGCAGTCCGACCTTGACGTCGGCCTCGCCGCCCTTGGGGTCGTACGGGAGGGTGTCGCCGTCCTCGGAGTCGAAGGCGAAGCGCACCCCCGTGATCCGGTCCGGGGCGACGCCGTCCGGCAGGGGGACCTCGGGGCCGGAGGAGTACGGGCCGGCGGTGAACTCCTTGTCCGCGCAGGGCGAGTTGAGCGGTTTGACGCAGACGAGGGCGCGGACGCGGTCGGTGCCGGCCGGGAAGCGGCGTACGGGGCCGAGGGCCTTCACGTCGAAGGCGTCGTAGGCGTCGCGGGCGGTGTCGTCCGTGGTGAGCGCGGTGACGCGGGCCGAGGGCGAGGAGGCGTTGCGGGCGCCGAGGGTGACGGCGGACTCGGCGCCGGACCGGGCCACGGCGGAGCCGTCCGCCCACTTCACGGTGGTCGCGGTGCGCACCTGGCGCGGGACGCGGACGCGTACCCGCGCGGCGGCGGACTTCTGCTCGGCGTTGTCGGCGGAGACGGCGGGGGCGTTCTCGACGCTCGTGCCGTCGTCGAGGGTGGTCTCGGCGGGCACCCGCATCCCGATCGCGAGGTCCCGGCCGGCCCCGGCGGGCAGTCCCACCGAGCCGCTGGGGTTGGGCGGCCCGGGCAGCGCCTCGCGGTAACGGACCGTCAGCCTGCGGCTGCCCGCGTCGTAGGCGACCTGCCGGGAGTCGGTGGTGCGGGGCAGCGAGGTGATCTCGAAACCGGCGGGCAGGGTGTCCTCGACGACGGCGTTGACGCAGGCCACGGTGAGGGAGGAGCACGTGGCGGTGAGTCCGTACTCGAAGGCGCGGCCGGGTTCGAGCGGCGCCCCCGCCGCGCTGACGCGCGCGCGGATCCCGACCTCGGCGTCGGCGGGGCGCTCGTCGCCGTCGAAGACGCCGGTGGGCACGGCGACGGCGACGGCACCGATCACGACCAGCGAAAAGACAGCGCGCAGGACGGACTTCTGCATGCCTTCTCCTCGGGCCTGGGCGGCGTGCCGGGTATCGCGCGGGGCGCGGTCGTCGGAGCCAGGCTCACATGGGAGACAGGACTTCTTGTCGACTTTTAGGGTGTTTTAATACGAATTGCACTCTGATGGCGGGGGCAGTCGGGATCGGTGGGGGGTCCGGCCGGTGTCCGGTGTCAGCCCCGGGGCCGCTCGTTCCCGCTCACGGGTGAGGGGCTTGTCCACATATTCGGGGCCGTCCACAGCTTGGGGCCGGGCCCCGCACGGTGTCGGCGCGGCAGCGCAGAATGGGGCCATGGCGGAGAGCTACGGGGCGACAGGGCCCGGGCGGGGCGCGCCGGGCGCGCGCGGAGAAGACGGGCCGGCGGGACACGAGCACGAAGGGAACGGGCCGATGGCGAACGAGCCGGGGAAGAACGAGCCGGGGAAGCAGGGCACTTCGGGGGGCACGGCGGACGCCGGGTCCATGCCCGACTGGGAGAAGCGGTTCCGGGCGCCCCGGGTGGGGCTGCCGAAATGGGCGGAGGACGCCCCCGACCGCTCCTTGTTCGTCTCGAACGTGACGGGCACCTTCGAGCTGTACGCGTGGGACCGCGCGACCGGGGAGCAGCGCCGGGCCACGGACCGCCCGAACGGCACGACGGGCGGGACGCTGTCCCCGGACGGCGAGTGGATCTGGTGGTTCTCCGACACCGATGGCGACGAGTTCGGCGTGTGGATGCGCCAGCCCTTCCACGGCGGGCCGGACGAGCCGGCGACGCCCGGGCTGGAGCCGTCCTATCCGGGCGGGCTCGCGCTGGGCCGGGACGGCACGGCGGTCGTGGGCCGCTCCACGGACAAGGGCGGCTCGACGATCCATGTGGCGCGGCCCGGTGCCGAGCCGGTGGAGATCTACCGGCACGAGGAGTCGGCCGAGGTCGGCGCCCTCTCGCACGACGGCTCGCTCATCGCGATCGAGCACACCGAGCACGGCGACGCCATGCACTCGGCGATCCGCATCGTGACGGCCGACGGCGCGACGGTCACGGAGCTGGACGACACCCGGGGCGGCACGCAGGAGCTGGGACTGTCGGTCATGGGCTTCGCGCCGGTGGACGGGGACACCCGGCTGCTCGTGGGGCATCAGCGGCGCGGCCGCTGGGAGCCGATGCTGTGGGACGCGGCGACGGGCCAGGAGACCTCGCTGGCCCTCGACCTGCCCGGCGACCTGGACGCCACCTGGTTCCCCGACGGCTCCGCGCTGCTGATCGAGCACGACTACCAGGCGCGCAGCGAGCTGTGGCGCTACGAGCTGGCGAGCGGGGAGCTGACCCGGCTGGACACCCCGGCGGGCACGGTCTCGGGAGCACTGCCGCGCCCGGACGGGACGGTGGAGTTCCTGTGGTCCTCGGCGCAGAAGCCGCCGGCCGTGCGGTCCACGGACGGGCGCCTCGTCCTGGACCCGCCGCCGCTGCCGGGCGGCATCGGCCGGGCCCCGGACTCGGTGCCGGTGACCGACGTGTGGGTGGAGGGCCCCGGCGGTCCGGTGCACGCGCTGGTACAACAGCCCGCGGGCAAGGGGCCGTTCCCGACCGTCTTCGACATTCACGGCGGCCCGACCTGGCACGACAGCGACGCGTTCGCGGCCGGGCCGGCGGCCTGGGTGGACCACGGCTTCGCGGTGGTGCGGGTCAACTACCGCGGTTCCACGGGCTACGGGCGCGAGTGGACGGACGCGCTCAAGCACCGGGTGGGCCTGATCGAGCTGGAGGACATCGCGGCGGTGCGGGAGTGGGCCGTCTCCTCCGGGCTCGCCGACCCGCGACGGCTCGTGCTGGCGGGCGGCTCGTGGGGCGGCTATCTGACGCTCCTGGGGCTCGGTACACAGCCGGACGCCTGGGCGGTGGGCCTGGCGGCCGTGCCGGTCGCCGACTATGTGACGGCCTATCACGACGAGATGGAGGCGCTGAAGGCCCTGGACCGCACGCTGCTGGGCGGCACGCCGGAGGAAGTGCCGGAGCGGTACCGGGCGTCGTCGCCCCTGACGTACGTCGACGCGGTGCGCGCCCCGGTCTACATCTCGGCGGGGGTCAACGACCCGCGCTGCCCGATCCGGCAGATCGACAACTACGTCCAGCGGCTCACCGAACGCGGCCATCCGCACGAGGTGTACCGCTACGACGCGGGGCACGGCTCGCTGGTGGTGGAGGAGCGAGTCAAACAGCTCCGGCTGGAAATCGCCTTCGCGGAGAGCCATTTGCTCCGCTGAGCAGCCCCGGTACGGGGCCGGCTGACGCCGGCCGGTGCGGATGCGGGTGCCCATGCCGGTGCCGGTGCCGGTGCCGGTGCCGGTGCCGGACGGGAACGCGGGGGCGCCGCCTCCGGGTGCGCGGGGCCCGCGCTCGGGGGCGCACGGCGCCACCGGGTGGCCGCCCAGCACCGCGCCCCCCGGCCCGGCGCCGACTGCACAGCCCGCCGGGCGGCGCAGGGAACCGGCCCCGCCACATCGGCGGCCCCCGCAGCGGGACCGCCCGCCGCCGCCCCGGGACCGCGTGGCCCGCCGGACCACCCGGCACCCGGCCCCGCCCGGTGCCGGCCGCGCGATCCACCGGCCGGTGCCGTGCGGGGCGGGATCGGGGGTGTGGGCGGCGTAGTTAAGGTTGTGGCCCAAATGACCGGCGGAAACAGTTCCGGCGGGTACCGGTCTCCGGCACGATGCGGGCGGTCTGGACCAGTGCCGTGCAGAGGTGCCGTGCAGAGGGGGTTGGCAGTCGATGAGCGACGAGGAGTACGTCCCGGGGCCGCACCGGATGACGGTCGCGGAGAAGCTCGACCATCTGCTCCGGGCGCGAGCCGGGTTCGACGGGGACGACAAGCCGTCCTACAAGGTGCTGGCGGCACGGATAGCCGCGCGGTCGGGCGAGACGTTCTCCGGCGCGTATCTGTGGCAGCTGCACCGGGGGGAGCGCACAAATCCGACGCTGCGTCATCTGCGTGCCTTGGCGGCGTACTTCGAGGTTCCGGTGTCGTACTTCACGGAGGACGACGTGGCGCGCCGGATGATCGACGAGGGGGTGCTGGCCGAACGGGGGCTCGACCGGGCGATGGCGGACGCGGGGGTGAGCGCGGCGTATCTGCTGGGGGATCTCGCGGCGCTCTCGCCGGAGGGGAAGCGGATCGCGGCGGACATGATCCGTCAGCTCCGCGAGCTGGAGCAGTACGCCCGCAAGTCCCCGCGCCCGTCCCCTGCTTGACCGGCCGGGCACGCCGCATCCCAGGCGAGGAGCAAGGGCAAAGGCGAGAGCACGAGCCGGGGCACGGTGCGCCACCCCCCTCCACCCTGTCCTCGCCGTAGTCCTCGCCGTAGTCCTCGCCGTAGTCCTCGCCGTCGCCCCTCGCCGCAGTCCTCCCCCTGGCCTTCCCCCTCACTCTCCCCCTCATCAGGATCGCCCAACCCCACTTCCCCTCAGGGCAAGTTGTTCACCAAACGTCCGCCCAATTCACATTCGTCCCACGGTTGAACAGCTCCAACTCTCAAGTTAGGGTCAGTTCTCATGTCACGGTCAGCCAGCGTGAACCGCCATCAGCCGGGCAGTTCACATTGGTTGACGATTCCACGGCCGGGCCGCCCCACGGACATCACTACCCAGGCCCTGGCGTGACAATGATCGACCGGCGGCGGGGGCCGGGGCTCCCCGGCCGTCCTACGGGGAGGTCACACGCGTGCACGACATCCTGAAATCCGCTGCCGGCGGCCGCGGGCAGAGTGTGCTCATCGAGGGCACCGCCGGCACGGGGCGCACGGGGCTGCTGCGTTCCGCCATGGACGCCGCCGCCGAGCACGGGCTGCATCTGCTGACCGCGCGGGCGCGGGCGTCCGAGCAGGGCCTCGATCTGGGCATCGCCCAGCAGCTCATGGCCGGGGCCCGCAGCATTCTCACCACGGAGGCCGCGAAGGTCACAGAGGCCGCGGAAACCGCAGCGACCTCGGTGACCCCGGTGGTCCCGGGGGCCACCGGGACAGCGCCGGCGGCCGGGCCGTCCGCTGGGGCCGACCGCTGCCCGGGGCCAGGCGGCGGCGGGCGGCGGAGCGGGCATCTGAACTGCCCGTCGCCGCACGATCCCGACCCCCGGGCCTCCTCGGACGCGCTGCATCCGCTGGCCCGGCTGCTGGCCACGGGGACGCCGTTATTGCTGGCCGTGGACGACCTGCAGTGGGCGGACACCGCGTCCTTGCGCTGCCTGGGCTATCTGATGGCGCGTCTGGAGAGCATGCCGGTCGCGATCGTGGCGACGGTGGCGCTGGGCGAGACCAGCGGCGAGCCGGTGCTCGCCGAGGTGCTCTCGTCCTTCCGGCACCGGACGCTGCTGGGCGGGCTGTCCGACGGGGCGGCGGCCGAGCTGGCGGCGCAGTCCTTCGGGCGCTCGCCCGACGCTTCTTTCCTCGCCGCCTGCCAGGAGGCCACCGGCGGCAATCCCTACCTCCTCACTTCCCTGTTCCGCGCCATGCGGCTGCGCGGGCTGCGGCCCGAGCGCCCGGCGGCGGCCCGGATCGCGGAGCTCGCCCCGGTGGAGGTCGCGGACACGCTGCTGCCCCGCTACGAGCACGCCTACCCGGGCGCCGCGACGGTGCTGCAGTCCGTCGCGGTCCTGGACGGCGCCGCGACCGCCGACATGATCGCCCGGCTGCCGGGCCTGGACGGGCTGCGGGCTGCCGATCTGGTGGAATCCCTGGTCCGCGCGGGCGCGCTGACCCACAGCGGCGACGCGGGCATCACGGCTGTCACAGGAATCGCCGGCATCACCGGCATGGCGGGAATCACCGGCACCACGGGCACTGGCACCACGGGCGCCGGCGCCGGCCCGGACGCGGACCGCCCCGGGATCGTGCGCTTCGCGCAGCCGCTGCTGCGGGCGGCCGTGCTGGCCCGGATCCCGCCCAGCCGCCGCGACGCGATGCACGCGCGGGCCGCGCAGCTGCTCCAGGAGAGCGCCGAGCCCGCCGAGCGCGTGGCCGGGCAACTGCTGCTCGTACGCAGCCGCCTGGGCCTGCACTGGACGTGCACGGTGCTGTGCGCGGCGGCCGGCGAGGCGATGCAGCGGGGCGACACCGAGCAGGCCCACGCGTATCTGCAGCGTGGTCTGGAGGAGTGCGAGGGCCTGTGCCAGGGCAAGCTGCTGCGCACGCTCGGGCAGATCGAGCTGTCCGTGGACCCGGTCGCGGCCGTGGACTATCTGCGCAGGGCGCTCGCCCTCCACCCCGATCAGGCCGACCGCGTCGAGATCCGCCTGTCCATCGCGCACGCCCTGCACTTCCTGGGCGACGCCGAGGAGGCCGAGCGGGTGCTGCTGGGGGGCATCGCCGAGGCCGAGGAGAGCCGGGACGAGCGGGAGGGCCCGGGGCTGCGGCGTGCCCGGGAGCGCGGCGCGGACGCCCTGCGGGCCGAGCGGTGCCTGCTGCGCGAGCTGGAGCTGTCGGGGGACGCGGGCACGGAGGCGGACTGCGCCGGGGTGACCGAGCCGCTGCCGCTGGATGTGATCGCCACGCCCGGTGAGCGGCACACCCGGCTGAGCCTGGCCGCGCTGCGCGCCACCCGGCGGGGGGAGCGGCGCGAGCAGGCGGTGCGCCAGGCCCGGCAGGCCCTGCAGGAGGAGCACGCGAGCCTGGGCCGGCGTATCGCGACGCGTACGGTGCCGGTGCAGGTGCTGGCCCGCGCGGACGAACTCGACCTGGCGCTGGAGGAGTCCGAGGCCATCCTGGAGCGTGCGCAGGCGGAGGGCTCGCGCACCCTGCTGACGACGGCGTACGGGATGCGCGCCGAAGTGCGTTACCGCATCGGTGACATCCCCGGCACGCTGGAGGACGCGCGCAGTGCCCTGCGCCCCGGGGAGTCCGCGCCGGCCGGGCACTGGAGCGCGACCGGCCAGGCGGTGGCGGCGGCCGTGGCCGCGTTCGTCGAGCAGGACGAACTGCGGGCCTCCAACGGCCTGTTGTCCGAGCTGGGCCTGGACGGTGAGCTGCCTCAGGGGGCGAGCTGGGCCGCGCTGCTGTTCCACCGGGGCCGGCTGCGGGCCGCCTGCGGCTATCCGCAGGCGGGCCTGGTCGACCTGCTGGAGTGCGGCCGCCGGCTGAGCGCGGCGGGCCAGTTCAACCCGTCGGTGCTCTCGTGGCGTTCGGAGGCGGCGCTGCTGCACGACGCGCTCGGCGAGCGCGACGCGGCGAAGGCGCTCGTCGGTGACGAGCTGTGCCGTGCCCGCCGCTGGGGCGGCCGGCGCGCGCTCGGCCGGGCCCTGCGCGTCTCCGGGCTGCTGACCAAGGGCCCGGCCGGGGAGCGGGCGTTGCGGGAGTCCGTCGAGGTGCTGGAGGAGTCCTCGGCCCGGCTCGACCTGGCGCGTTCCCTGACGGACCTGGGCATCCACGCCCGCAAGTCGAGCCGGCTGGGCGAGGCCCGTGACCATCTGCGGCGCGCGCAGTCCCTGGCCGAGCAGTGCGGGGCGACGGTGCAGGCGCGTACGGCCCGCCAGGAGCTGCTGGTGGCGGGGGCCCGGCCGAGGCGGCTGACGGAGGTCGGGGTGGAGGCGCTCACGCCGACGGAGCGGCGGGTGGCGCACATGGCGGCCGCGAAGTTCACGAACCGGGAGATAGCCGGGAAGCTCTTCGTGACGCAGCGGACGGTGGAGCTCCATCTCAGCCGTGTCTACCGGAAGTTGTCGGTGCCGGGCCGCTCGGGTCTGACGGACCACTTCGCGCAACTGGCGGAGGCCTGCGGGTGGGATCCGGGCTGTCACGACGGCGACATGGCGGCCGTCTGACGCACCCGGTCCCGGGACCGGCGCGGGGGATCACCGGTCCCGGGGGTCGGGAAGTACGGGCACGGCCACGGCCGTCCGCACGCGGCCGTCCGTACGCGCCTGCTGCTACGCCGGCGCCTGCTGCTATGCCGGCACTTGCTGCTACGCCGTGCGCTCCGGCTCCGCCGTCTGTTCCCGTACGGCGTCGGCCGGAGCCGCGCCGTCCTCGCCGGCGCCCACGCCGGAGAGCTTGCGGACCGCCGTCCGCAGTCCGGCCGCGATGCCCAGCAGCGCGCAGACCGCCGCGATCACGTAGATCAGGCCGAGGCCCCGGCTGTCGGCCCAGTCGTGGGAGGAGCCGTAGGCGGTGATCGCGGTGCCGAGGCCGGTCATCACGGCGACGGAGAGCGTCTCGCACAGCTGGAGGCTGGAGGAGGCCGAGCCCTCCTGCCCCTTGGGGGCGAGCGAGAGGACGATCGTGGTGACGGCGGGGTAGACGAAGCCCATGCCGAGACCGGCGACGGCCCAGCCGACGACGGCGATCGGCACGCTCTTGAGGTCCGTGCCGACCGCGAGGGCGATGAGCGCGTCACCGGCGACGAGCAGCACGAAGCCGAGGACGACGCGCGCGTGCCGGCCCTTGCCGCCGCTGCGGGTGTCGAGCTTGGCCTGGAGCCAGGCGCCGGTGACCCAGGTCAGCGCGCCGGCGGACAGCGCGAGTCCGGAGCCGAGGGTGTTGAGCCCGAGGACGCGGGTCATGCTCAGCGGGAAGAAGGACTCGCCGCCGTAGTAGGCGGCGCTGACCAGACCGCGCACGATCATGCCGGCGGGCATGCCCCGGCGGGCGGTGAGCGTGCCGGCGGGCAGCAGCTTGTTCAGTACGGGCAGGGTGATCGCGATACCGACCACGACGAGCCCGGCGAGCACGGCGATGTTGCGGTTCTCCAGGCCGGCCAGCAGCGCGCCGACGCCGATGACGAGCAGCAGCGTCAGCGGCAGCCGGTTGCCGCCCGTCGGGCCCTCGGCGGGGGTGAGCTTGCGCAGCGCGGGCAGCGTCAGCAGCACGCCCACCGGCACCAGCGGCACCAGCACGAGGAAGACGATGCGCCAGTTCGTCGCGGAGGCGATGGCACCGGCGATGGCCGGGCCGAGCAGCGCGGGCAGCGTCCACGCGGAGGCGACGAGCGCGAGCATGCGGGCGCGCAGCTCGTCGGGGTAGGCGCGGCCGACGATCAGGTACGCCAGCGCCAGCACGCCACCGACGCCGAGCCCCTGCAGGGCGCGGGCGAGCAGCAGGATGTACCAGTTCGAGGCGATGGCGGCGACGACACAGCCGACGACGAACACCACGAACGCCTGGAGGTACGGGCGGGTCGGGCCGCTGCGGTCGGCGCCCTGTCCGGCGGCGACGGTGCCGAAGAGGTTGGCGAGCATGAACGCGGTGAACGCCCAGCCGAAGAGGTGCACCCCGTCGAGGTCCTCCGCCGCCTGCGGCAGCACGGTGGCGACGCCGAGCCACAGGAAGGCCACCAGCGTGACGGAGGTGATCAACCCTAAGGACAGCGCACGGTACTTGGGCGAGAGCACGCCGCCGCTCTGCTCCGCCGGATCCGACGGAGGGGCCTCGGTCTTCTCGGTCATCGGTTCTCCGATCGACGCATGGGATGCATAGCCAACTTTCTATTTAGGGTAGTCACTATATAGACGCCACCTGATACGCTGTCAACGTGACCGACACTGCTGACGACGCTGACGACATGGCGGCCGTGGGGATGTTCCGCGCGCTCGGACACCCCGTGCGGCTGGGCATCATGCGGGCCCTCGCGGCGGCACCGGAGACGTGCGCCTGCGACTTCACGGAACTCTTCGACGTGACCCAGCCGACGATCAGCCAGCATCTGAAGGTGCTGCGCGAGGCGGGCCTGGTCGTCACCCGCCGCCGGGGCGTGCAGATCTGCTACTCGGTACGGCCGGGCGCGCTGACCGGCCTCCAGGGCCTGCTGGCGGAGATCCAGCCACCGCAACTGGCGCGTGTCGGCTAGGCGTTACCGGGACGCGGCGAACATCACGATCGGCGGGTTCTGCGCGAACCCCTCCCAGTACTCCGCCCCGAACCGCGCCACCGCGTCCTCCGGCACCCGCAGCGGCACCCACGCCACCTCGGTGAACCCGGCCGCCCGGAAGGCCGCTTCGTAGACGTCCGCCCGGATCAGCGTCGTCTCGAAGTGGATCGGCGGCGTCAGCGCGGCCGTCACCCGGATCCGGGTGCCGAAGGCGGTCGCCTCCAGCGGCGAGAACGTGAAGCCGTACGGGGCCGGTTCGGGGCCGGTGAAGGAGAAGCGGGGGTTCTGCGTCACCCCGAGGAAGCGGCCCCCGGGCCGCAGCCGCTCCCCCGCGGCCCGGCACATGGCCGTCAGGTTCCCGGCGTCCCGCGCGTAGTTGAGCAGATAGGCCGCCGTCACCAGGTCGAAGCCGCCGATGTCGGGCAGCCCGGCCGCGTCGGCGGTCACGTACTCCACGCCCAGCGGCTCCACGCGCTCCGCCGCGAGCCCGGCCTCGGTCATGCTCTCGGAGATGTCCGCGCCCACGACGCGGGCGGCGCCCCGCCGCTTGAACTCCCGCGTGTAGAAGCCGTCTCCGCACGCGAGGTCCAGGACGTCGCGTCCGCTCACGTCGCCGACGAGCTCCAGGAAGCTCGTACGTTCCGGGTGGACGGTCGGCAGCGAGCGGGCGTCCTCCCAGCGGGCGCCGATCGCGTCGTACTGCTGCCCGGCGCCGCCGGCTCCGGCCGCCTGGCCCTGCTCGTCCGTCGCAAACTGCTCTTGAGTCACAGCATTTCCCTTTCGTTGTGCATACCGCACACGCTTCCTGCCAGTCCTTCGTCCCCCGCGCTCCTGTGGATCGGCCCGTACACCGTCCGCAGCGGCAGCCCGGTCCCCCCGTGCCGGGCCGCGACGATCTCGGCGGCGATGGACACGGCCGCCTCCTCGGGCGTCGACCCGCCCAGATCCAGCCCGATGGGCGAGCGCAGCCGCGCCAACTCCCTCTCGGTGAGCCCGGCTTCCCGCAGCCGCAGCAGCCGCTCCTCGTGCGTACGGCGCGAACCCATCGCCCCCACGTAGGCGACCGGCAGCCGCAGGGCGGTCCGCAGCAGCGGCACGTCGAACCGTTCCTCGTGCGTGAGCACGCACACCACGGTCCGGGCGTCGACGGCGGCCGCGGCCAGGTGTTCGTGCGGCCACTGCCGTACGACCTCGTCGGCGGCCGGGAACCGCTCGCGCGTAGCGAAGACGGGGCGCGCGTCGCACACCGTCACCCGGTAGCCGAGGAAGGCGCCCATGCGCGCGAGCGCCGCCGCGAAGTCGACGGCGCCGTAGACGAGCATGCGCGGCCGCGCGGTGAAGGACCGTACGAACACCCGCACCGTCCCCTCGGCCAGCGCGAGTTCGCGCACTCCGGTCCTCCCGTGCGCGAGCATCTCCCGCCCGGCGGCGACAGCGGCACGCTCGGCGCCGGGGGCGCCGTACGTACCGGAGTACGAGCCGGGACGTACGACGAGGGACGCGCCGAGCGCCGGGGAGCTACGCGAACCGGCACCGGCATCGGCCTCCGCGCCCGTACTCCCCAGCCACGTGACGACCGCCGACTCCCCCTCCCCCAGCACCCCCGCGAGCCCCGGCTCCTCCCCCGGCACCACCCGTCGCACCAGGACCTCCAGCGTTCCCCCGCACGTCAGCCCCGCCGCGAAGGAGTCCTCGTCGCTCACGCCGTACTCGGCGAGCACCGGCGGGGCGCCCCGTGCGGCGCGCCGGGCCAGTTCGTAGACCTCGGAGTCGACGCAGCCGCCGGAGACGCTGCCGGCGGCCTCGCCGCCGGGCCCCACCGCGAGCACCGCGCCCGGCCGCCGGGGCGCGCTGCCGCGCACCGCGACGACCGTGGCGAGGCCGAACGGCTCCCCGGCCGCGTACCAGCGCCGCAGCACGGCCGCGAGTTCATCCATCGCCGACCCCCGCCACGTCCTCGGGCCGCACCGGTATCCGGCACAGGTCCCGGCCGGTGGCGGCCCGTACGGCGGCCGCGACGGCGGCCGGGCTGGAGATGTTCGGCGGCTCGCCCACCCCCCGCACCCCGTACGGCGCGTGGGGATCGGCCAGTTCCAGCACCTCCACCCGCATGGGCGGCACGTCCAGCGCCGTGGGCAGCAGGTAGTCGGTGAAGGAGGGGTTGAGGATCCTCGCGTCCTCGACGCGGATCTCCTCCATGAGCGCGAGCCCCATCCCCTGCACGGTGCCGCCGTGGATCTGCCCGCGCAGCGCCAGCGGGTTGACCGCCTTGCCGACGTCCTGGGCGCTCGCGAGTTCCACGACGCGGACGAGTCCCAGCTCGACGTCGACGTCGACGACGGCCCGGTGCGCGCCGAAGGCGTACTGGAAGACGGAGTCGCCCTGGCCGGTCGCGGGGTCCAGTGGCTGGGTGGGCCGGTGGTGGAACTCGGCGGTCTCCTCGACGGGTTGTTCGTCGAGGACCTTGACCAGGTCCATCAGCACCCGCCCGGCGGCGTCGGTGACGAAGCCGCCGGCGAGTCCGGCCGCCGCGCCCGTCCGCCCGAGGAGTTCGTCGGCGCGCCGGAGCACCCGCACCCGGACCCGCTCCGCCGCCGCCTTGACGGCGCCGCCGGTGACGTAGGTCTGCCGGGAGGAGGACGAGGGCCCGGAGTCGCCGAACGTGCTGTCCCCGTGCTCGACCTCCACCTCCTCCACGCCCAGTTCGGTGCGGACGATCTGCGCCTTGACGGTCACCAGGCCCTGGCCGACCTCGGCGGCGGCGCTCGTCACCACGGCCCGGACCCGGCCGTCCGCGCACTCCAGCCGCACGCGGGCGGTGGAGTAGTCGTCGAAACCCTCCACGAAACCCACGTTCTTGAAGCCGACCGCGTACCCGACCCCGCGCACGACGTGGCTGCCGTCACCCGCGGCCGTCCCGGCCAGATGGGCGTCGCCGGGAGCGGCGGAAGCGTCCGGCAGGGGCAGGTCCCGCACCCGCCGCAGCAGCTCCGCGACCGGCGCCGGGTGGTCGAGCACCTGCCCGTTGGCGATCGCCGACCCCTGCCCCACGGCGTTGCGCATCCGCAACTCGACCGGGTCCATGCCGAGTTCGCGCGCGAGCCGGTCCATCTGCGACTCGTAGCCGAAGCAGGTCTGCACCGCGCCGAAACCGCGCATGGCCCCGCAGGGCGGGTTGTTGGTGTACACGACGCGCACGTCCAGTTGCACGTCGGGCACCTCGTACGGGCCGACGCCGCACGTGGCGACCGTGCCGGCGACCGCCGGCGAACTGGACGAGTACGCGCCGCCGTCGAGGACGATCTCGCCCTTGACGTAGACGAGCCGGCCGTCCCGCGTCGCGCCGTGCTCCAGCTCCATCCGGGCGGGGTGCCGGTGGACGTGGCCGACGAACGACTCGTCGCGCGTGTAGCACATCGCCACGGGCCGGCCGGTGCGCAGCGCGAGCATGCACGCGTGCACGTGCATCGACAGATCCTCACGCGCGCCGAACGCGCCGCCGACCCCCGCGTGCCGCAGCCGCACCTTCTCCTCCGGTAGGCCGAGGGAGGCGACCACCTGCGCGTAGTCGACGTGCAACCACTGCGTGGCGACGTGCAGTTCGATCCCGCCGTCCGGCCGGGGGACGGCCAGCCCGGACTCGGGCCCGAGGAACGCCTGGTCCTGGATGCCGACCTCGTACGTGCCGCGCACGACGACCTCGGCCGTCAGCTCCTCACCGCGCTGCGCGGCGCCGCGCCGCAGCGGGACGTGCCGCAGCAGATTGCCGCCCGGGTGCAGCAGTACGGCGTCCGGCGCGAGCGCGGCCCGGGCGTCGGAGACAGGCTCCAGCACCTCGTAGTCGACGCGGACGAGCGCGGCGGCGCGGCGCGCGGTCTCCGGGTCCTCGGCGGCGACGACGGCGACCGGCTCGCCCTGGTAGCGCACGAGGTCCTCGGCGAGGACGGGCTGGTCGACGACCATCGACCCGTGCAGATTGCGACCGGGAACGTCCCGGTGGGTCAACACGGCGCGCACCCCAGGGAGTTCCGCGGCCGGTGCGATGTCGACGCCCCGGATCCGGGCGTGCGGATGGGGGCTGCGCACGGTGGTGCCCCACAGCATGCCGGGCGCGGTCAGATCGGAAGAATAGGGATAGGCGCCGCGCACCTTGGCGGGCCCGTCGGGCCGCGGGGTGCTCTCACCGACACCGTCCCGACCACGAGCCGGCCGCACGGGCCGGTACGCGCTCACCGGTCACCGCCTGCGGAACCCGCCACGGCACCGTCACGAACGGCTCCGCCGCCCTCTCCCGCTTCGCCGGCCGCCAGCCCCACCGCATCAAAAATGTGCTGGTACCCCGTGCACCGGCACAAGTTCCCCGCGAGACCCTCCCGTACCGTGGCCGCGCACGGGTTCGGGTCGCGGCGCAGCAGGTCCACCGTCGCCATCACCATGCCGGGCGTGCAGAAGCCGCACTGCACGGCGCCCGCCTTCAGGAAGGCCTCCTGTACCGGGTGCGGCTGTCCTTCGTCGGCGAGTCCTTCCACCGTGACCACCGAGCAGTCCCGTGCCTGCGCCGCCGGCACCAGGCACGCGCAGACCAGTTCGCCGTCCAGGTGCACCGAGCAGGAACCGCACTGCCCCTGCTCGCACGCGTTCTTCGCGCCGGGCAGGTCCAGCCGCTGCCGCAGTACGCGCAGCAGGCTCTCGTGTCCCGGCACGTCGTCGAGTTCGTGCTGTTTGCCGTTGACCGTCAGTGTCAGGCGCACGCGATCCCCCAAGTCCCCTGATCCGTCCGGTAGTCCTGCCACGCCCGCGCGAGGGTGCGCCGGGCGAGTACGCCCACCGCGTGGCGGCGGTAGGCGGCCGTGCCCCGTACGTCGTCGGCCGGATCGGCCGCGGCGGCGGCGAGTTCGCCGAAGCGCCGCACGACGGCCTCGGGCAGCGGGCCGCGCGTATGCCACAGCCCGCGCGAGGACAGCTCCCCGCCGAGGAAGCGCTCGGCCTCCACGGCGCGCCGGGGCGTGTCGGCCACCGCGCCCATGCCGGTGCCCACTTCGCCGCGCGAGGGCCACAGCGCGAGCGCGAAGGAGCACGTGGAGATCACGACGGCGCCCCGGCGGCCCACCTTGGCGTAGGTCTGCGGTGCCTCGGCCACGGGCAGCAGCACGGCGGTGATCAGTTCTTCCGGGCGGCGGACGGTGCGGTGCGGGCCGGCGTAGAAGTCCGCGACGGGAACGGTCCGTACGCCCCGCACCGAGGACAGCTCGACCCGCGCGTCGCAGGCCAGCAGCGCCGGGTGCGCGTCGCCGGTGGGCGAGGCCGTGCCGAGGGCGCCGCCGAGGGTGCCCCGGTTGCGGATCTGCCGGGAGCCGACGGTGCGGGCGGCGGCGACGAGGCCCGGCAGCGGGCCGGCCAGTTCGTCGACGAGCCGGGTGTAGGGGACCAGGGCCCCCACCCGTATCCGGCGGCCGTCGGGTTCGGGCGCCCAGCCGGCCAACTCCCGCAGCCGGCTCAGGTCGAGGGCCGCCGGGGGCCGTTCCCCGCGCAGGTTCATCCGCACCATCACATCGGTCGCGCCCGCGACCGGCACGGCGTCCGTCCGCTCGGACAGGGCCCGGAGCGCCTCGTCCAGGCGGCGCGGCAGCAGGTACTCCACCACGGCGGCCTCAGCTCCCCGCGCCGGGGCCGGCCTTGCGGGCGCGGAAGACCGTCCACGTCGGGTTGGCCGTGAACTCGTCCCAGAACCCGGGCCCGTACTCCAGCACCCCGTCCACGGAGGGCTCCAGCGACGCCCACGAGAAGTCCTCGAAGCCTGCGGCCGTGAACGCCTCCTCCATGACGTCGGCGTCCGGCAGGTACGCGCTGAAGCTGAACGGCCGCTCGCCGGAGGCCGAGACGCGGACGCGGCTGCCGTGCTCCAGGGTCTCCTCCTGCTCGAAGGAGAAGCCGTACGCCTGCGGCACGGGCCGCGAGAAGTCGAAGCCGGGCCGCGCCATGAACGCGCGTAACTCGCCGCCCTCGCACAGGTTGTCCGCGCAGGCGCGCGCCATGCGCTCCAGGGTCGCGGGGGAGTCCGCGTAGTTGAACAGGTAGATCGCGAGCACCAGGTCGAAGGCGCCCAGCGGCGGCAGTTCGGCGGCGTCGCCGACGGCGTAGAGCACGCCGAGCCGGTCCTGCTCCTCGTGCGTGCGGGCGACCTCGATCATCTTCGGGGAGATGTCGACGCCGAGGACACGGCGCGCCCCGAGCCGGCGCGCGTGGCGGCTGTAGACGCCGGTGCCGCAGGCCAGGTCGAGCACGCTCTTGCCGCGTACGTCGCGCAGCAGCCCGAGGACGCCCGGGCGCTCCACGTAGCGGGTCAGCGGCAGCTCCTTGGAGCGCTCGTAGTCCTCGCCGATCCGGTCGTACTGCAGGTCGTCGTGACCGGTGCCTCGCTGCTGCTCAGGGACTTCGTGCGCCATGGGGACGTCTCCTCGTGCCGGACGGACGGCGCCCCTCGCGTCGATCGTCACGGATCACCAGGCGCCGGACTCCACCATTCCGTGTGTGCGAAGGCGAATGGATCACGGACTGCCCCGTAACATCCCCCGGACTCTTTGCCGCCCGCCACCGAAACAACAAAGCTCAGGAGTGCGTCAGCTTCCCAGGAGCGTGTCTTCTCAGGAGTGCGCCGGCTTCGCGGAGTCGTCGGCGGCCGCGCCCTCCGCCGTGATCCCGAGGGCGGCGTCACGGGCCGCCTCCGCCTCACGGCGGAAGAGACGGAACCACATGAAGACGACGAACCCGGCGAAGACGAACCACTCGCCGGTGTAGCCGAGGTTCTGGAACGCCTTGAGGTCGAGTCCGCTGTTGGGCGGGGCGGCGGCCGGTACGGGCCGCAGCGCGCCCTGCGCGTCGGAGGCGGTGATCCACGCGTCGTACACGTCGTACGGCACCAGGTTCACCAGCGAGGCCGTGCTGATCATGCCGAGCTGTCCCTCGGGCAGCCCGCCGGCGGCGTGCACGCCCTTGCTGCCCGCGCTCTCGGAGGGCTGCAGGGCGCCGGTGACGGTGACGTGCCCGGCGGGCGGGGCGGGCACGGCGGCGGTGTCGGCGGCGGAGCCCGCGTCACCCGGCAGCCAGCCGCGCACGACGGGCAGGGCCTTGCCGTCGTCGGTGCGCAGCGGGGTGAGGACGTAGAAGCCCTTGCGGTCGTCGAGGGTGCGGTCGGGGACGAGCAGCTGGTGCCCGGTGTCGTAGACACCGCTCGCGCTCGCCCGGCGGCCGGAGGTCTTCGTGGTGACCGGCAGCAGCTCCGCCAGCGGTTCGGCGGCGGCCGCCTTGGCCTCGTCCGCCTGCGTCTGCTGCTCGCGGTGGGTGTCGACGCGCGACTCGAAGCGGCCGAGCTGCCAGGTGCCCATGAACAGGCAGAAGACGATGGACACCACGGCGAAGACGTTGAGCCCCCACCAGCGGGGAGTCAGCAGGAACCGATACACACCCCCACGGTACGGGCACGCCGGGCGTGCCCCGCACGGACCCCTACGAGGCCGGCAGCGGCCCCGTCCGGTACACCGTCCCCGGGCAGGTCTCGTTGATCCGGGCGTCGGCGGCGGAGGGTTCGCCGCCGTCCGGGGTGTGGCTGAGGACGACGCTCCCCGACGGCGGGGGCTTGGGGTCGTCGGTGACCGGCCGGACCTGGTGGCCCGGCCGCTGCTGCTCCTGCTCGCCGCCGGAGGCGGTGCCGCTGCCGGAGGCGGAGGACGCGTTCCCGGAGGCCACCGCGGGCGGGGCCGCGCTCGGGCTGGGGGCCGGGCTCGCGCCGCCGTCGCCGGACTGCGAGCAGCTGCCCGGCCCGCCGGAGGGGATCCACGCGAACTTGACCTCGTACGCCTGCCCCGGCCGCAGGATGACCTTGCCGTCGCCCGCGGTGGGGTCGGGCAGCCCGGTCGCGGCGTCGCCGGAGGTGTGGTCGACGACCGGCACGTGCGCGCCCGCGGTGCCGTTCGCGCCGCCGCGCGCGGTGGCGGCGACGGTGCCGGGCCCGGCGACCGTGCACACGCTGCCCGAGACATTGGTGACGCGGAACGCGCCGTAGACGCGGCCGTCCTTGTCGGCGGGGCCGACGGCGGCGGTGCCGTTGCCGAGCTGATCGCGGTCACAGGTGGGCGAGACCGGGGCGAAGGTGCTCACCGACGGGTCCGGCACGGTCATCGCCGGCGGCCCGGAGGGGGTGGGCCGGCCGCTGCCGCCCTGCGCGCCGCCCGCGTCGGTGTGCGGGGGCTCGGACTTCGCGCCGGGGCTGCCGCCGGAGGTCTGCGGACGGGGGCTGCCGCCGTCGCGGGCGACGCCGCCGGACCGTCCGTCGGCCCGGTTCTCCCGCTCGGTGTGCCGGCTGCTCGCGGTGTTGGTGGTGGCGCGCTCGTCGTCGGCGCCGCCGGTGGAGGCGACGTGGACGAGCGCGGGCAGGGCCGTACCGCCCAGGACGAGCGCGGCGACGGCGCCGACCAGGGCCTGACGGCGGCGGGCACGCCGGACGGGCACGGCGTGCCGCAGCCGCTCCAGCGCGTCCTGGGAGGGTTCGAGGCCGTCGACGGCACCGCGCAGCAGCCGGCGCAGGGCTTCCTCGTCGCCGGAGTCGGCAGGGCCGGAGTCGACAGGACCGGAGGAACCCTCGGCACCGGGGGAAGCGGCAGAGCCGGAGGAAGCAGAAGCGGAATCCCGGCCACCTGGTGGACTCGACGGGTCGTCCTCAGGACGGCGGCCGGGCCCGGTGCCGTCCTGGCGGGGGTGGTGGTTCATGCCGGAGCCTCCATGGCGACGCGGAGCGCCGCGATGCCGCGCGAGCCGTACGCCTTGACGGAACCGAGGGACAGCCCCAGGGTCTCGGCGACCTGGGCCTCGGTCATGTCGGCGAAGTAGCGCAGCACGAGGACCTCGCGCTGGCGGCGCTGCAGCCCGCGCATCGCAGTGATCAATTGGTCGCGCTCCAGCTGTTCGTACGCACCCTCTTCGGCGCTGGCCATGTCGGGCATCGGCTTGGACAGCAGCTTCAGGCCGAGGATGCGGCGGCGCAGCGTCGAGCGGGAGAGATTGACGACAGTCTGCCGCAGATAGGCGAGGGTCTTGTCGGGGTCGCGCACCCGCTTGCGCGCGGAGTGCACGCGTATGAACGCCTCCTGCACCACGTCCTCGCACGACGCGGTGTCGTCGAGCAGGAGCGCGGCGAGGCCGAGGAGCGACCGGTAGTGGGCGCGGTAGGTCTCGGTGAGATGGTCGACTGTGGTGCCCGCTGCCATCGCCTCGTCAGCGTCCCCGCGCTGTTGCGGCAGCTGGGCGGGGTGCACCGAGGACGGCGTCGGCCAGGGAGCGATCACCGGCATACCGCCCGGCGTACGGGGACGCGGGCGCACCACGCCCGCGCCGCGCCCCGGGGCGCTCGTGATGCTGATGACCTCTGCCACGCCTGTTGGACACGCTTCCCCCCATCAGGGTTGTACGCCCGGGGCCACGCGTCCGGCACCGCGCCGCCCGACGACGCGCCGGCGCAGGGCGCTGCGCGGCGCGACGCGTCCTGTGCCCTCATGCGTACCAGCTCTTCCTCGATGTCCGCGGCCCCGATGGCCGCAGCGCATCGTCACTCCGTCGTCTGCCCCGGTTCAAGCGGGATGGACCGCCGAATTGATCACAGGTCCTTCACGTTTTCTCCAGACGACTTCCCAGCCTAGGGAGCCGTCCGCTCCCCCGCCACGAGTTCGGCGATCTGAACCGCGTTCAGAGCGGCACCCTTGCGCAGATTGTCCCCGCATACGAAGAACTCCAGCGCGGACGCGTCGTCCAGCGAGCGCCGCACCCGCCCGACCCAGGCGGGATCGGTGCCCACCGCGTCGGCAGGCGTGGGGAATTCGCCGTCGGCCGGGCTGTCGACGAGGACGACACCGGGAGCACCGGCGAGCACCTCGTGCGCCCGAGCCACCGTCACCTCGCGCTCGAAACGGGCGTGGACGGCCAGCGAATGCGCCGTCAGCACCGGCACCCGCACACAGGTGACCGCCACCGGCAGCTCCGGCAGCCCCAGCACGCGCCGCGTCTGCTCCCGGACCGTCAGCTCCTCCGAGGACCAGCCGTCCGCCTCCGGCGTCCCGGCCCACGGCACGACATTGAGCGCGAGCGGCGCCGGGAACGGCCCCGCCCCGCCGACCGCGCGCCGCACGTCACCGGACCGCGTACCCAGGTCCGGGTCCGCCACGACGGCCGCGAGCTGCTCGCGCAGCGCGGACAGCCCGGCCCGGCCGAGCCCGGAGGCCGCCTGGTAGGAGGAGAGCGACAACTCCCGCAGGACGAAGGCCTCGTGCAGCGCGCCCAGCGCCACGACCATCGACAGCGTCGCGCAGTTGGGGCTCGCCACGATGCCGCGCGGCCGCGTCCGTACCGCGTCCGCGTTGACCTCGGGAACGACCAGCGGCACCTCCGGATCCCGCCGGAAAGCACCGGAATTGTCCACACAGACCACGCCCTTGGCGGCCGCGACCGGCACCCACCGCGCCGCGACCTCCTCCGGGACGTCGAAGAGCGCGATGTCGACGCCGTCGAAGACCTCCTCGCGCAGGGCGAGGACCTCGCACTCCTCACCGCGCACGGCGAGCCGCCGCCCGGCCGAGCGCGCGGAGGCCACCAGCCGTATCTCGCCCCAGATGTCCGCGTGCTGCGAGAGGATCTCCAGCATCACCGCGCCGGCCGCGCCGGTCGCCCCGACGACGGCGAGCACCGGCCCGCCGGCGCCGGCACGGGGCACCGGCGCCGGCCCGCCCGGGGTCATCGCCCGGTGCCTCCGTAGACGACCGCCTCGTCGCTGTCGCTGTCCAGTCCGAAGGCGGAGTGCACGGCGCGCACGGCGTCGTTGACGTCGTCGGCCCGCGTGACCACCGAGATACGGATCTCCGAGGTCGAGATCAGCTCGATGTTCACCCCCGCGTTGGACAGCGCCTCGAAGAACGCCGCCGTCACGCCCGGGTTCGTCTTCATGCCCGCGCCGACCAGCGAGATCTTCGCGATCTGGTCGTCGTAGCGCAGCGACTCGAAACCGACCCGGTCCCGCGTGCGCTCCAGCGCCTCGACGGCCCGGCGCCCCTCCGCCTTCGGCAGGGTGAAGGAGATGTCCGTCAGCCCCGTCGAAGCGGCCGAGACGTTCTGCACGACCATGTCGATGTTGACCTCGGCGTCGGCGACGGCGCGGAAGATCGTCGCGGCCTCGCCCGGCTTGTCCGGCACCCCGACGACCGTGACCTTGGCCTCGGACGTGTCGTGGGCGACACCGGAGATGATCGCCTGCTCCATCGGCTGGCCCCCTTGCGGCTCGTTGCTGACCCAGGTGCCCTTGAGCCCCGAGAAGGACGAGCGCACGTGGATCGGAATGTTGTAACGGCGTGCGTACTCGACGCAGCGGTGCAGCAGCACCTTGGACCCGGAGCTCGCCAGCTCCAGCATGTCCTCGAACGAGATCCAGTCGATCTTGCGGGCCTTCTTCACGACCCGCGGATCGGCGGTGAAGACCCCGTCGACGTCGGTGTAGATCTCGCACACCTCGGCGTTCAGCGCGGCCGCCAGCGCCACGGCGGTGGTGTCACTGCCGCCCCGGCCCAGCGTCGTGATGTCCTTGCTGTCCTGGGACACGCCCTGGAAACCGGCCACGATCGCGATATTGCCCGCGTCCACCGACTGCTGGATACGGCCCGGCGTGACATCGATGATCCGCGCTTTGCCATGGACCGAGTCCGTGATGACCCCGGCCTGGCTCCCGGTGAACGACTGCGCCTCATGACCGAGGTTTTTGATCGCCATCGCCAGCAGGGCCATGGAGATCCGTTCCCCGGCGGTCAGCAGCATGTCGAACTCGCGCCCCGCCGGGAACGGCGAAACCTGCCCGGCGAGATCGATCAACTCGTCCGTCGTGTCACCCATCGCGGAGACCACGACGACCACCTGGTGGCCGTTCTTCTTGGCTTCCACGATTCGCTTGGCAACCCGCTTGATGCCTTCGGCATCGGCAACGGAGGAGCCTCCGTACTTCTGCACGACAAGGCCCACGTGCGCTCCTCGCAGTGATGTGTAATGCGGTCGCTTCAGTCTAACGAGGGCGCGGAATCAGCCATGCTGATCCCGGATACTGAGACGGCCGGGGCCTACGGGGTACGAGCCGTACGGCCGCCGCCGCGTGAGTGTCCGCCCCCTCGCTCGCACGGGAGCGCGCGACACCCGATGCGGTGACGCGTCCCACGACTGTGAGTGCGCATGCTAGCCAGGCCTGCTAGCTTCGGCTCATGGGAAAGACTCAGCTCAACGTTCGCGTGGATGATGCCCTTGCCGAGAAGGCCAAGGCCCGTGCGGCCGAGTCCGGGCAGACCATACAGGAGTACGTCGAAGAGGTCATCGAGCGTGATCTCGGTGGTCCGCGCAGCCGGTTCTTCTCGGCCGCCGACGATTTCATGGCCCGCTTCCAGGCCGACTTCGACCGGGACTTCCCGCCCTCCGGCGGTGGCTCCCTGTGATCCCACGCATCACCGCACGATGGCTTCTTGAGATCCAAGAGCGGTACATCCCCGAGGAGTCCAGGCTGCGGGACTACACGGCACTCCTCGCGACCGTGTCCCGCCAAGAAGCAGAGGGTCCGTACGTCGGGTATGAGGTCGACCCGGCATGGATCGCCGCTTGCCTGGGACACACGATCGTGAAGCTGCGCCCGATGGAATCCCGGAACGCTCTGTTCGCCTGCGCGGCTGTCTTCTCCTACATGGCGGCCGCGGACCGAGCGATCGACATGAAGTACGGCGACCTCAACGAGCTGGTCCTGGCGGCCGACCGAGGTGACGCGGACGCGTTCTTCATGGCCGAACGCATCCGTTCCTGGATCATCTAGCCAGGGGCTGTTCACGCCGAGGAGCCCATCACGTGGGCGGCGTACCGCTGGAACGCCCCCCAGGGACACGCCCAGTTCGCGGGCGGCGGCCTCGTCCTTGTCGACCCGGGCGAGCACGTCCAGGACGCGCCGGTCGAGCGCGGAGAGCGGATTCCCGGCCGGCACGTCCAGATCCACCGCCGCCTCCCAGGTCCGCTCGAAGAGCCCGACCAGCCCCGCCACCAGACCGGGCTGACGGACGACGACCGCGCCGCGCCGGTTCTCCCCCGGGTCGAGCGGTACGACGGCGTGCGCGCGGTCGTAGACGGCCATGCGCTGAATCGGCTCGTCCACACACCGGATACGCGCCCCGGCCCGCGCCAGTTCCGCGAAGTACGCGCGCGTCAGCGGATCCTGGACCGCCTCCCGCAGCACCACCATCCGGTACGCGAGCCCGCGCCGCAGACAGCGCAGGTCCAACGGCCGCGCGGCCTCGATGTTCTGAGGGCGCCAGGGCGCGCTCGGGTGAACGGCCATCACTTCCTCGCGCGCGAAGAAGGAGAGATCGTCGACACGGGCCCAGGTCTCCTCGGCGGTGCCGAGGTGCTCGATGTCCGGCGCCGGGGGACGGTTTCCCTTGCCGTACTCCCGGGCCAGCTCCGCGACGGCCGACCGCACCGCGTCCACGTCCCGCATGCGCTGCCGCAGCGCCGCCAGGGACTCCTCGACGAGCCGCTCGATACCGATGGCGGGGTCGACGGCGGTGGCTTCGCCCACGTCGCCGTCGCCTTCTTCGTCCGCGTCTCCGGTGAGGCGGACAAGCCCGGCCGCCTCAAGCCGCCGCAGGGCGGCCCGTACGGTTCCGGTGGGCAGCCGCAGGGCCCGGCCGACGGCTTCGGCGCGCTCCTCGTCCCCACGCAGAAGGAACCGGTAGACACGCTCCTCCTCGCCGGTGACCCCCAAACACCCCAGCAGCACGCCGTCCCCTTCGCCGTAACAGATTCGCCGTAACAGACCGTCCCGTGCAGCCTATTGACCGGCAGATCACCGAACAGACCGACGCTCACACGCCGGTCGGGAAGGAACGCCCGTGCCCGACATCCGTATCCCCGCTCCCGGCGGCGGCTCGCTGTGGGCAGAACGCGGTGGAACCGGCAACCCGGTCGTCCTCCTGCACGGCGCCGGCATGGACTCCCGTCTGTGGGACGCCGTCGCCCCGGTGCTGAGAGCCCACCACGACGTCATCCGCTACGACGCGCGCGGCCTGGGACAGTCCAGTCGACCGGAACAGCCGTTCAGCGACACCGAGGACCTGCGCGCCGTCCTGGACCACTTCGGCCTGCGTCGCGCCGCACTGGTCGGCCTGAGCATGGGCGGCGAGACCTCACTGGACTTCGCCCTCGCCCACCCCGACCGCGTCACCGAACTGGCCCTGGTCGGAACCTCGGTCAGCGGCCACGTCTGGCCGCACGACGCGCGGACATCGGCCTACGCCGCGGCCCGTCACCAAGGAAACGCATCGTCACTGGCCCGGCTGGAACTGTCGATCTGGGCATCCATGGGCCGCGCGGCACCCGGAGGAGAGCTGATCCAGGAGATGGTGGAGCAGAACGCGGCACGGCGCATCACCAGCGAACGGTACTTCGCGCACACCCCGGACCGTGATGCCGCATCACGTCTCGGGCACATCACCGCGCCCACGCTGGTCGTCCACGGCGACCGCGACCACCCGGAGATCGCGGCGATCGCCGAACGGCTCACCGCCGAAATCCCCGACGCCCAGGGCCACGTCGTTCCGGATGCCGACCACTACCTGCCGCTCCGCACGCCCGAACGCCTCACGGAGCTGCTGCTGGCGCATCTTTCCCCACAGCGGCGTGAACCGGTTTGATCAGGCGCGCGCGGCCACGAACCACGGGGCACGGCCCAACCCGCCCCACCCACCCGCCACTTGACGCACCGGAAGCCGGCTACGACGTCTGCAGCCCCATCGACCCGCCGATCTCCTGGGCCATGACCCGCCCGGCCTCCTCGGCCAGTTGCTCCTCCGTGGCGACGGAATCCGTGTCGAGGCCGTCGAGATCGGCGAGCGGCTGGTCGAGACGGACGTGCGCGACGAGGGACTGGAGCGCCCGCAGCGCGGCGGACGCGGTCGGACCCCAGTTGGACAGGTAGGAGAACTGCCACCACCACAGGGCCTCGCTCACGCGCCCGTCCCGGTAGTGGGCCATGCCGTGCCGCAGGTCGGTGATGATGTCGGCGAGGTCGTCCGAGATCCGGCAGGCGACGGGCGCGCTGCGCGGAACGTACGGATCGAACACCTCCGAGTACACATCGACAGGATCGAGCAGCACGGCGAACCGCTCGCGCAGTTCGTCGACATCCGGCTCGGGGCCGACGTCCGGCTCGTACCGCTCGTCGGGGACGAAGTCCTCGTGCGCGCCGAGCCGGCCGCCGGTCAGGAGGAGCTGGGAGACCTCCAGCAGAAGGAACGGCACCGCGCTGTCGGGCTCGTCGCCGCGCGAGACCTCCGTGACAGCGACGATGAAGCTCTCGATCGAGTCCGCGATCTGGACCGCGAAGTCGTCGGGATCGCGCTTGGCGTCGTGCAGCGTTGCGTCAGACATCGAGAAGTCGTCTCCCTTCGAAGGCACGCCCGAGCGTGACCTCGTCGGCATATTCAAGATCTCCCCCGACGGGCAGACCGCTGGCCAGCCTGGTGACCTTGAGCCCCATGGACTTGACCATGCGGGCCAGGTACGTGGCGGTGGCCTCCCCCTCCAGATTGGGGTCTGTGGCCAGGATCAGCTCGGTGACCGTGCCGTCCGCGAGCCGCGCGAGCAGCTCGCGGATGCGCAGGTCGTCCGGCCCGATGCCCTCGATGGGGCTGATGGCCCCGCCGAGGACGTGGTAGCGGCCCCGGAACTCGCGGGTTCGCTCGATGGCGACGACGTCCTTGGACTCCTCCACCACGCAGATCACCGCGGGGTCGCGGCGCGGATCCTGGCAGACCCGGCAGCGCTCGTCCTGGGCGACATTGCCGCAGACCGCGCAGAACCGGACCTTCGCCTTGACCTCGGTCAGGGCGTGGGCGAGCCGGCGGACGTCGGCCGGCTCGGCCTGCAGGATGTGGAAGGCGATCCGCTGCGCGCTCTTGGGACCGACGCCGGGCAGCCTGCCCAGCTCGTCGATGAGGTCCTGGACCACGCCTTCATACACGGATCGAATGCTCCTTCACGATGCTGTGGCCGCGCTGTGCGCTGCCTGGGGAGGGACTAGGCGCTCAGAACGGCAGGCCCGGGATGCCGCTGCCGCCACCGAGGCCGGAGGCGAGCGGGCCGAGCTTGTCCTGCTGGAGCTTGTGGGCGGACTCGTTGGCGTCGCGGACGGCGGCGACGACGAGGTCCGCGAGGGTCTCGGTGTCCTCGGGATCGACGGCCTTGGGGTCGATGACCAGGCCCTGGAGCTCACCGGAGCCGGTGACCGTGGCCTTCACCAGGCCACCGCCCGCCGTGCCCTCGACGAGGGTCCGGGCGAGCTCCTCCTGGGCCGCCGCGAGGTCCTGCTGCATCTTCTGGGCCTGCTGAAGCAGCTGCTGCATGTTCGGCTGGCCACCACCGGGAAACACTGGTTCGCTCCTGGCTGTCGACGACTTTCTTCGGTAGCCCGAGCCTACGTGCTCCCCGCGTCCGGCGCCCCATGCCCGGGTAAGAAGCCAGCTAACTACCCGCCCGTACCGAAAGACCGGCGGGGCGGGCAGGCGGGCAGACGGGCACGCACCCGGCTGTTCGCCGCTGCTATTCGTTGCTGATCTCTTCGATGACGGTGGCGCCGAGCTCGCGCACGATGAGGTCGTGGCCGCTCAGGGCGCTGTCGACGAGATCGGGGTCGTCCTCCTCCGGGATGTCGTCCTCGGGCGCGACGACGGACGCGGGCGGCGGCTCGGGCGCCTGGTACGGGGCCGGGGCGGCCGGCTGCGGCGCGGGCGCGGCGGGGCGGGGCTGCTGGACGGGCTGTACGGGGGGCGGGGCGACGGGCTGCGGGGGGCGGGGGGCGGAGGCGGGGGCGCCGCCCGCGGGGGCTCCTCCGACCACCAGCTCGATCTTCCACTGCACCTGGCCCTGGTACACGTCGTTGATCGCCGCTCGCAGCACGTCCTCGCTGCCGCTGTTGGCGAAGCTGTCGCGGGCACCGGCGTTGGCGAAGCCGATCTGCAGGGTCGTGCCGTCGAAGCCGGCGACGTCCGCGTTCTGGCTGAGCACGATCCAGGTGAAGCGGCGGCGGTTCTTGACCGCGTCCAGGATGTTGGGCCACAGCTGCCGTACCTGCGAGGCGTCCCCGGAGACGGGGGCGGGACCGCCGGCGGCGGGGGCCGGGGCGGCGGGTACGGGCGCAGGCGCGGATACGGGCGCGGCGGGCCGGTCCGGGGCGGCCCCGGAGCCGGGGGCGGCGGCCGTGGGCCAGGCGCCGGGACGCGCGGCGGGCTGCGCGGCAACGGACTGTGCCGCACCGGGCTGCGCCGCCGCACCGGGCTGCGCCGCGGTGGGCCAGGAGCCGGCGGGGCGCCCGGCGGCAGGGGCCTGCGCGGGCTGCTGGGGGGCGGGCTCGGGGACC